>ONYP01000066.1 GCA_900322135.1 uncultured Prevotellaceae bacterium
CCGCTTGGGGCTGGCGCTCCAGGTGCTGTTGAGGAACAGGTTGTGGATCAACTGCTCGATGGCGATATCCCGGCTCGTCTCCAGCGAGCCGAGGAGCCTCGATATCCTATGCGGGCTTGCCGGAGCGATATTCTGGTTGCTCACGATGCCGAATCCGTTCGGAGTGAGCACCAGGTCGAGCGGCCTTGGGTATGGGGCGTTTATTACAGGATGGCGGCCGCTCTTAAATCACAAAATCACAATCTTTTAACGCATCGTAGCGGCTCTTGAGATACCGCTCGACAGTACCGACGGGATCACGCTTCCAATTTAGGCGCTGGAATTCAGAGATTTTTCGACGAAATTAGGTGCCTTTTCTTCTAAAATTTCATCACCAACTTCCCCTAAAAAACATGGCGCGCCCGATGAGGGGTGCGGAGTAACGATGCCGTCGGTGGAGTCTTAGGCATTACCTCATTTTTAGGTATTGTGATTTGGGGTAAACAAGAGTAATTTTATACTCCAAAATCACTGAAATGCAACTGATTAGATATATCATACTGGTCTTGTCGGTACTGGTTGCGCAAGCCGCTGATGCACAGGGTTTGATACATGGGACCGTGCTTGATAGCGAGACTTTGGAGCCCGTCATCGGCGCCACCATTACCGATGTGAAACTGGGCAAAGCCCTTACTGTCACTCAGGCTGACGGCACCTTTACCATACCTAAAAATAATGAGGTCCGATTAAGAATTTCCTCTATCGGGTACAAGACGCTTACAACTGCACCCACCGCCGATGGTCGCTACCTGCTGCATGCCGAATTGAGCCAGTTGGGTGAAGTGGTGGTAACGGCCCAGGAGAACCGTGGGTTAACGACATCGTCCAAAATTGAGAAACACGCCATGGAGCACTTGCAGCCATCAAGTTTCTCTGATTTGCTGGAGTTGTTACCGGGCGGCCTGAGCCATGACCCGTCTCTAAACGCTCCCAACAACATTCACATCCGGGAGATTTCGACAGGCAACAGCAACTATGCCACATCCTCGCTGGGCACCAGCTTCATCATTGACGGAGCACCCATCTCGACGGGTGCCAACATGCAGTATCTTGCCGGTGCTTGGGATGATATGTCCACCAGCCGTGACAACACCAACGCCGGTGTGGACATGCGTGGCATCTCGACCGACGACATCGAGAGTGTCGAGATTGTGCGCGGCATTCCGTCGGTAGAATATGGTGACCTGACCAGCGGACTGGTGAAAATAGAACGCCGCCGTGGAGGCCACGACCTGAAATTCCGCCTTAAAGCCGACATGGGCTCCAAACTGTTCTATGGCGCCAAAGATTTTGAATGGGAGAGACACCACCTAACCCTAAATGTGAGCGCCGATTACCTGGATGCTAAGGCCGACCCTCGCAACCGATTGGAGAACTACAAGCGAGTGACATTCTCCACCCGATTGAGAAAAAGCTGGGAACATGGGGATTACAGCCTCACCCTCTCGACCAATATTGACTTTTCCAGGTCGCTCGACAACGACAAGGAGGACATCGACCAGACCTATAGCGCCGAGGACTCCTATCGGTCTAGCTACAACCGCTATGCCCTGCTGAATGCCTTGCAATACAAAAGCAAACAAAATTCATGGTTCAAGTCAGCAGAGTTGACGGTTTCCACATCACTCGAGAACGACTTGATTGAACGCACACGGCTGATGCAACTGTCGCGCATGACCGTTGCTCCCCTGTCCAAAGACGAGGGTGAGAATGATGCTTACATTTTACCATTCAAGTATCTGGGGCATCATGAGGTGGAAGGCAAGCCACTCAACGCCTATGTCAAACTGAATGCCCGACTGCAGATTCCTAACAACCGCCTATCCAACACTCTGCTGCTGGGTGTGGATTGGAACATGGATAAGAACCTGGGGCGCGGACAGGTGTTCGACCCACACACTCCAGTATATACCAGCATCTCGTCACGGGCTCGTTCCCTCAAGGAGATTCCCGCCAATCATCGCCTATCTGCTTATGCCGAAGAGAGCCTCAAGTGGCCCACTGCCATAGGCTCGTTTGAAATATCGGCAGGCATCAGAGGCACCATGATGCTCAATCTGGACCAAGCCTACAAGATGAATGGCAGACTTTACTGGGACCCGCGTGTGAATATCGGCTACACATTGCCAAGATTGTCGCTCTTCGGTCAACCGGCTTTCATCCGCATTGCTGGAGGCATCGGCCAACACACCAAGATGCCCACTATGGAGCAGTTGTTTCCCGACCTGCTCTACATCGACTTCATCCAGTTGAATTACTATCACGACAATCCCGACTACCGCCGCATCAACCTGATGACCTATATCGTCAATCCGCGCAACACAGCCCTAGAACCAGCCCGCAACCTCAAAAAAGAGCTGTCGATCGACATCAACATTGGCGGCAACAGGCTGGCCATTACGGCATTCCGAGAGAAGATGGCATCGGGATTCCGCATGCAATCCTATTATCGGACTTTTCAATACAAGCAATATGACGCCAGTGGCATCGACGCCTCGAGCCTCACAGCGCAACCCAGTCTCGAGGACCTGCCATTCACACTCATCAATGAACTGGCAGGCTATGGCAACTACACCAACGGCAGCATGACGCTGAAGGAGGGCATTGAGTACACCCTTGAAACCAAGCGTTTCCCCATCATCCTGACACGCCTGACCATTAACGGTGCCTACTTCCGCACAACCTACAATAATTCCATTGTGGATTCCTACCGCCCGAGTCAGGTGATTGACAATAGACAGATCCAATATGTGGGACTGTATGCCAACGATGACGGCTCGGTGAGGGAGTCATTCAACACCAATTTCACGCTCGACACCGATGTGCCTCGCCTCAAGCTGGGCTTCTCCATCTCAGCACAATGCCTGTGGTTCACCTCTTCCCAGCGCAAGGAGGTCAGCAACTATCCTGTCCAGTACATCGCCCCCGACGGCAGCATTCACGATTGGCAAGACAGCGATGCCGACGACATGTACCTGCGCTGGCTCGTCAGGGACTACACCCCCTCGCTGTTCGAGAAAAACAATGTCCCGTTCGCTATGAACATGAATATGAAGGTCACCAAGAAACTCTTTGACGACCGCCTTCATGTCGCCATGTTCTGCAACAAGCTGTGGGACTACACGCCCGACTATGACAGTCGCGGCACGACCATCCGCCGCCATGTAACCCCTTACTTCGGGCTGGAAATGAACATCAAGCTATGAAACAGAACATCCTATCCATATTACTGATTACGATTACCGTACTACTCACCGCCTGTGCTCCTGTGGAAGATGACATTTTCACCACCGCACGCATCACCATTACAGCTGATGGCGACGAGACTATCACCAGTGTCCAGGCACAAATGAAACTGACCAATGTGAACACCCGCCAAGTCGTAACCTGTGCCGACTTTAACGGTACCAGTGCGACAGTGGAACTGCTGCGTGGCGCTTATCAGATAGATATCGAAGGTGTTGCCACCTGCCTGTCGCCAGGCAATGCCACCCGCATGCGCCAGTTCCGTTGCCAGAGCGACTATGTGGAATTCATCGGTCGCGACATCAATGAGGTCACCCTAAAAACCATCTTCCTCGACTGACATGAAACGCCAATTTTTGCTCATACTCATCTTCATAACCATTCAAGCGGCAGCGATGGCATCCAATGCCGACTCGGCCCTGGTCGAACACACCTCGTTAGGGAGACTGCCCATACTGGAAGCTATGCGTAACCCTGCCCTGCATGGCATGGGCTATCAACCCCCATTCTCGCAACTGGAGTTGGGCATCAATCTTCAACACCAGTCCCAAGCCTTTGTTCCTGAGAAAGGCAACGGCTATACCCTGCCCCACCTCAAGGTGAGCACTTTCCATCCCTTGAACGGGCGGTCTACCGTGTGGGGCGAAGCTTCCTACATGACAGGCAAGGTGCACGACATCAAGTGGAACTCCACCAGCGACTATCACCTGCTGCAGCCTTACATTCTCGCTGACACCCTGGGCGGTGATACACGGCGCGAGCGTTACAGCGTTTCGGGTGGATATGCTACCAGCGCCAATAGATGGTTACTGGGAGCAGAGATGCTCGTGCGTGCTGAGCAGGAATACCGCAGCCGTGACCCACGCATGAGGGGCATCGTCACCGACTTGACCTTGCGGCAGGGCTGCGGATATGAGTTGAAGCGTTATCGCCTTGGAGCCGCCGTCGAGGGCAATATTTACAAGCAGACCAACAGCGTCGCTTTCTACCATGAGGAAGGTGTTATTCCTGAGTATCAGATGACGGGTCTAGGCACAGAATATAGCCGTTTCTCGGGCGATAAGCGCAGCCTCTATTACGACGGTGGCGGCGTTGCTGCCATGCTTCATGCCTCCCCTATCAACCACAATGGCCCCTATGCCGACATCACCCTTGACGAGCACCGCTATCACCGCAAACTCGCTGAATACAATTCCATGCCGCTTACCGACCTGTATAACGAACACATTGGAGCCACGGCAGGCTGGAAAAAAGAAAAGAATGCCCGTCTAGCCGTGTTCGGACACATTGACTATACCAAGCGTACCGGCAACGAACACATTGGCGGCACATCTGACGCCCGCTACTTTCCTGTTATCGCTTGTTTGACAATGTACAAAAGCCATCTTCTAGACATCTATGCCGGAGCACTTTATGGCCGAGGTAACTGGCACATCAATATAACAGCAGGATATAGAGAAGTGTGTGAAGAATATGTCTATCCGCATCGGCAGATGGATGCCAGCCATGTTTACGGCATGCTGCAGGGACAGTGCTTCATCCGTCCGGCAGACCAATGGTTGCTGACGGTGGATGCCTATGCCTCGCACTATGCCAACACAGGCGACAAACTGCAAATGCCACTAGCCAACATGGATGCAGCTTTTACCCGCTTAATTCAGCACAAGCATCAATTCGCTGCAGCCAACTATACCGATTTTGGTGCCAAGCTGCGTGCCGATTACGCCTTGAAGCAGACCCGCTACGGACTGTTTGCCGCAGTGGGAGGCGGCATGACACATTGCTCAGTCCGTGAGCATCAGACGGCATTGCACTGTTCAATTGGAATCACATTTTAACAACAAACAATTAATAATCAACTCATTAAAACAAAAGAAAAAGAATGAAAAAGTTTATCTTGAACGGCATCATCATGATGCTCACCGCAGCCCTGTGTTTAACATCTTGCAGCAGTGATGACCCCATTCCCGTCATCCCCACCTCGATTGTTACCCTGGAGATTCCTGCCAACCTGGAGAATACTGCACTCAGCAATGCGGTCGCCACATTGACCAATGTCCAGACCAAGCAGGTCACCACTATCGAAGGCGCCAAGTTTGTCAAGGACGACAATGGTTATAAAATCATGTGCAACGACTTGCAGCAAGGCACCTACAACATAGTTGTTACCGGTCATCTTGACTTCACCCTCAACGGCGTTGCCGGACAAAAGGACTTTGAGGTGACCTCAGAAAATGTTGTAATTTCTGAGACATCACACGAACTGAAAATGGTCGTTTCGACCTTTACAGCCCAAGGTGGCTTTGTCATCAGTGAGATTTTCTTCACGGGAACCACAACGCCCGAGGGCAAGTCCTACAGTGGTGACCAGTACATCATCATCACCAACAACTCCGATGTCACCCTCTATGCCGATAGCATTGCTGTGCTTGAATCGGCCTTCCTGACGACCACCAAGGAGGACTATACCCCCGACATCATGTCGACCCACTTCTCTGTTCAGGCCTGCTACATGATTCCCGGTAACGGCAAGAGTGTTCCCGTTGAGCCGGGCCAAAGCCTCAAACTGGCTGTTAACGCCATCAACCACACAACCGAGCAGCCCAACTCTATCGACCTGAGCGATGCCGACTTTGAGTTCTATGACGAGACTTCCAATCCCAACTTCACCGATCCTGACGGCAATGCACCCAATCTCGACAAATGGTATTGCTACACTGCCACCATCTATCAATTCCACAGCCGCGGTTTCAACTCGATGGCAATTGCCAAGATGCAGACCAGCAAGGAAGACTGGCTGGAGAATTATGTCTATGACGCTACCTATCTGTTTGTGTTCGGCGACTTCTCCAAGGAGATGACCAAGAGCGGCATCTACAAGGTGCCCAACGAGTGGATTCTCGACGGTGTGAACTTGAGCGTGGAATCGGTGCGCGAGTGGAATGTGCTCGACGCCTCAATCGACGCTGGCTGGACCTACTGCGGTAAGGTGGACCGTGACGAGACCCGTTTCAATAAGTCGGTTATCCGCAAACAGGATGCCAATGGCAAGTACATCGATACCAACAACTCGACCGATGACTTCATTCCCGAGGCTCCCGCTTCACTGCTCAACAAGTAAGACAGATGAGAAGATACATTCTATCATTGATTGCACTGGTGCTGCTGCCCTTGTGGGCGGCAGCCCAGTTGCCTCAAGACCCTGATGTGCGCAAGGGAACGCTAAAGAACGGGATGACCTACTACATCCGCCACAACGCCAAGGAGGCCGGCCTTGCCGACTTTTATATTGCGCAACGCGTCGGTTCCATCCTTGAGGAGCCCCGCCAGCGTGGCTTGGCCCATTTCCTGGAGCACATGGCCTTTAACGGCACCAAGAACTTTCCCGGCAAGAACGGCAAGCCCGGCATCGTGCCCTGGTGCGAGAGCATCGGTGTGAAATTCGGTGCTAATCTCAATGCCTACACCTCGATTGACCAGACAGTCTATCACATTGGCTCGGCACCACTCACCCGCGAGGGAATCATCGACTCTTGCCTGCTGGTGCTCCACGACTGGAGCCACTACCTGCTGCTCGAGGACGAGGAGATTGACAAGGAGCGCGGCGTCATCCACGAGGAATGGCGCACCCGCCGTGCCGGGATGGCCGTACAACGCATGCAGGAGGATGTCCTGCCCATCATCTATCAAGGGACAAAATATGAGGACTGCATGCCCATCGGCTCGATGGACATCGTTGACCATTTCCCCTATCAAGACCTGCGCGACTATTACCAGAAATGGTACCGCCCCGATCTGCAGGCCATCGTTGTCGTGGGTGACATTGATGTGGACAAGATGGAAAAGAAAATCAAGAAAGTATTCTCGTCCATCCCCATGCCCAAGAAACCTGCCGAGCGCGTCTATTATCCCGTGGGTGACAATGACAAGATGATTGTCGCCATCAAGAAGGACGCCGAGCAACCCATCGTGCTATGCCACTTGTATCAGAAGCGCGAGGCCACGCCCGATAGTGAGAAGGACAACGAGTCCTACCTGCGCGACAGTTATGTCGATGACCTCATCAGCACCATGCTCAATGACCGTTTTGCCGAACTGCGCCAGCAACCTGGATCTCCCATCCAGAGCGCGACAGGCCGTGCATCGACTTTCTTCATTAGCCGCACCAAGGAGGCTTTTGCCTTGAGTATCAGCTGCAAGCAGGACAACATCCTGGGCGGCATCATCGCCGCCGTGGGCATTGCCGAGCAGGCCCGCCAGCATGGCTTTACCCAGAGCGAATTGGAACGCGCCAAGAAGCTTTATCTCAATGCCGCTGAGCGCCGCTACAACATGCGAGACGACTACCGCAACTCGCATTATGTCAACGCCTGTGTGAGCCACTTCCTGACGGGAGAGCCGTTGGTGTCGGTGGAATATGAATTGGAGAATACCCGCAAACTGGACCGTGATGTCACCCTTGAGGAAGTCAATACCGCGACTCGTGACCTGATTACCGACCAGAACCAGGTCGTAGTTATGTATGCTCCCGACAAGCAGGAAGTCGTTCTGCCCTCCGAGGCTCAGATTGAACAAGTCATTCTGGCTGCCCAACGCCTCAATTATGAACCTTACACCGAGCAGCAGCTGGCCGACAGGCTGATGGAGCAATTGCCTCAACCTGGCACGATTGTCAGTGAGAAGCCTTTTAAACATGGTTTCACCGAGTTCACACTCTCCAACGGCATGAAGGTCTATACCCGCAAAACCGATTTCAACGCCGACGCTGTCTCGCTGGAAATGGAGGGCGCAGGCGGCACCTCACTATACGGTGACGAGGATATCCCCAACTTCAGCCTCATTTCCAGTTGCGTGAGCGAGGCGGGCGTTGGTGACTTTGACATCATCACATTGCGCAAGATGCTCACGGGCAAGTCAGTACGCGTCAGTCCATCTGTCAGCGCCAAGAGCCAGGGCATCAATGGCACCTCATCGGTAAAAGACATGAAGACCATGTTTGAACTGGCACACTTGTATTTCACCTCGCCACGACGCGACACCACAGCATTTAACGAGTTCATCAGCCGTAACCGCTCATTCCTCACCAACAGGAACGCCTCGCCCAAGGTGGACTACAACGACTCCATCAGGGCCATCCTTTACGGCCATCATCCGCGCATGGAGCCCGTCGTGCAATCGACGCTGGACCATGTGAGCTATGACCGCATCATGCAGATCTATCAGGAGCGTTTCAGCGATGCCTCCAATTTCAAGGCGGTTATCATTGGCAACTATGACGAGGATGAACTGCGCCAACTGTTGTGCCAATACCTAGCGACACTGCCCTCAACAGGCAAGCACGAGCAGACCAATTACAACAACATCCCGCAAGTTGTTGGCGGTCAGTCGGTACACAAGTTCTCCAAGAAGATGGCGATACCGTTGGCCAATGTCAGTATCTACTACACCGCCGATGTGCCATTTACCGCACAGAGCGACCTGGAACTTGATTTCTTGAAGCGTTGCTTGTCAATTGCCTATACCGACTCGGTTCGTGAGGAGAAAGGCGGCACTTACGGTGTGAGCGTGGACTTTGAACTGGCCAAGGACGACAAGCCCAATGCCACCTTCAAGATCTCCTACAACGCCGATCCCGACCGTTACGACGAACTCAACCCGATGATTTATCAACAGCTGCGCAACATCGCTGAAAACGGGCCTCTTGAGTCAAGTATGGACAAGGTGAAATTGTACCTCACCAAACAGTATGCCCAGATGGCGATTACCAATGACTATTGGAGCTATATCATCTGGCATGAGCTGGACGACGATGTTGACTTTGACCGTGACTACTGCAAGATGGTCGAGAACATGACAGCCCGTGATGTGCAGCGCATGGCCAAGCAACTGCTTGCCTCAGGACGCTGCATCGAGGTCACCATGCTGTCAGAGTAACCCATTTAACCATCAGCCGTTTGACGGTAATAATGCCCCCATCATTTTTGGGGGCATTTTTTGTCATAAATACCAAAAAATGATGATTGCAAGGCACGATATTGATGGCTAATTTTGCCACTGAATCAAAAAAAACACTGGCAACGATGAAAGAGCAGAAGATATATGAGGCCGAGGACAAGATGATATCGCTCATCGGTGACAACTATAACCTGCTGCAGGCCCTGGGGAGTTTTGGCATCAGCCTCGGTTTTGGTGACAAGACCGTTCGTGAGACCTGCGAGAACAACGCAGTGGACACCCACACATTTCTGGCTGTGGTCAACTTTACAATCAACGGCATTGGGGTCGCCGAGGACGATGAGCACATCTCAGTATCCACCCTGCTGCATTATCTTGAAGCCAGCCATGCCTATTTCATCGACTTCCAGTTGCCATACATCCGCCGCGAACTGGAGGAATCACTCAACGGAGACAACGCCCCCACTCAACTCATCATGAAACTCTATGACGCTTATGCCCATGAGATACGCCGCCACATGAACTACGAGCAAAAGACGCTGTTCCCTTATGTGGAAAAACTCCTTGAAGGCCAGCCTGCCAGCGACTACAATGTAGAGACTTTCTCCAAGCATCATGGAGCTGCCGACCAGCAGTTGAGAGAGTTAAAAATCCTCATCATCAAGTATTTGCCGCAAGATGGACTGCACAACAACCAGTTGACCGCCGCGTTGCATGATATCTATGAAAACGAGGAATGGTTATCCCAGCACGCCCTGGTCGAGGACCATATCTTTGTCCCTGCCATCCGCCGCCTGGAGCGGCTCGTCAAGCACGGCGATGTGACCCGCAACATTACCAACATGGTTTTCAAGGATGGCGTCTCCGGGCATGAGACGCTCTCTGCCCGCGAGAGGGAGGTAATCATCGCCCTTGTTCAAGGGATGGCCAACAAGGAAATTGCCGTCCATTTAGGTATCTCGGTCAACACCGTCATCACCCACCGCCGCAACATTGCACAGAAACTCCAGATTCACAGTCCAGCAGGACTAACCATCTATGCCATCGTCAATGGCCTCATCGACATCAACGCCGTGAAACTGTAATGTAAGGGCCGGCATGACGGCGACCCTTATTCAACAGGGGTTTTAGACGGTTATTACGGGATGGCGGCCGCTCTTAAATCACAAAATCACAACACTTTAACGGCTCTTTACGACTCTTGAAAAACTTGGCGGCGCCTCAGCGAATCGAACGGGTTCGTTTGCATTCACAACTTGCACAAGTTTTCCGTTTATCGTCGGTACCATCAGAAAATCGGTTGGTTTACGCAAAGGTAAGCCAACCGCCAATGTCTTGAGAAACTTTTAGAAGTTTCACATCCAAGTCACAGATGAGGTCTCAGCGCTCTTTTTATTTGTTGATAAACATCAGGACTTGCTGTGCAATTGACCTCATTCCTTTTACCGTGGGATGATTCTGTTTCTTGTCAATATCTTTTAGCTCAATATATGGAATGTCGTAATGGTTACAAATAACTTTGGTCGATTCCTTAAAATCTTTGTCCAGTATGTCATTGATGAGAAAGAAGATTCTGACATTGGGATACCTCTCCTTTGCCTGCTGTAGCAGGTTAGCCAATGCGGGACGATAGGTAAAGAAATCGGCCTGGGCGAAATTATCATATTGATAATCGCCCAATTCGGCCCCCGCCCAGTCGTCATTGGTGGCTCCAAAGATGAAAATCACATCGGGGCTGCCCAGGCGAGGCAATCGGGTGACAAACGACCTGTAGCTGTAATCTTCATTGTTGTATCCGTGGTTGCTGACAGTTGCTCCGCTGTAAGAGTCAATTTTCTCAATGAGGCAGCCAGCCTGATTGATGACTTGCCACCACCAGGTCTGAGTGACATTGTCCACATCGGTTCTTGATGTGTCGGCCGGGGTAAAGTACCAAGTCTCGTTTCCCTCAGGAATATACCCCTGAAAAGTCGAGTAAGAGTCACCCAAAACGGAAACGCGTGGCCGATTCTGCGCACTGGCTAACAGCGGAATCATCAGCAAGAGAAGCAATATCTTTTTCATAACTCGTAATGATTGATGTTATTAATTGCACAAATGTAGCGAAAAATTTTTTGCTAAACATTCACTCTCTATTAATTTTCGGTGATCTGGATAAATCGTTCTCGCCCGGCAATGCTCATGCAAGCATGGGATTTGGCTAAATTAAAGATAAATAACTTATTATATGCGGGGTTTTTCGAAATTTAATGGTAAATTTGTCCGTTTATTGCGTAATTTAAAATGAAAAAACTCGCTCAACTGTTATTGATGACGGCATTTGCGCTGTATGCCCTTGTGGCACAGTCCGCTGTCAAGACCGAAGGCAACTTCGTGACAATCGACATCGAGAATGCTCAGGCAGGTGCCGCCCGCGTGGTACGCCTACAAGTGGTGAACGACAACATCGTGCGCGTGCAGGCCACCTGCGAGGCACAGCTGCCGACCAAGTCGGCCAGCCTGATGATTGTGCCGCAGACCGCCAAGCCCAAGTTCACGGTCACTGACAATGGCGACAGCTATTGCGTCAAGGCCAAGAATGTGACGGCTACTGTCAACAAGGCCGATGGCCGCATCAGGTTCACCGACGCCAATGGCAAGGTCCTGGCGACTGAGGCCGTGGGCGGCAAGTCGTTCAAACCATTCAAGGTGCCCGAGCGCGAAATCGGCGTCGGCACCCTGACCGACGCTCAGAGCAAGGGCTTGACCTGGACGCTCAAGTTCGAGAACCAAGATGAGGCGCTCTATGGCCTGGGACAGCACCAGTCGGGCGAACTCAACATGAAGGGCAAGAACGAGGACCTGTTCCAGTATAATACCAAGGTGAGCGTGCCCATGGTGCTGAGCACCAACGGCTACGGCATCCTGTGGGACAGCTACAGCTATTGCCGCTTTGGCAACCCCGAGGACTACCTGCAGCTCAACCGTGCCTTCAACCTCTATGACAAACACGGCAAGAAAGGGAGCCTGACGGGCACCTATACCGACAAGAACGGCCAACGCCTGGTGCGCGGTGAGGACTCCCTCTATTTTGAGTTTGACATGCCCACAGGATCGGAACTGGGCAAGTTGACCGAGCCCGGCGGCATCAAGAACCTGCCGAAGGGCTTTGCCCTGAACGGCGCGACGGTGGTCTATGAAGGCTTCATCGAGCCCAAGGGACGCGTGAGCGAGACGCTGCGCCAGTTCATCCTCTACTATGCCGGCTACATCAAGGTGTACATTGGCGGCGAGGAAGTGGTTCCCGAGCGCTGGCGCACGGCATGGAACCCCAACGCATGGAAATTTACCGCCCA
>ONYP01000019.1 GCA_900322135.1 uncultured Prevotellaceae bacterium
ATGCCGTCCTCGGTGAAGCTCAGGATGTCCTCATAGATGGCCCAATCGCTGTAGGTGCCGTCCGGGTAGCGAACGCGATACCAGATGGTGCTGGGCTCGCTGGGAACGATCTCAACGAAGTAGGCGTGGATACCGTCGGTGGTGTAGCCGTTGAAGGTGGGAGCACCGGTCTTCTCGGTGGGTTGGGGAGTGCCACCTTCCAGCGTGGTGAAGGGAACAATAGGAGTCCAGCCGCTGACATTGCCTTCTGCGTCTACACCCTGTACCTCAACCTCATAGTTAGTCTCGGGAGTCAGGCCGTCGATGGTGTAAGGACTGGTTACGCCCTCAACAACGATCCACTCGTTGGGCTTACCGATGGTCAAGGTAACGTCATCGATGTTCAGCCAGAACATGTCGGTCACGTTGTAGTGACGGATTGCAATGTAGCCTTCCTCGCCAGCGCGAGAAGTCAGGTCGTAGGTATACTCCGTGTAGGTGCCGGTAGCAACCTGGTCCTCGCCAATCTGCGTCCAGTTCTCCATGTCGGTGGAAACAAATACACCGAATACCTCACTTGCATAACTGGCATCCTGGCCAGCAGCCCAGAAGGAGAATGTGCCATCCAGTTTTACCTTGGGCGAAATCAGCCAGTTGTCGGGAGTGAGAGCAACGCCCGAATCCTTGTCATAACTTGCCGAGGCCATCAGACCTTCACCGGTGTGGGGAGTCATCCTGCCGGTGGTGACACCAGTCATGTCGAAGTAGGTCCAGTTGAAGCCGTCACCATCAGCATCAACGAGGGTCCACTCGTCAACACCCTCGTTGTTCTCGAAGCCCCAGGTCAGAACCTCAACATCGACAGCCTCACGATAGCGCAGGTTCCAAGCAGCGTTCTCGGCATCATCCCAAGTAACTACAGCACTTGTTGCACCGGGCTCAACAGCCACATTCTCGGGCATTGCAGCAGCGGGAGCAGTCAGGGTGATGAAGTCTACCAGGACACGCAACTGGTCATAGCAGTCATAGTGACGGATAGCAAAGTAGCCCAGGCCCTGGAACTGGCTCAGGTCATAAGTATACTCGGCCCATTCAGTGGGAGGAGTAATCAGTTCGCTAATAGGCACAGCTGCCTCGATGGCCTCGATGGTCAACTCCTCGCCAGGGATTACGTAAACCTGGAACTTATCAGGCCAGGAGCCCGAGTAGTTCTCGGCGAACAGTGACAACTCGCCACCCAGGTTTACCAGGGGCGAAATCAGCCAGTTGTCAGGAGACAACGCTGAGCCACTGTAGTAACTGCGGGACGTCAGACTCTGAGCACCGCTGTAGGCATAGTAGGTGTCAACTTCCCAACTGTAGCCGTCACCGTCAGCATCATAGGCTGACCAGCCTTCAAAGTCCTCTTCAGTCTCAAAGTCCCATACATAGGTATCCATAGCCCTCAAGGGCATGTTAACGGTACCGTCAAAAGCCTTTACGGGCTGGAGTACTTTCGTGTCAAGGGCGCGGTCAACCTTGTCAACGCTTCTCTTGGCAGGAATAATCTGGGCCGTCATCGGCAGTGCCAATGCGACCGTCAACAGAACGAATAGAAATTTCTTCATAAGCCTGAATAATTAAAAGTTAAACAAAATAGAGAATCAAAAATATCGCTTCAGGCCTCAAAAATACATAAAAAAATTAAAAGTGCAACAAAAGAACCAAATAAAAAACAACATTTTCCAACAAATTCTATTAATTTCATGGAAAAAATCACTATTTGCTATTATTTTCAGCAGGATTGATACGAATTTATTGTGTCGCCCGACAACATGCGTAAGAGAAAAAACACGCATAAGAGGGGTACAGAATCAGGTATCAGAAGGGGTATCCCACCGAAAAATGGAACTCGCTGTCGTTCTTGAAGTTGGGATGCAGCAGTGGCCAATGCTCCTGTCCACTGGCGGGATTGTGGGCCTTCATACCCATGTCCACACGCACGAGGAAATACTTGAAGTCCAGACGGATACCAGCGCCATAGGCCAGTGCGATCTGCTCATAGAACTTGTTGAACTTGAACACACCGCCCGGTTGGTCCACATAGTCCTTGATGGTCCAGATGTTGCCCGCGTCGATGAACAGGCCCAGTTCCACCACCCAAAAGAGTTTAGCACGGTATTCCAGGTTGATGTCGAAGCGGATGTCCCCACACTTGTAGATGAAGTTTGGCAGTGAGTCGTTTTTGTAGTAACTGCCGGGGCCCAAGGTGCGGACACCCCAACCACGCACGCTGTTGGCACCGCCGCTGTAGAAGCGTTTTTCAAAGGGCACCGCGTCGCTGTTGCCGTAGGGAACGGCGATGCCCGCGCCGACATGGAAAGCAAGGCTTTGCCGACGGTCAAAATAGTGGGTAAAGGAGTAGTCGGCATCGGCTTTGAAATACTGCGCGTAGCGGATGCCCAATGCTTTATAATTGCCCGACTCGTCGGCCTTCTGCTTCGATAGGTGCGAGAGTCCGTAAAGCAGGTTGCCCGCCGTTTCGGCATTGGCACGCAAAGTAAAGACATTGCGCTGAAAGCGTCCCATCTGCAGCACATTGGTCTCGGCCTTGTTGGTGCGGTAAAAGTTATAACCCATGCGCATAATCAGATGGGGGTCGTAACTGTAACGCAGCAACGGGTTGATGCGCTTATACAGCACGCTGTCGATTTTGGGCACACTGATGACGCTCAGGTCCACCAGTGTAAAGGTGTGAGACAGGCGACGGCTGCGCTCGGTCCACTGGTAGCGCCAACCGCCACCGGCAATGACACGGGTGTATTCGGGGCGCGACTGATAGTCAAAGTTGACGGTAAATGCCGTCGAAGCCTGGATTTTGCGTTTAAACGACCGTTTCAGCAGGGGGGCCATAAACTTGGGGAAAGTAATGCCCCACTCGGTGGAATAGTCACTGTAGTTGTTATTAATCAAGCCACCCAAGTCGCCCGAGATGCTCTCATAGGACACCTTGAACTTGCCGCTAAGCACCTCGGCACCCTTAAAGATGTTGCGATGCTCGTAGTCCAGTCCCACGCCGAATCCCAGGTCACCCTCGCTGTTGGTGCCCTCGAGCGACACCGACACCGACTGCTCGCTATCGGGTTGCAGCAGCACAAAGGCATCGACCATGAGCACACCGTCGACCTTGCCAACGGGGCGCACATCGATGTTGATCTGCTTGATGACACTCAGGCGGCTCAGTTCACGGTAGGTGCGCGAGACGGCCTCGGCATTGTAGAGTTGACCCGGCTCGATGTGGTTGCACTCGTCGAGCACGCTGGGACGCAGGTATCGCTCGGCATCCTCGATGATTTTCACACCGCCGGTAACCTCCACCGTGTCGGCGCCCCACAGCCCGTCGTGCATAGCCACGGGGTCGTAGTTGGTGACATAGGTCACATTTCGCACATAGAACGGCTCATGCTCGGTGTAATAGGGCATGTGCTCGTTCAGATAGGGCTCGCGTGTGTTGAGCGTCAAGTCCACGGCACGGCTGTCGGCAGCCGTGTCGGCCATGAAGGTGATATACTCCTTGTTGAAGGCAAAGTAGCCGCGGTTGCGCAGCATCTCGGTAATCTCGTTGCGCCACTCGTCCAGACGGGAATAGTTGAGCAGGTCGCCGCTGCGCACAGCGTAATGTGCCGTGTCGGCCAGGACGATGCCGCGGATGTCCTCGTCGGGAATGTCATAGGCAATGGAACGGATGTAGTAGGGCTCGCCAAGCGTGATGTTATAGTTCACACGCGCTTTGCGCTTGACACTGTCGGTCTCGACACGGCTGGTTACCGTGTTGTTCATGAAGCCGCGGTTGACAAGAGCCATGTGCAGTTGCTCGATGCTGGCAGCGGTGAGCGTGCTGTCGTAGATGACAGGCGGTGTGCCCACACGCTGAATCCAGCGGTTGAACCAGTTGGTGCTGTCACGGCCCGAGATGTTGTATATGGCCAGCTGAAGTTTGATGCCGCCAAGCACGCGGTGATTGGCATTCTGGCGCAGGTAGTTGTACAATTGCGGCGTCTCAACAGCGCTGTGGGGGTCGCTGATGTTGATTTTAACCTTGTCGAGCAGCAGCTTATCCTGGGGCACATGCTTGGTCGACGAACATGACGGCAACAACGCTATGGCACACAGCGCCACAGCAATGCCGACCCATATTCTCGAACTCAAGCGACTCATGCTAATCCTGAACCTGCCAACGGCACAAGGACATCAATAGTGCTCCACAAAATTGCGTTGTGCTTTCTCGATGAGCAGAGGGAAGCCCGAATCTTCACGCAACGACTTGAGGCTGAGGGGCGACAGCGTGTCATACTGCAGGTTCAGCAAGCTGCCGTAGCCGTTATCCAAAGCCCTCTGGAGATATTCCATGGCCTTGAAGTTGTCGCCACGCATAGCCATCAGCAAAGCGGCATAATAGAAGTTCTCGCCACCGGCTACCGTCTTGGCGGTTCTCTGCTCCAGCCAGCGATACATGTCGCTGTCACGGCCCAACTCGCTAAAGGCAAAGCCCTTGAAACCCTCCAGGCCATCGTCCAAGCCAGCAATAACCACATTGAGGTCCTTGACGGCGAGATTCATGTTATCGAGTTTCTTGAACAGCAGAGCGCGAGTCAGCCGCGCCTCGGCATTGGCGGGCTCATTGGCGACAGCGGCATTCAGGTACCCCAAGGCTTCCTGGTCCTTGCCCTGGCTGCTGAGCAGTGATGCTTTAGCCAACAGCATGGGAACATACTGCGGTGCGAACGACGAGCAACGCTTGAGCGTCTGCATCGCGGTCTCATAGTTGCCGCCGTTACCTGCATAGTAGTCGGCAATGGCCTTATCGACATAGAACTCGGGTCTCGAGGGGTCAAGAGTCATGGCGTTGTCTAGGTTGGTGACAGCTTCGTCAAAACGGCCCAACTCCAGACAGCACTTGCCGATGCCGTAGTCCACGGTGGGGCTGTCATAGGTATGGCTGCGCTTGATGTGCTGCAGGTCACGCAAAGCCTGAGCGTAGCACAAGTGGTCCATTGCGATGTTGGCACGCAGGAAGCGGAAGACGCCACCGCCGTCAGAACTCTGGTCGGCAAGGGTTGCCAGCGAATTCATCACGCCGTCATAGTTGGTGTCGCTCAAGTCAAAGAGGCTCTGCAGAGCCGAACCGTCATCACCCACTGCCATGCCCTGCAACAAGTCGACCACCGCTGCGTTGATGTCACCCTGACGGGCATAGATGTCGGCACGGTTGATGTACACCTGTGGCTCGGCATGGAACAGCTCGACGGCTTTGTCGACCTGCTCGATGGCATTCTTGCCGTTGCCGCGGGCGAGTTCCACCTGAGCCAAGCCGTACATGGCGTCATAGTTCTTGGACTCGGCACGCAAGATGGTCTTGAAAGCCTTCTCGGCGGCATCAAGGTTGCCGGTCTTGAGGTTGGCCTTGGCAATCATGTCGACACACGGCAAGGACTTGGGCTGCAGTTCCTGGGCAAGGCGCAGGTCGGCCAACTCGGACGCATAGTCATGACGGGCATCGCTGATGCGGGCGCGCAGGATATATTCGTCAAAACGCAGTTCCTTATCGGTCTTGGGTGTCAGCAACATTGCCTGGTTGACATCGGCAAGTGCTGCAGTATAATCTCCGTTATAGAAATTCTGGTGAGCACGGGCATACAAGACATTGTAGTCATTGGGGTTCTGGGCGAGATGGTCGTCATAGACCTTCATAACCGCACTGGTCATCTTGTCCCGCAGGGCTGCGTCGCTGCTCTGCCCCATGGCACTCAGGGCACACAGGGCTGCAACTAACGATAAGATAAAGGTTCTCGTTTTCATTGTTTTATGGAATCGGCTTAGTTTAGTTTATGCTTGATAATCCATTTCGTTGATGACCTCCTTGAGTCGGGTCAAACGGGTGAGCAGACCCTCAAGCAAGTCCAGCTTGAGCATGTTGGCACCGTCGCTCTTGGCGACCGAGGGGTCTTGATGCGTCTCGAGGAAGATGCCGTCGGCACCCGTGGCAATGGCTGCACGCGCCATGGTCTCGATGAGCTCGGGACGGCCACCGGTCACACCCCCACCCTGGTTGGGCTGCTGCAGGCTGTGGGTGATGTCAACGATGACGGGAGCAAACGCCTGCATCACCGGCACACCGCGGAAGTCCACCACCAGGTCCTGATAGCCAAAGGTGGTGCCGCGCTCGGTAATCGTCACCTGGTCGTTGCCAGCGTCACGCACCTTCTGCACGGCAAAGCGCATCGATTCGGGAGCCAGGAACTGCCCCTTCTTGATGTTCACCATGCGGCCAGTGTGGGCAGCAGCGACCAGCAACTCGGTCTGGCGGCACAGGAAGGCGGGGATCTGCAGCACATCCACATACTCGGCGGCGATGTCAGCCTCCACGGGTTCGTGGATATCAGTAACCACGGGAATATTGAAGGTCTCGCCCACCTTGCGCAGGATGCGCAGGGCCTTCTCGTCACCGATGCCGGTAAACGAGTCGATGCGGGAGCGGTTAGCCTTGCGGTAACTGCCCTTGAACACATAGGGGATACCCAGTGCCGTTGTGATTTTCAGCGCCTTCTCGGCAATATCCATCGCCATCTCCTCGCCCTCGATTACGCAAGGGCCAGCGAGCAGGAAAAAGTTGTGCTTTGGCGATACCAGTAATTCTTTCAACATATAATTCGTTCTAAAAATAAATCTCTTTCTCAAAAAACTCTAAACCAGTCGCCGGGTCAAGTCCTCTCTAAACTCTAAACCCTAAACTTCACGCTTGGAATCCAAAGCATGAATAGCAGCCACCGACATCATGCCGGCAGTTTCGGTGCGCAGGCGGCTCTCGCCCAGCGTCACGGGGACGAATCCGCCAGCAACGGCAGTCTGCACCTCGTCGGTGCTGAAGTCGCCCTCGGGCCCGATAAGCACCATGATGTCCTTTCCGGGCTGATAGACTCCGGCCAGCGTGTGTCGCTGCTCTCGCGGTAGCTGCTCGTCACAGTAGGCGATGCAGCGTGTACCGTCAAACGGCTCGGCCAACACCTGGGCCACGGGAGTCATCTCGTCGAGCTGCGGCAGGGTCGCCTTGAGCGACTGTTTCATGGCAGCGACCATGATTTTCCTGAGCCGCTCGGTCTTGAGCACCGTACGCTCGCTGTTGTGACAGCGCAGGGGGATAATGCGGTCCACGCCCATCTCGACACACTTCTCCACAAGCCACTCGATGCGGTCCAGGTTCTTGGTGGGCGCGACGCCCAGCACAATGCGGTGCCCCCAGTGCGGGGGGAGCACCTGCCTGTCGAGCACCTCGACGGCACACCGCTTGGGATGTGCCATCGTGATGCGGCAGGTGTATAGATTGCCGTTTCCGTCCACCACCTCGATGGTGTCGCCCTCGGCCATGCGCAGCACCTTGACGCAGTGCTTGGAATCCTCCTCGCCCAGCGTCAATGTAGTTGCTATGTCAGGACAATAGAAACGGTGCATGATAGTTATCATTTTAAGGCTTTAGCCTTTAATAACGGGGGCTTCTTTTTGCGGATTCTTGAAGATAAACATGAACAGAACAGCCACTATCAGGGCATAACCGGCAAAGATATACCATGAAGTGCTCCATCCCGAAACCTGGGCAGTCGGATCAGTCTGTGTGGTCACAAACTTATTGACAACCTGCTGAGCGCTAAGGGTACCTATTGTAGCACCGATACCATTTGTCATGATCATGAACAAACCCTGTGCACTACTACGGATGGAGTCATCTGTTTGCTGGTCGACATAAAGCGCTCCAGAAATATTGAAAAAGTCAAATGCAACACCATAGACTATACAGGACAGCACGAAAGCAAGCACACCGGGCATGCCGGGGTTACCCACTGCAAACAAGCCATAACGCAGCACCCAACCGAACATGGCAATCAGCATCACATTCTTGATACCAAACTTCTTCATACAGAAAGGAATCAACAAGATGCAGAGCGTCTCGCTCATCTGCGACAACGAGATAAGAGCATTTGCATGCTTGGCAGCAAATGTATCTGCATATTGCTGAATATCAGCAAATGTGCTGATGAAAGCATTGGCAAAACTGTTGGAAATCTGCAATGAAACGCCAAGCAACATCGAGAAAATAAAGAAGATTGCCATGCGTTTTTGCTTAAACAAAGTGAAAGCACGCAGGCCAAAGATGTCAATCCAAGACTTGCTGCCCTCGTTCTTGTTGATTGGGCAATGAGGCAAGGTCAAAGCATAAGCAGCGAGCACGAGACTCAAAACACCTGACATGATAAATTGTCCATAGGTGTGTTGCATTCCGCTGAAGTCAACTGTCAACATAGAGCAGATGAAACCAATCGTTCCAAATACCCTGATTGGCGGAAACGCCTTCACGGTATCCATTCCGGCCTTAGTCAACGCATTAAAGGCAACAGAATTGGTCAATCCGATGGTCGGCATGAAGAAAGCGACACTGAGTGTGTACAGTGTGAACAATGGGCCAAATTGCACACTATCCCCAGCGTTCATGGCATAATATCCAGCGGCAATCATCAGGATACCCGCCAAGGCATGGCTCAGGCTCACAACTTTTTGAGCAGGGATCCATCGGTCAGCAAGAATACCCATCAAAGCGGGCATAAACAATGAAACGATTCCCTGGATGGCATAAAACCAACCAACCTGATTCTCCAAACCGTGATCAAACAGATAACCACCCATTGAAGTCAGGTAGGCGCCCCACACGGCGAACTCCAGGAAATTCATCACGATGAGTCTTAACTTCAGATTTTTCATAAGTAGCTTATATTTTAAAAATTGATATTTTCAACCTACAAAAGTAGTAAAAAAGTGCCAATCAACCTTCTCCCTCGGAAAGATTAGTCTTCTGGGCAATGATTTTCTGGATGCGTGCAGCCTTCTCATACTGCTCCAGGTCCACATAGTGCTGCATGCGGCGCTCGAGTTTCTCGACGGGCAGGTCCTCGAGGCGCACGGGCTTGTGAGACTTGTATTCGCCGTCGCGACGCCACTCATAACTGGTGAGCGACATCACCTCGGGCGTGGTGTAGATAGGTGCACCGGTGCGCAGGGCGATGGCGATGGCGTCGCTCGTGCGGGAGTCAATCTCGACCGATGTGGTGCCGTCGCTCATGTACAGCATCGAGGCAAACACGCCGTCCTTGAAACTGTAGATCACCACCCGCTGCAACTCGATGCCATAGACATGAAACATCGACACGAACAAGTCATGGGTCAACGGACGCGAGGGCACCACCTGCTCCATGTGCACAGCGATAGACTGCGCCTCGGCAGTTCCCACCACGATGGGGATGCGGCGTGCCTCTTCGGGCGTGCTGTCGGCATTCTCAAGCAGCAGGGCATAAGCCCCGGGCTGCACCTCGCTGCGCGTGACGCCCAGCACCTTCAATGCTATCAATTTCTCGTTTTCCTCCATATCTCTAACCTGTAACCTTTAACCTGTAATGATTCCGCTGCCGTAGCACAGGTGCCCCTGCGGGTCATAGACCACGGCAAACTGTCCCGGGGCGATGCCCTGCACATCCTCCTCGCTCTCGATGACCCATTGGCGGTCGCCCGTGCGGGTGAACTTGGCGCGCATCATGTGGGGCGTGTGGCGGTTCTTGAACATGATGTCCACAGGACCGACGGCACCCTCCCAGGGGTTGCCCGAGATGAAGTGCATCTCGTCAAGGCGCAGCTCGCGCCCGTACTGCTTGGCGGTACCATACCCGTTGGAAACATAGATGACATTCTCCTCGACATTCTTGCGCACGACATACCACGGTCCGCCGCTCAGGCCCAAGCCCTTGCGCTGCCCGATGGTGTGGAACCAGTAACCGCGGTGTTCGCCCAGCTTGCGGCCCGTCTCCAGCTCGATGATGGGACCGGGGCGCTCACCCAGGTGACGGCGGATAAAGTCGTTATAATCAATCTGACCCAGGAAGCAGATGCCCTGGCTGTCACGCCTGTAGGCATTAGGCAACTTGGCACCCTCGGCAATGCGGCGCACCTCCTCCTTGGGCATGTCGCCGATGGGAAAGATGACATGCTTCAACTGGTCATAGGTAATCTGGGCCAGGAAATCGGTCTGGTCCTTAACAGGGTCCACAGCCGTGGCGAGGTATTTCACGCCATCAACGACATCGGTGGTCGCATAGTGTCCCGTAGCGGTCAGGTCAAAGTCCTTGCCCCAGCGTTGCTCAAAGAAGCCAAACTTGATCATGCGGTTGCACATCATGTCGGGATTGGGCGTCAGGCCCGCCTTTACAGTGCGCAACGCATACTCCATCACATGGTCCCAGTATTCCTCGTGCAACGACACCACCTCAAGCGGCAAGCCATAGCGGTGGGCGATGAGGGTGCACATCTCGATGTCTTCCTCGGCACTGCAATCGCCCTCGTCATTGTCCATGCCGATGCGTATGTAGAACAGGTGCAAATCCTCACCTTGCTCCTTGAGCCGGTGAACGACCACGGCGCTGTCCACGCCTCCCGATATGAGTACTGCGATGCTCAATTTCTAATTCAACTATTCAATCGTAAGTATTTGACTCCAGGATAAATATATTGCCTGATATCCGTTGACTGATATCACGCTTTGTCAAGGACTTCCTCCTCGGTCGGACTCTCGGTGAAATGGGCGGCAACAATATAATCCAGCGAAATTTTACCAGGTCCCGCCAGCAACATGTACACGAAAATGCCGATAAACATCACCGGATACCCGGGCTTGAAATTAAACAGCTGATCGGTCACCACACCAGGTGAGGACATGAGAAGATTCTCGGCCACCAGCATCAGTACCAGCGGGAAAATCACAGCCAGACGCGTCAGCAGTCCCAGTATGATACACACCGCACACAGCAACTCAACGACAACAAGCACGGTCATTGATGTCTCGGGGCTCATGCCCATAAAGCCCTGGAATGTGGGCACAATCTTGTCGAAACTCAGCATCTGGCGGATGCACAGCTGCAGGAACATGATTCCCGTGAACAGGCGCAGGAACAGACGCGACAGGTTACTGTAGGTGTGTCCCACGCTGAACAAAAACAGGTTTTTAAAGAATCGAGTCATCATCGTGTAAATTAGGGTTATAGCGGTGTGAGGAATTAATAAGCAGGGTTGACAGCCGTGAGAAGTCCCTCGACAGGGAGGTTCTTATCAGAGATAGCCTGTTGTGCGTCAAGTATATAACAGCAAGGCAGCGAACGCAGGTCAAGCCACCCTGCCAGTTCATCACTGCAGCCCACGACCCAATTGTCGGCATATCCAGCAGCAGCAGACGCCCACTCGGCACTGTACTTGTTCAGGCACAGGCACACCAGAGTGGCTTCGCCCGACGAGAGCAAAGCGTTGAGCGCTACATCGGTGCTAAGCCTCAGGCGCCCGATAGAGCTGTCGGTTGAATCGTCGACAAAGACAAGGATATAGGCCTTGGCCCCGGTCAGTTCGTTCAAGCGATGCTTGAGACCGTCGATACCAATATACTCTAAATCAAGCGTGGAGCCGATTTGCGTAGAGTTGATGTTCGCCAGTTGCTTGGCATAATGGTCGCGCACATCCCGTGGCAACTTCTTGCTCGCTGCCAAGGGCTGAGCAAAGGCGATGTATACCTCATCACTCCAGTACTCGGCCTGGGAGCCGTAGAGCGAACGCTCGGCCACCTCGCCCAACTTCTGCAGATTGGCAGTGTTGGACTGAGCCTTGTTCATCAGATCGCGCACCGACGACATCACCACATTGCGATGGGCATAACGGAAAAAGTCCACATAGTCACGGAAGGTGTTCTCCAGTGCCAACTCGTCGGTGATGGGCTTGCTGATGTCAAAATTGTCCCAGAAGTGGGTAATGATATAGTTACAGCGTCCCTCGAGAGTGGAGCATGTGTCAGGTGCCAACGGATAGGCAAACAAGGTGCCCGGTTGCTGTTCGGCCAGCAGTTCCTGGGACGACAGCTTTGGGGCAAAAAGCAATAATGCAGTGAATATCAATAAGATATGTTTCATCTTCGTTTTATAACATTCTATTAGGGTATGCTTTTAAACCGCTAAATTACTACAATTGCGGCAACTGCGACCCATCAGCCGTTGAAAAAACACACCGCATCAACATTTTTTCACACAATCCCGCCTTATCTGCAACCCTATAGCACAAAGAAGCCGGAGGCGGGGGTCGCTCGTCTCCGGCTTCTTCCTCTTAACTTCATAGGATCCTAAAAGGGTAAGGATTTCAAGTATTTGCCTGTAATTATGATCCAGTCAGGGTCTGCTTGAAATGCATGGCAAAATTACTCCAGGGAACCTTACCGACATTAGGAAAATCACCGAAATTAATTAGGATTGTTTGTGTTTTTTTGACTCAAAATTTGAGTTTTTTTTACCACACAAAATTATAATCACATGATTATCAGTTATTTAATTTTTCAAATCCTACTAATAATAATCAAATGCAATTATTCAGTCTGTTTTACCTTACTTGACATAGGGACGGATGGCATCGCGCCAGATGAGGTAACCCTCGCCCATCAGGTGCAAGCCGTCGTTGGTTAACTCGGCGCGCAAGCGTCCCTGATCGTCGACAAACAGCGGATACAGGTTAATCCAGGTCACACCCTGGCGGCGCGCTACCTGCTCGAGCAATGCGTTGGTCTCGACGACCACATGCTCGCGTCCCACGAGCAGTTTCCACTCCCGCACATCGTTGTTGAAGGGCAGCAGACTCTGCAGGTAAATCTTGGTGCGCGGCGAGCCCTGCTTGACCATGATAATGAGTTTCTCGGTCACACGGGCGATGCTGTCGGCATCCACACCGTGGCTGATGTCGTTCACGCCGCTCATGATGAACAGTTTCTTGGGCTGCCCCTTGATGATGGGGTCGATGCGGTCAATCAGTCCCTGCACGATGTCGCCCACGATACCACGGTTCTTGATGTGCCGGTTGCCCAGCAGTTCGTTGAATTCGCAGCCGTCGGTGAGACTGTTGCCCAGCATCACGATGTCCTTCTTGCCGATGGGCAACTGCTCAAACAGCGTTGCCCGCCGTGCGTAGTAGGGGTCCTGGTTGGCCTGGGCCGCGGCCGTTAGGCAGATGAGTGCCACCACGGCCAGTGTTGCTAATCTTCTCATTGTCTTTGTTTTATCTATATCTAGATTTCTAGATACTCTAGATTATCTAGAGGTTCTGGACTGCACATCCAGGCACCCCGGGGATGTTGATGCTGTCTTCTTATTGTCCGCGATAGGCGTCGGTGGCTTTTTTCACCGAGCCGTGGAGCAGCAGCAGTCGCTTGGCTTCGTCATAGGGGAGTTTCAGTTCCTCAACGAGCCAGCGGGTGCCTCGGTCCACGAGTTTCTGGTTGGTGAGTTGCATGTTCACCATCTTGTTGCCCTTGACACGGCCCATCTGAATCATCACACTGGTCGAAATCATGTTGCAGATGAGTTTTTGGCCCGTGCCGCTCTTCATGCGCGAACTGCCGGTGACATACTCCGGTCCGACAACCATGACGATGGGAATCTCGGCAGCCTCACAAATGGGGGCACCGGGATTGCTCGTGATGGCAGCCGTCAGGCAGCCATAGGCCCGTGCGTCACGCAGCGCGCCGATGACATAGGGTGTCGTCCCCGACGCGGCGATGCCGATGACCGTGTCGAGCGGCGTCACCTTGTGTTCCTGCAGGTCTTTCCAGCCCTGCTCGGTGTCATCCTCGGCATTCTCGACGGCATTGCGCAGAGCGATGTCACCACCGGCGATGATGCCGATGATCCATCCGGGCGACATGCCGAAGGTGGGCGGTATCTCGCTGGCATCGAGCACGCCCAGACGCCCGCTGGTGCCCGCACCCATGTAGAAGATGCGTCCACCTTTCTTCATACGCTCGACGATGCCGGTGACCAGGCGTTCTATCTCAGGTATCGCCCGCTGCACCGCATCGGCCACCTTATGGTCTTCCTGGTTTATCTCGGTGAGTAACTCGTGCACCGATTTCTTTTCCAGGTTATCATATAGCGATGGTTGCTCGCTGATTTTCTCAAAATCCATAATCAATCAAATATTATTCAACTTCAGTGTTATCCGTATCCGGGCCCTCGGGACCCCGATACTTCATGTCAGGCTTGGCTGGCAAGCCTCGATACGGCCTTTCAGGCCTCGGTAGAGTGGTACTTCACCAGTCCCTCCATCGGGTCCTTGATGATGGTGCCGATGGTGATGCCCAGAGCATCAGCGGCCTCCTGCAGCACCTTCTTCTGGCAATAGGCGATTGAGCCCACGAAGTTGCAGGGCAACTCCTTGTAGCCCGGGTAACTGGCCACATTGCGGGTGAAGAAATCGGTGAACGAGCGCAGCACGATGGCATGGATTGACGGCTCCTCGATGTTATGCTCCAGGAACGGGGCAAACTGTGCCAGGAAGCGGTTGGCGGCAGGCTTGCGGTAGACCGAGGTGATGATGGTCGTGTAGTCCAGGTCATACTCCTTCATGAACTTGTCGCACAGGTGCTGCGGCAACTGCTTCTTCAGCACATCCCCCACGAGCAGTTTGCCCATCACGGCACCGCTGCCCTCGTCACCCAGGATGTAACCCAGGGGAGACACATTCTGCACGACTTTCTCGCCGTCGTAATAGCACGAGTTGCTGCCCGTGCCCATGATGCAGGCGATGCCCGGCTCACGGCCACACACGGCACGCGCGGCAGCCAACAGGTCGGTTGCCACCTCTACCCTGCCCGCGCTGGGCAGATTGGCGCGCAGGGCGTTGACCACCTGCTGCCTGATTTCGTCGGAGACGATGCCGGCACCATAGTAGTGGATTTCATCCACCTTGTAGTTGGTCAGATGAGGCATCAGTTCGCTCTTGATCTGTTCCTTCATCTCCTCCTCGGTGAGCAGGAGGGCGTTCATTCCGGTGGTGAAGATTTGAGCCACCTTCTCTTTTCCGTTCAGCAGCGTCCAGTTGATCTTGGTGGAGCCGCAGTCAGCAATAAGAATCATCATAGTTAAATAGCTATTTTGTTGTTATTAGTTACTTGTTGAGTTCTAGAGATTCTAGATTTTGATGTAAATTTTCTTCTTGTACAGCACATGGCCGATGGCCCAGTTGAGCAGCACGAAGCAGACAGCATACAGAGCCGATGCCGTGCACTCGCTGCAGAACGAGGCAAAGAAGTCGTAAACCGCGCTATGGATGGTGATGTTGCCGCCCTCGGTATCGTGGCCGATGGGGATGGCACCGAACAGGATGGCCAGGATGGTGCCGATGAGGTACAGGGCCAACGGGTTCACGCCGAACGACTCAAAGAAGCGGCTCAAACCGCCCTTCTTCTCCTTGATGTCGACGAAGTAGATGAGCATAGCCTGAATGCACATCGCCATGCCACAGGTGATGAGCACAAATGTCGATGACCACATCTTCTTGCCGCAAGGGATACCGTATTGCAGCAGCCAGCCGCCCAGCACCATCATGCTGCCCCACAGCAGCATCGTGGTCACGCGTTCGGTGTTGTTGTGGACCGACAAAATCATCCTGCCGACCAAGTAGCCGATGAGGACATGGGCAATGCACGGCAGCGTGCTCAGGATGCCCTCCGGGTCGAGAGAAATGCTCTCGCCGTAAGCAGTCTCGTGATACATGTGGTCGGTGCCCAGCACACTGTTGTCGATCTGGGCGATGATGTTCTCGAGCGAGAAGTCATAGCCGTTGCCCAGGCCCAGAATCAGCGCATAGGCCACCAGGATGATGCCGATGAGCCACGGAATGAACTTGCGCTTGAACAGCACCACACACAGCGACCCGAAGAAGTAGACCAGCGCCAGTCGCTGGAACACGCCCAGGATGCGCAGGGTGTCCAGGTTGTTCACCGCCTCGCTGAAGGGGTCCCCCTTGCACAGGCCGCGCACCAGGTGGCTGAACCAACCCACCGCCCAGCCGATGAGGAACAGGACGACCGTGCGGCGCACGACCTTCCACATCAGCGGGCCCGACATCTTGTAATTGAACTTCTTGAGCGAGAATGCCATCGACACACCCATGCAGAAGATGAAGAACGGGAACACCAGGTCGGTGGGCGTGAGCCCAATCCAGTCGGCGTGCTCCAGCGGCCGATAGAGGTGACTCCACGAGCCCGGGTTGTTCACCAGCAGCATCCCCGCAATGGTGATACCGCGCAGGATGTCGAGCGACAGCAACCGTTTATTGTCTTTACCCATAATCTTTCAGTTTTGGGACAAAGGGGACGGTTCTTTTGTCCCATTATTGTCTTGAGGTTTTTATTTCTTGGTTTCCTTGATTGTCTTGCCAGCGGCAGGCATTCCCTGGATGCGGGATGCGTCCTTCGGTGCAGGATTGTACAGGTAGTAACTTGCACTGCGTTTCTGGAAGGCCTCGGCATCCTTGTTCCAGTAGTCGGCCATGTCGGCCACCTTGTAGCGCTTGATGAAGCGCTCACGGATTTCCTTGCTGCCGCACACCTTGTCGAACATGGCATAGCGCTTGGGGTTCTGCTCGAACAGTTCCACCTGGGGGTACATCTCGTGGATAACCTGCAGGAAGTAGAACTGCGTCAGGCACAGGTTGGCGGCATCAGGGTCGGTGATGTAGGTCTGCACGCCGTGCACCTCCTGCAGCGACTGGTCCACCGCCACGCTCAAGGCGAAGAAGGGCTTGTAGTTGATGGGTCTGAAATGCATGCCCGGCAGGTTCAGGGCGTTCATGCGCATTGCCAGCGAGTCGGCATTGATCCACGAGGCAGCAAAAGTCTGGAACGGCAGCGTGTAGCCGATGCCGGTGTTGAAGATGTACAACTCACCCAGGATGCCCGACACGGGATAGAAGAACGCGCTCTCGGGTGTGGGAATCTGCGGCGAAGGCAGTACCCAAGGCATACCCGTGTCGCGGAACTTCATCTCGCGTTTCCAGCCCTGCATGGGGATGACGGTGAGTTTGCAGCCGTGGCCCGTCTTGGAGCGCTCGGCGATGATGCCCTCCCCGTTGAGGAACTGTGCCAACTCACCGGGAGTGAGTCCGTAGATGTAGGGGATGGGATACTTGCTCACGAAGGAGTAGTAGCCGTCCTCGACGAGGTTACCCTCCACCTTGTTGCCGCCCAGCGGGTTGGGACGGTCCAGCACCATGAATTCGGTGCCGTGCTTGGCACAGGCCTCCATGCACACGCCCATCGTGGCATAGAAGGTGTAACTGCGGCAGCCCACATCCTGGATGTCATACACCAGCACATCGATATCCTTCAGCATCTCGGCCGTCGGCTCATGGGTCTTGCCGAACAGCGAGTACATCTTGATGCCCGTCAGCGGGTCCACAGCGTCGCCCACGGCATCGCCCGCATGGGCATTGCCGCGCACGCCGTGCTCGGGGCCGAACAGCGCCACGAGTTTCACACCCGGTGCCTCGTTGAGGATGTCGACGGTGCTCTTGAGGTTATTATCGATGCCGCTGGGGTTGGTCACCAGTCCCACACGCTTGCCCTGCAACTGGGCAAAACCGCCGTCGCGCAGCACCTCGATGCCCGGCTTGACGACTGCACTGGCCGTCAATGCCGCCATCACCATACACACTGCAAATAATATCTTCTTCATATCACTAATATTCTTAAAATTTTATATTAATAAACAACTGATAGATAAGACTATTCGGTCATTTAGATTCTTCGTTGGTTTTGGGAGTCTCGTCCTTCTCCTTCAGGCCGAACTTGGGATCTACCTTAACAATCATCGCCACGATAATGGTGCATGCGCAGCAAATCATCGTCCAGATGAAAAAGTTCTGATAGCCCACGAGGTCCTCGAGCCAGCCGGCCATCATACCCATCATCATCGACAATGCCATGAAACCGGTGCAGATGGCGTAGTGGGCAGTCTTGTACGGGCCCTCACTGTAATAGATGAGGTAAAGCATATAGGCTGTGAAACCGAAGCCATAACCAAACTGCTCAATAAACACGCAGATGTTGATGGTCAGCAGGTTCTGGTCCTGGGTAAACGCCAGGTAGATGAACGTCAAGCAGGTCAGCGACATGCTCCACGCCATGGGCTGCAGCCAGTGCTTGAGGCCGCCCTTTGCCGCCACGATACCGCCAATGATGCCACCGATGGTCAAGCCGATGATGCCGACGGTGCCGTAAACGATGCCTACCTCGCTGGTAGACAATGCCAAGCCGCCCTTATCCAGCGGGTCCACGAGGAACGGCATGATGATCTTGGTCAACTGGGCCTCGGGGAAGCGGTAGAAGAGCATGAACAGGATGGCTGCAACAGTCTGCCACACAGGGAACTTGGTGAAGAATGTCCTGAATGTGTCCAGGAAGCCCCTGACTATTTCGCTTGAAGTCTTCTTCTCCTGATTGGAATCGACAGCAGGCCTGGGCAGCGCCCAAGTGTGGTAAATTACAACTATCAGGAAGAAGACCGACAACACAACGAACACAATGGCCCAAGCCATCGGAATGTTACCCGATGTGCCCAGGAACGAAGACGAAACATCTTTCTTGACTTTGTTGTCCACCGTGAAGTAGATATAGGCCAGTTTGTTCCAGTTGTTCTCGTTGAAGACGATGCGCGACTGCGAGGCCTTGATGTCGGTGCTGCCCTTGTCGTTAGCGAGGTTCAAGACATATTCCTTGCCTGCATCAGGTTTCTTGTTGAGGCGCACAGCCACGACAGCAAAGTTGTTGCTCTGATTGTTGGACTTCACCTGCTTGAACTTGTCGGGGAATGTAGTGGCAATCCAGTTTTCAAAGAGGTTCTGCTCCTCGGCCTTCTTGGCGAGTTCCTCGGCTGTCGCGGCTATGAGTTTAGCGTCGGAGGTATCACCGTAGTATACATAGCGGCCATTCTCCCAGACAGCGTTGACCAGCACGAATTTCTTTCCCTTGTATTCAAGGTCATCTTTCTCAGTAAAGGCAGGATCGGGGATGTAGAAGCCGTTGGCGATGTTCATTTTCTCGACCGAGTCGGCGATGGCCTTGGAATAGTCTGCAAAGTTCATCACCGAGTCGCCCGACTGAATATCGGCGGGCGCCTTCACCGATGTCTTGATGTCGGCAGCACTGGTGACGAAGCAGATTTCCTTGCCCACCTGGTCACCAACCAGGACATCGCTGGGGAGGACGGCCGAAACCGGCGCGCTGTTCACACCGGCATCAATGTTGATGCGGACAGGTTCAAGGCCCGAATTCATCTCGATCACACCTGCCAAGATGACAAGCAAGCCCTGCCCCACAACAGTAGCAATGCGGTAGAACGTGGAACGAATGCCCACAAACAGTGACTGCTCATGCTCGGTCAGCGCCAGCATATAGAAGCCGTCGGCAGCAATGTCGTGCGTTGCACTGGCAAAGCCCATCAGCATGAACACCGCAAACGTGAGTTGCACCCACCACGACGTCGGGATAGTGAATGCAATGCCCGCCAACGCAATAGCGACAATCCACTGCATGATGATGACCCACCAGCGCTTGGACTTGATAATGTCCACAAACGGGCTCCAGAAGGGCTTAATCACCCACGGCAGTCCCAACCATCCCGTGTAAAGGGCTATATCGGTGTTGGACATGCCCAGACGCTTGTACATGATTACTGTAATCGTCATCACCGCCACATAGGGCAGTCCCTGGGCGAAATAAAGCGTCGGTATCCACGCCCATGGCGAGCGCTTTGTCGCTTTTTGTTCTTGACTGTCTTTCATCTTTATCTTCATTTTAGGTTAATATCGTTTCTCGATGCTGGCGCCCACGAAGTAGTGCAGCAGGATCTGCTTGTAGTCGTAACCCTTGGCACCCATCACGGCGGCACCAATCTGGCACAGGCCGACACCATGGCCCCACCCTGCCCCGCGCAGCACGAACTTGGCGGGATAGCCGTCGTCGCCCATGTCATGCTTCTCGACGACGAAGGCCGAACTGTACAGGCACGAGGGCGACAGGGCGTAACGGATGGTCAGTTCCTTGCCGATAATGCGCTCACGCTTCTCGCCGACAATGCGCAGGCGGTAAAGCCTGCCGCTGGTGCCGCGTGCCACAGGCTGCAGGTCACGGATGCGGCCGTAGTCAGTGCCCGTGCGCTCCTTGATCAGCGCGGCAATTTCGTCCTGGGTATATTCCACCTTCCAGCGGTAAAAGTCCTTGGTCTCCTGGTCATAGTCATTGAGCACCTGGGAGAGGATTTCAGGGTCGGTGGTGTTGCAGAAGGCGCTGGGCGAGGACAGAATCCACTCGGCAGCGTTGTCCTCGCGGGTGAGGTCGGGGAAGTCCTCCTCGTTCTCGCCGTCGCGACGCGCCTCCAGATAGTCGTGGTGATGCGGTTCCCAGCAGTTCTCAAATTCTTCCATTACGCCGCCGCACGACTTGCTGAAGCGGGCGTCGCACAGCGCACCACCGTGCATCAGCACCTGGCCCCATGTGGCACGGATGGCCTGTTCCACCTTCTCGGTCGAGGCGCGGGTGATGCCCTGATAGCGCTGGCAGTGGTCGTCGGCACACACATCGAAGTTCACATGGTCGTCGCGGTCCCACCACTTGACCAGTTCCTCGGGCGTATCCATCATTTCGCCCGGCGCATCGGGATTGCGCTCGGCGGGCTTGACGGTCTCCTCGGTGTGAATCTGCGCCAGCAGCCAACTGCGCGAGATGACGGCATGGGCCTTGAGCAGTTCGAGCGAGGCATGGGCGCTCATCTCGCTGGAGATGACACTCAGCAGGTAGTCTTCAACGCTCAGCACATTGACGGGAGTTAGTTTTCCGTCCTCGACGATGAGGTGCAACGCACCCTTGAAGGTCTGGTCCTCCTGGCGTTTCCAGTGGAAACTCACACCGATGGTCACCGCCTTCAATGTAAACGAGGCATTATCATTATCCACAGGTTCAAAGAGCAACTCGCCGTAGCGGTTGCCGCCCCACTCCACCATGCCGTCGACACAGCGGGCCGTCTGGTCACCGCTGCAGGTGCCGCCATTCACGCGGTAGTCACCATTGAGCACGAAGTCAATCGCAGGCTCATTCATGATGCCCACTCTCACTTGCGGTATCTGTTTCTCATCCATAATATTCTCATTTTTCCGGTTATTAGCACATCAAAAAGAGCCATCCTGATTCTGCGTCAGATGGGTTGAAGGTTTTCCCAGTAGTGGGTGAAGCCGTTGAAAACGGGGGTCAACTCCTTGCGCGTCAAGCACAATTCGTCGTAGAGGGCCTGCACCATCCGTGGTGTGAGAGCGTCAAAGTCCTTTTGTTCGGGAACGGCCCACAAGCCGCCCATGTCGACCGAGGCCGGGCTGAGCAGCAGTTTGCCCTCTCCCTCGCCATAGCAGGCGGGACGGTGCTTGCGTCGGGGAAAGACAACCAGATGCCACAGGCGGTCGGTCACATCCCACCAGCACAGCACATTGACCATTGGCTCCTCGGCACCGTCGGTTACCGGCAACTGGTCCAGCAACCGCAGGGCAAAACGCTCGGCGGCACGCTGGGTCGATGTCTCGATGGTGAACAGGCTGCGTCCCAACTGGTCTACATAGCCGATAAAGCCCTCGTCGCCATCGGCCAGCAATTGGGTCGTGGCGTGGGTAATCTCGTCACATAGCGGCATCTCACCCTTGGCACCGGCCTGGAAGTGCATGTGGTCGGGGGCCGAGGCACCGCAGCGCGGACCATTGTAGAACACGACGAACTCGGGCAGCGCCTTGGCCAGCAACAGCATGTCGCTTACCCTGTCGGCCAGCCGCTGCGGCACATGGTGCAGGTCGGCTATCGTGAGGTGACGGCTGAAAATGGGATACGGATTTACTTGAATCTTGTAGCGTTCGCCCCACAACACGGCTTTCTGCTTGACGGGCTGATGCTCGCTGCACAGGAAACACTGGCGGCGGGCAAGCGACCGGCGGTCAACGGCGGCAGCCGAGGAGCGCCGCCGCTCGGGATTGAACTGCAGCGTGACAGTGGACTCGCCCAGCGACAACGAGCGCGTGGCAACGCCTGCCAGCGCCGCATAATTGGCGCCAGCCATGTCCCAGTCTCGCAGTTGCTTGGCAATGAGCTTATTTATCACACTACTGTAATCCATCACCTCTCGTCAACCTAGATTGTCTTGATAGTCTAGAAAGTCTAGAAAGTCTAGAAATATACTATTCTCACTTCTTGTTCATGGCGATGCGTGCCATCAACTCCCAGGTGCGGATGCGGTCCTTGTAAAGGTTGTTGCGGTTCATCTTCTCTACATCAAGCGAGGCATCGCTGTTGTCGTCCCAGCGGCGGCACAGGTAGACGGGCTCGTACACGCGACCAATCTGGTAGTTGCGCGAGATGTTCAGGCCCAGGGCATAGTCCTCACCGTAGCTGGTGTTGGGAATCTTCACATCGCGCAACACGGGGGTGTAGAAAGCACGCGGTGCGCCCAAGCCGTTGATGCGCAGGGCGTTGTTGCGGCCGTTCTCGGGGGTCCACTCCTTGTGGTCGATGATGCCGGGGGGAATGGGATTGAGATGGATGTCGGTCATCTGATAGGTGCCCACCACCATGGCCACATTCTGCTCGTAGAAGGCGTTGACCATCGTCTGCAGGGTGTGCTCGTCCTTGTACATGTCATCACTGTCGAGCTGCACGATAAACTTGCCCACATTTTTGCGATGGGCAGCCAGGTTCCAGTAGCCGCCGATGCCCATGTCGTAGTAGTCAGCGATGATATGGACCAGGCGCGGGTCGTTATACTCGGCAATGGCCTCACGGGTGCCGTCGGTCGAGAAGTTGTCCACCACCATCAGGTTGAACTTGAAGTTGCACTCCTGCTTGAGCACCGAGTCGATGGCGTCGCGGATGGTGCGGATGCGGTTGCGTACGGGAATCATCACCGTTGCCTCGACCTCAAACTCGCCCTGGTTGAACTCGATGTGGCGGAAGTTGGGGACCTCCTTGCCGTCCTCGATGCGCGTGGGAGCCAAGTAGCCGCCCACCTCCTTGAGGTGCTCGGTGCAGGCCTGCTCCATCTCGATTTGGCGGCCGCGGTTGCGCGGGTCGACATAGTCAAAAATCTTCTCGCCGCTCTTGCGGGTGTCCAGTTCCACATCGCTGTAGAGGAACTCGTTGATGTGGGTGATGGCGGCAAACTGCGACAGCTTCAGGCGCAGGTCATACAGGCCTGCGAACTCATAGTTGACTTTCATCGCACCGGCGGCGCGCTTGAAGCACTGGCCGCAGAAGAACAGCACCGAGCCGAAGTCGAAGTCGTCCCTGAGGCTGCCCATCTGGTAATCGATGACGGGAGCCTTGTCGGCACCCTTTTCGGTCACATTGTAGTGGTCGGCATACAGCAGACCCGAGCGGGTATCGTCGCCCAGTTTCACAAAACGCTCCATCGAGAACGGACCCATCTTCAAGGTGTCATACTTGGTGTAGAGCAGCACATAGTCGGCATCGGCATGCGCGGCGATAGCGAGCATCGTGGCACTGTTGGTAAGACCCTTGACAGGCAACAGCTCACAGCCTTCTACAGCGGTAGCGCCATCCTCGGTGGACAGGAGATAGATTTTGTTGACCAGTTCCTGCTCCTTGAGGTTCTGGATGGTTTGCGCGGCCTGCTCGGCATTGGCAAACGGGATAAAGCAATTAATTCTTCCCATGATTGTCTTTGTTTTATGATTATTGATATTGTATTGTTCGGTTTTATTCTAGATGTTCTAGAAGAACTAGATATTCTAGATGGGACTTTATTTCAGGTAGTCCATGATGCGGGACATCAGGCTGGTGCGCTCCTGGACGGTAGTCACCGTCTCGAGGGGGAAGCCCATGACCACTGTGCGGTAGCCGCCGCGGTCGCTGGCGATGGCGGCGGGCAAGCCGTTCTCGCCGTAGCGCATCCATGTGAAGCCGCGGTCGTCGCTGGCGCGCACGGCGTCGGGCGACTCAACGGCATACTGCCTGTCGTTCAACTTACTGACGAAAGTCCATGCACCAGGCGACGACAGACGGCTGTCGGGGCTGTCGACGCTGCAGACGGTGCCGTCGAGCGAGGCACGGCCGTGCAAGTGCTCATAACCGAGCACATTCTTCACAAAGTCCTGACCTACCTCGTCGTTGTTGCCGGCGGCATTGTCCCACAGGTCGCTACCCACATAGGCACCCGACAACAGCACGCTGCCGCCACCCTCGGTGAAACGGCGCAGCACGCTTTGCAGGCCCGGCGTGTAAATCTTGAAACGCGTGGGCATCAGGCCGCTACCGGTCTTGATTTCCTTTTGCTTGCCCAAGATGAGGTCCATCAGGCGGTAATCGCTGGCGTCATAGTTGGTCTCCAGTGCCTGCTGGCTGCACGACACGAAGGAGTAGCCGGCGTTCATCAACGCCTCGCCATGCACTGCCGGATAGTCGAATGTGTTACCTGCCACATTCATCGTCTCGTGGTCGCTGCGGCTGCTGCCGAAACCGGGGGAGTCGTCGTCCTTCCACGGGATGGAGCGGCGGAATTCGTACTGCGAACCCAAGTAGTTGATCTGCTGGATGTAGGGCACGCCGTGGTCCTTATTGTCGTCAAAGCCCGCACGCTCGGGACCGTCGAACCAGTCGGGGGCACTCACGCGGGTGAAGCCGTTAACCACAAGCACATCGCCCTGGCTGCCTGCCACCTCGCCCAGGCTCAAGGTCTCGCTGGGGAAGCTGCGGCCGCCGTCGTTGATGGCGATGATGCGGTAGGAATGTATCTTGTTGTCATTGATGCGTACGCTGTACTGGGGACCACGGGTAGTGGCAATCTCCCTGAAAGCACCATCGAGGCCCACGCGCTCACACACGATGTAGCCCGTGGCGTCGGCATTATCGCTCAACTCATCGTGGGTGGGATTCCAGGTGAGCAGGTAGTGTCCCTTGTCGGTCTTGCTGATGGCGAAAGTGTTGACGGGCAGTGGCTGCACGACATAGGAGCGGTGGTCGCGTTGGGCGATGAATTTGAGCATGCCCTTGTAGATGGCGCGGCTCACATCGAAGCGGAACATCGGGTCGAGGCCATACTTCATGTCGGCGAAATTCTGGTGAGACAGCAACTCCATGAGCACGGCGGGCACCTCGGGCACGCGCGCCTCATAATAGCTCTTGTCCCACATGCCACGACGCGTCCAGTTGGGTTCCCACTTGGCGCGGATGTCCTTGACAATCTCGGTGGAGAGCAGGTTGCAATAGCGGCGCGACAGTTCGCGAGGCGTGCCGTTGGCATACCTGCCGAACTTCTTGCCGCCACTGTTGGTGCAATAGATGAGCAGCGTGCCCACAATCGAATCGTTGGGCGTCTCGCCGGCATCGGTGTGCAGGCAGAACGACAGGTCGACAGGCACATTCAAGCCGCCACGGTCGGGCAGCACATCGCTGCCGCCTGCCAGGTAGTTGACCCACACGCCGCGGCTGCGGTAGTCGTCGGTATAGTCATTGATGCCGTGGGAGGTCGAGTAGACGCTATCGGGGAAGCCTGCCCACTGCAGGTAATAGCGCGACCCCAGGTGGAACCAGGGATGCTCACCGCTTCCCACATAGCTGTACTCGACGCCCTCCTTGCCCAGGTATTTCTCATTCTCCTGCTCGGCGGCGAGTCGGCGGTTCTCCTCGGTGGGCAGAGCCACGCGGCGGGCAATGTTGCCCTTGCCGCCACCCACCTTGATGGCATCGGCAGTGATGACGGCGTCCTTGTCCTCGCTCAGGTTAGACACCTGGACCACAGCCTTGTTCATGCCCTTGGCCAAGGGAAAGGTGCCCAGATAGACCCACACGCCGCCAGCCATCGTCTGGTCAACGCGGAAACTGCGCTCACCGGCCAGGCTGTTGACGGTATAAGTAACATCGCGGGCACTGTTGGGCAACGACTTGTAGGAGATGTATACGGCAAACTCACCAGCCTCGGGCATCTCCACATCCCAAGAAGCGGTGGATACTTTCTTTTTGTCTTTCTCGGCCTTGACCATGCGGTATGTGCCCTCGGTAAAGGGATTCTCGAAGTCCTTGTATTGAGGGCGCAAGAAGGCAAATCCGCTTTGCTTGCCGGCTTCCCAGCGCTGCTTGCCGTTGTGCTCACTGTAGCCCTGCTGGGCCTCGCCGCCGTCATTATCGACCACAGCACCAAAGTTGTGGGTGTCGCGCTCACGGGCATTCCACACATAGGCACCGGCGTTCTCCAGCATCGGAATCAGGAACGGCAGCACATAGCTGTGGGTGTACATGTCCTCGACAGTCTGCATCAAGCGTGCACGCTGCCACTCCCAACGGTTGAGTTTGGGCTCGAAGTACCAGCCGTGACTGGGCCACATCGCGATGATGTTGCCGTCCAGACCGTGCTTGTAGTGGCGGTTGGCATCCATCTCGCTGATAAAGGCCTTGTGGCTGCGCTTGTAGGCCGGCTCATAGTCGGCAAAATACTTCTCGATGTCGTTGCCCACGATGGTGATGAGCACGGGGTTGTCGCGGTACTCGCGGCCCAGAGCGCCACGAATCTCGCTGCGCATCTGCTCGACTCCAGCCTGGGTGAACGGCACATCGCCGAAGTTCTCGCTCACATCCACCTTGACGGTGTCGTTCTCGACGGTCACCGAGCGCACCTTCAGGTCACCAACGCCCATGTGCTCGGGCAATTGGCCGGCAATCACACGCTGCACGCCATCCAGCTGCTCCTGGGTGAACGGCTGTTGGGCAGCGGTTACCTCTTGGGCCTGGACAGGACACGCCAATGCCAGGCAAGCGGCAACACTTAACAATACTTGACTTGTCTTCTTCATGTCTTGGTTATTCTCGTTATTTTCTTATGCAACAAAATTACTCAAACCAAACGAAAAACCAAAACACAACCCCTAAAACACCCTGTTTTACAACATTATTTATGAATTAACTACACTTTTTAAGGAATTAAAGCAAACATCAGAGTCTAAACCAATAAATGCGACAAACACGAAATCTTGGTGTTGCCACCAGTCAAGTCGTGTTTGTCGCACTTGGTATTTTATATATCCCCCGACGCTGCCGCCAGGAAAAAAATTTCAAGCGTTCTGGTCGCTATGATAGGCGACGAGGCCCGGCATCGAGCTCAAGAGGATTTTGCGCACAGTGGCACCAAAGTCATTGGCAACCTCAAGCAAAATCTCGCTGTAGGTCGTGGCGATAGACCCCACGAAGCTCACAGGATAGCTCTTGTAGTCATACTGCGACACATTACGCTCAAAGAATCGCCTGAACTCACGCGAGATAGTCTCGTGGACATAGGGATTGTCCAGATGCTCGCTCAGGAAGAACGAGTAGGCGCGCAGGTTGCGCGTTGCAGCCGGGTTGTTGAGCACGGCGTCAAGCACCTCGGCACGCGTCACTTTGTATTTGTCAAAGAAGGCCTCGGTCAACTCATGAGGAGCCAAGCCCTTGAGGGCATCGCCAAGGAACACGCGCCCCAACGCGGCGCCACTGCCCTCGTCACCCAAGATAAAGCCCAAGGCTGGCACATTCTTCACGATATCATTACCGTCATAGAAGCACGAGTTGCTGCCCGTGCCCAAGATACAGGCCAGGCCAGGCTCACGCACCAGCAGGCCACGAGCTGCACCCAGCAGGTCGCTCATCACCGTCACCGGCGTCTTGAACTGCGCCACCAGCGAGGCCTCGATGATTTTATTCTTCTCGGGACCAGAGCAACCGGCGCCATAGAAAAACACATGGCTCCAACGACGCTTGAAAAACTCAGGCGGCAATTCCAGACGGATGCTGTGGCTGATCTCGCGACGCGACATGAAAAACGGGTTCAGACCCGAAGTGAACGCATGAGCAAGCACCTCGCCATCATCGACGAGAGACCACTCGGTGCGTGTCGTACTGCTTTCTGCGATCAGGGTTATATTTTGACCTTTGATCATTATCAACTCAGTTAATGGATGTATCTTTTTGTTAACATGCTTTAAAATCAGCCTCTCGCCGACTTTTTACGGCCACAAAGGTACGCATAATTACCATCAAAAAAAGAACGCGCACCAAGAATCTTGAAGAAATAAACAGCAATTTAACATACAATTACTTTTATTAACCTTAAAAGCAGCAACTGATACTCCATTTCGGTGTTGTGATCCCGCACACCTGCACGACAAGCGCCCGCTGCGGCAATTGCAGCGGGCGCTCATTGATGGTTCATCCGTCTGGTTATGCGATATCAATCACGCGGTCCATTTTCTTCTCGGGCTCGGGAGCGAGTTTGGGCAGTTCGATGGTCAGGATGCCGTCCTCGACCTTGGCACTGATGTGCTCGGTGTCCACCTCCTCGGGCAGGGCCTGCTCATAACTTGCGTAGGAAAACTCGCGGCGCAGGTAGTGGTGCTTCTTCTCACCCTCGTCAGATTTCTCCTCGTTCTGGGCCTTGTTCTCGATCTTGACAACGAGGTTGCCCTCATTGTTGATGTTCACGGTGCAGTACTCCTTCTTCAGGCCCGGTGCGGCGATCTCCATCGTGAAAGCATCGTCGCTTTCCTTGACATTGACAGCCGGAGCCGTAGTCACATGGCGCGGAGCCCATTCCATATCAAACAAGTCGTTGAATGCTGTGTCTAACCAATTGTTGCGGTTGTTACGAATTACAGGAAAATACATAGTCATTACCTCCTAATTCTAAAATTTTATGAGTCTTTAAATGTTTGTTCTTTCTCAGTTGCCAGCGGACCTTGCGACCCGCTCGCACCTCTAGATAAGGCAAAACAGGTGCCAGTAGCCCAACGGCTAACTACTGTTAAAAATCAAAGACAGCGTGTCAGGTTTTTAAACTATTTTAAACTTAAAACTGACATTTTGTCAGTTTTTGACAAAAACAATAGGACCCTGAACGGGTCCTATTGATACCGTGCCGCAGTAGCGGACGGGATGTGCTGGAAGGTCTAGAGAATCTAGAGGTTCTAGAGGTTAAAGTTTCACCTTCCGGGTGGCGGTGCGGCCGTTGATGTGGACGCGCACGAGATAGATGCCATGTGCCATCGAGGCCACATTCATGCAGTTGCCGCCCACGGCCTTGATGGCTCGTCCGTTAGCGTCAAACAGTTCCAACCCCTGGATATAGGTATCGGCAGTGGCAACGATGTAGTCGCCCTCGCACTTCACCTTGAGGCCGGCAAGGGGAACCTCGTCGATGCCGCTGGAGGCCTTCTTGAGCAGGTTGTCAAAGCGGATAGTGCCTGTCGGGCTCATCGATTCATCACCGCGAGTGAGCCTGAATCCGACGAACTTATAGTCCTTGTTGCTCATATTCTTGATCGGCACAGTCATGTATCGCCAACCATGGAAATCGATGGTACCTAAAGGCAGCGGGTAGGTATACTCACCAGCCGAGAAGCACACACTGAGTTCGTTGTAACTCATATCGCCCCACACATGGACACCCACGGTGTCACCAAGGTTGAAGGTGGCGGCCACCTCGTCAATGGGCTCAATCAGTATCCTCGTTCTATCATAGAAATCGTAGACCATCTGCATGGAATGGCTGCCAAACAGCCTGTCGGTCGAGGTTGTCAACGGGTAGGTGTGTCCCGTGCCAATGCCATAGCCTGTGCTAGCCGAGTAGTTGTCGGCACTCTCAAAATCCTCAACGACCTGCATGCCGGGTTTGTCGGCGCCGGCATCAACGCCAGTGAAATTGATGACGCGGGCTGCGGGAAGGTGGATGCCGGCAGTATCGGCAATATCGACATCGAGGATGAGCTGGTAATCCTTGCCTACATCAATGTTCTTGACGAGCGGGATGCGCACATAGCCGTAGTCATCACCATTCTTGTTGTACTTGATGCTGCGCTTGTTCCATGCCACCTCGTTGCCCTCGCTGTCGAGGACACGCAGGCGCTGGAACAGGTTGTAAGTGTCGAGCATCGAGTCCACACGCAGTTCCACGGTGGGCGTCTTGTAATGCACGGGAGCGCCCTCATAGGGGAACACGGCCAACTCGTTCAAGTGGTTGCGCGGCTGGGTATAGAACTGCAGCGAGAAATCCTCCTCCATGGGCGTGCCGCCGCCATGCTCGGCGCTCTTGTCGAGCGTGAGGGTGTACAGCGTGTTCACATCAAAGGCGTCGGTAGGCGTGAATATCAAGCGGTAATAGGAATCCTCCCAACGGAAGGAACCCTCCACTGGCGGGTCGAGATGGAAGGCATCGCAGGTCGTGACGCTGTCCATATCCCAGTTGAAGGCGAGCATGATCGATGCGCTGCACTTCACAGCAGGGTCATTCTCTTGCCACACGGGGCTGTAGTCCACCACAACGGGAGGTGTGTCGCGCACGCGCTTGAGGTAGAAGTTCTGATAGGTGGGCTCATTGGCAGCCACGGTGACGGTTTGGGTCTGGGAGAAATGTGAGGGTTCAGTCACCTCGACATTGTAGGTGCCGGGCTCGACATACTTGAAGACATAGATGCCGTTGCGCAGGGTGTCGGTCATGCAGCGCTGCACCTCGTTGCCCTCCATGTCAAGCAGACGCACAGTAGCGGCTCCGATGGGCATGAGGTTGTCATCGCCGATGACGATAAACGGCTGGGGATTCTCCTGCAGGCGCTTGATGCGGTCGTCACGCACATTGCCCGTAATGACGCCCTGGCCGAAGCTGTCCAGGCGGCTGAAGTACTTGTCGGCGCCCAGCGAGATGTTCCAGCCCTCCATCCAGCAGTAAGCGAGGCTGAGCAGACGGTAAGCCTCGGGGATATAGTCATGGAACGAGCCCTCGCTCAGGTTGGCTACTGCATTATTGCCGCGCAGCACACCATAGCCCTGGGTGCCCCATTCAGGACGGAAGGACCAGTCGCCCCAGATCTGGTAATTATTGGTCCACACCGTGCTCTGGTTGGCATAGAGATAGGGTTCCAGGTCAGCGGCGAGCACATCGGCATTGGGAATCTGCGGGCTACCGGTATAGCCGCGGTAGAACACCATCGGGAAGTTGGCTACCGAACTGGTGCCCGTAGCGTTGCTGTGGATAGAGTAGAACACATCGGCACCACTCTGGTTGCACAGGGCAACGATGGTCGATAGCGCCAGGTCGTCGGCCGTGGTGTTGGTCACGCGCGACATGGTGGTCTTGTAGCCCTTTTTTTGCAGGATTTCGCGCAGGGCGAGGCCCTTGCGCAGGTTGGACTTGGACTCCCATGAACCGGCGCTGTCACCGGCGCCGAAGGGGTAGATGACCATGTTGCGGTCATCGCTGTCATAGCCACCGTGACCAGGGTTGATATACACATGGGGCTGCTGTGCTATGGCGACATTCACGGCCATAACCGCCAGCAGAGCCGTCATCACTGATTTGAATGAATACTTTTTCATGACGATTGCTGTTGATTAGTCGTAAATGTTGATTTTCATCTCATACAGCAGACCATCGACGGTGGTATAGACGATGCGGCCATTACCACAGGTGGGCTGCATGGCCATCGAGGCGGGCTTGGTCAGTTCGGTCTGCCAGGTGCCGTCGGCCTTTATCAGCAGAATCTGCGAGGACACGAACTGGTGGCCGTCGTCCTTGGCATTCTGTGCCACCAGATAGTCGTTGTTGTACCAGCACGGCATCTCATAGTTGCCCAGCATGGCGAGCATCTGGCCGCGCAAGTCAATCACCACGATGCCCTTGCCGGCAGCGAAGAATGCCACACGCTTGCCATCAGGCGAGAGCGAGGCCCACAAGTAGCCGGCCCACGAGTCGACGGGGCTGAAGACGCGCTCCTCACCGCCCACCATCACATGCACACGGCTGCCCTCGGTCCAAGCGGCACTGCCGATGTCACTGCCTGAGGTATAGTCCCTGCCCGGCGCCTTGACGGCTCCGCCACGGGTTGCCGGCACGGCACACATTGCCCCATGCTGTTCCTCGGTCACTGTGGCAAGCTGTCCAGTCGCAGCGTCAAAGGTGCGCCCCGTACGGTAAACCAGGTGATCATCGCCCACGCGCTGGGTCACGAAATACACCTTGCCATCACCGCCGAAGCAAGCGTCATGGCCCACGACGCGGTCACGGGTGACCGTCGTGGTCACATCGCTGGCAAAGTCATACAGTTTCAACGCACCGTCCTCGTTAGAGAACAGCAGGCGATTGCCCGACGCGTTGAGCACAGGATAGTAGGCAGGTCCCTCGACGCCGTCGAGCAGACGCCGCTGCGAGGTCACCTCCACCTCCTGGCCCATGGCCGGCAGCAGCATGGCCGCCAGCGCCATCACAATCATCAGTCTCTTCATTGTCTTATGCTTTTTTTAGATTTCTATTAATTATTGGATGTCAGCCCTTGGGCTCTTATTTCTTCTTTTTCTTGGGTTTCTGGTCCTTCTTGAGTTTCAGGTTCTTGTAGACCGTCTCGTTCTTCTTGACCTTTACCTTGGTCGTGATGTACAGGTCCTCGTTTCCATAATAGAGTTCCAGGCGGTATTTGTCCTTGGGCAGGTTGGTAAACACAAACACACCGTTGTCGTAGATGTCAAGGGTGAAGACACGAACCATCGAACCGCGTCCGTTGTACAGGCGCAGGAGCGCCCCGTTGACAGGCTTGAGCCTGTCCTCTCCAAAGAGTTGCGGGTCTTCATCACGGCGCTGGATGTCTTCCCAGCGCACGGTACCTGCCAAGACACCGTTTTTGGTCTTGCCCTTGCGCCCGAAGTACTCGTCGATACCCAACGACTGGTTCCAGGCCTCGAGCCAGCAGTAGCTGTCGTTCAACAGACGCTCGCGCTCGGGCAGATAGTCGTGGAAGGAGCCCTCGCTCAAGAAGCCCGGCAACTTGTTGAAGCGCAGCACACCCAGGCCCACCTTGTAGCCCCAGTCATAGAACGACCAGTCGCCGTTGCTGCGTTCCTTGTGGGTCCATACCGTCAACTCATTCCTCACGGCATATTTCATCACCAGGTCGCTCAACTTGAGACTGCCCTCAACTACGGGCTTGCCGTTCCAGCCGCGATAGAGGCCCAGAGGGAAGTTGAGTCGTTTCTCGATGCCCGTGGCATTGCTGTGGATTGACAAGAAGATATCGGCACCGCTGTTGGCCGCCAGTGAGACGATTTCAAACAGGTCGAGGTCGTCCTCGGTGTTGTTGGTCTTGCGGGACAATTGGGTTTCATAGCCCTTGTTGTTCAGGATTTCCTGCAGGGCAAGGCCCTTGGTCAGGTTGCTGTTGGACTCATAGTAATGTAAAGTGTCCTGGGCTCCGATAACCCATGTGGGAACATGGCGGTCGTCGCTGTCGTGGCCACCGTGGCCGGGATTGATAAACACACGGGGAGCGTCCTTCTTGCCGGCGGGGTCCTTCACCTTCTCCACTTTACCCTTGCCCGAGGGCAGCATGGGACTCATAACAGGAGGGACATCCAGTGTCACTTGCTTGACCTGACCATCGTAGATGACGCTGTAGACGACCTTGTCGCCAGCCACCATGGGCTGCACCGCACGCTCCTCCTTGGGGGTAATGGGTTTGATGGTCTCGCCGTCTACCGAGAGGAGCCAGATGCGTGAGCCGCTCAACCTGATATTGCCCACATTGCTCATCGCGATGATATAGTCGTTGTTATACCAGCAGGGCATGAGAAACTCGCCCAGTTCAGCCAGGACTTGGCCGTTGAGGTCACACACAAACAATCCGCGTGATGCCGCCTCAAACATGACCTTGGTGCCATCAGGAGAATAAGCAGCCCACAGGTAGCCGTTACTGTCTTTCACCGGCTGCAGGGCGCGTGTCGTCCCCCCCTCATCAACCAGGTAGAGCATATCACCACGCGTGTAGCAATAGGCGCCCACCTGCTTGTCGCTGCGATAAACCTGGTGCTCTCCATTGATGACGACACCTGCCGCGGCACGCAGAGCCTGCACACGGCCATGCTGCGGCTTGAGCACCACCTTGTCCTTGCCCGTGGCTGGGTCATAGCAATGCCCCGCACGGTACACCATGCCGTTTTTCTTGCGCTCCTGGGTGATATAATAGACCTTGCCGTCAGCACCGAAGATGGCATCAAAACCCGGATAGCCCACACTGGCCACTGTTGTCACAGCCCCGGTTTCCAGATTCTTCAGCATCAAGCTGGTGGCCTCGGTGGGCGAATAAAGCAGCCACTTGCCGTCTCCACTCAACTGCGGGAAGAAACCGCAGCTGTCAACCAGTGTTCTGGCACTGCCCTGTTTCACGCCAACGGCGCCAGTGCCCAATGCCCATAGGCTCATGATTGCCATTACTAAACAGATTTTCTTCATTTCTTTCCGTCCTTGGTTACTATTAGGTTGATAGAATAGGCAAAGTTAAACAAAAGTTTTCAGTTGGCAGTTTTCAATGTCAGTTTTTTTGTGGTATCAAAAAAATCATTGGTGCCAACTACTGACACCAATGAAAAAGAGCCCTTTAGGCAACAAAGCCTGTCGCTTGCGCCTTATCAGGAAGGCGGTCGGGACTTACTGTTTAAGAATTATGGCGATGAGCGCGTTGACATCGGCGATGTTTACCTCACCGTCACCGTTCACATCGGCACCAGATGAAGACTTATTCTTCAAGATCAAGTCGATCAGAGCATTGACATCGGCGATGTTCACCTCACCGTCACCGTTCACATCACCTGTGATATTAGCCTCTATCTCTACCCATTGCGAACCATTGTATCGCATGGGAATCCAGTACTTCTTCCTGGCATTATTCACCTGGGTGGCCGTGATGACATTGTTCTCACCACTGTTGTAAATCAGATAGAACCCACCCGGGCTCGAGGCTTGACGAGTGACCAGACTGCTAATCATGTAGTCCATATTGACTCCCTTGATATTGTTCTTGTAGCAATGGAGCAGTTTCAATTTGGTATTATTCTGCAAGTTGAGCACGGTCAGTTTGTTATTGTAGCACCACAAATTTTCCAAATTGGTGCAAGATGAGAGAGAGAGGCTGGTCAGTTGATTATCGCGACACGATATCTCATTCAGAGCGGTGCAGCCCGACACATTGAATGTGGACAACTTATTCTTGTAAGCGTTTATAACGGTTACAGCAGAACATCCCGAAACATCAAGATCGGTCAATGCAGGATTGTTATAGCAGTTGATTTTCGTCAGTGATGTGTTGCCCAAAAGACGGACTTTTTCCAGCTTGCTCAAATTCTTGATGTCAATGGTACCGGTGAGCTTGTTATTGCGGGCAAGCAGAGTCACCAGGTTGCTCATGTTTTGCACGGCACTCAAATCGGTGAGCTGGCAGTCCTCACAATCCAGATAGGTGATGGCCGTGCAGTCGGCAAGACCGGTGATGATGGACAGGTTGTCATTATAGTAGCAACGCAGATCCTTCAGCATGGTGTTGCCCGTGACATTGAGCGTGGTCAGGTTGTTACTAGAACACTTGAGCGTGGTTAACGAGGGATTGTTCTTGCAATCGAGATAGGTGAGATTAGTCTTGGATGTGAGCTCGAGGGTTAGCAATTTGTTAGAATGGCAATACACTTTCTCCAGTTTTTGCAGATTGTTGATGCCCTCCAGCGTGTTGATGATACAACTGTAGCAATAAAGCGTCTTCAGCGCGGCACAGTCGGCCAAGCCAGAGATTTTGTCCAAGGAGGGGCTGGGTGAGCAGTCAAGCTCGGTCATCACGGTACACCCTGCCACATTGAGCTTGTTCATCAAGGGATTGTTGTAGATGTATAATGTTTTCAGCGTTGTAGTGCCCGAGACATCAAAGGTCGCCAACTTGGAAAAGTTGCTGTAATTCAACGAGGTGAATTTGTTGCCTCCGCAGTAGACTTCCTTGATTTGGGGACATGAATTAAAGTTGAGTGATGTGAGCTGGTTGTTCTGGCACAAGAGGTAAACCAGCTTGCTGTTGTTGGACAGATTGAGCGTGGTCAACTTGTTCCAGCCGCAACGCAGGTCGGTCAACTTGGGAAATTTGGAAATGACGCTCAGGTCGGTAAACGCGCAAGTATGGCAGCGCAGGCCTTCCAGATTGATGCAATCGGCCAGGCCGGTAATATCGGACAGGCCGGAGTTGTTGAAACAATACAGGGTCTTGAGTGCCGTGCATTCCTCTACATTCAGGTCGGTCAAAGCACAGTTTCCGCAGTTCAAGGATGTCAACAATGTGTTGCCCAAAACCCTGAGCCTATTCAACTTGCTCCTACCGGAAACATCGAGCGAGGTCAGCTTGTTCTTGCGGGCAAGAAGGGTCTCAAGATTGGGCAGACTCCCTACTGCGCTCAAATCACTGATAGAGCAGTCCTCACAATCCAGATAGGTGAGTGCCGTGCAAGTAGACAGGCCGGTGATAGTGGTCAGATTGTCGTTGTAGTAACAGCGCAAGTCCTTCAACGCGGTGCAGTTGTCCACTTCAAGTGAAATCAAGGCATTGCTATAGCAATTGAGTTGAGTCAACTGGCTGTTGCCTGACACCCTTAAATATTTCAAATAGAGCTTGTTGTATATTTCTAACGAGGTAAGTTTGTTGTTGCGGCACAAGAGTCTTTCAAGTTTGCTCATATTCGATGTAGCGCTCAAGTCCGATACTTTGCAATCCTCGCAGTCCAGCCAGGTAAGGTTAGTGCAGTCACCCAGACCTTCGATTTCGGTTAGATTGGGGTTCTCGTAACACTTGAGTTGCTTGAGTGCCGAGCAACCCGTTACAGTCAAATCGGTCAACGCACATCGATAGCAGAAAAGGGTCTGAAGCGAAGTACAATATGGGGTATAGAGTAACTTGAGTTTACTATGATCACTGACATTCAATGATGTGAGCGATGGGTTACTTTGGATATAGAGTTGCTCCAGTTCAGTGTTGTTAGTGAGGCTGACAGATACAAGCTTATTGTAAGCAAGGTTAAGAAGAACCAACTTGGTGTTGTGGCTCAAGTCAACACTGGATAGATTATTGTCTTGACAACGGAGCAAAGTCAGGTTAGGGAAGAACTCAATACCCTTCAAGTTAGAAATACCTAAATCCGCCACTTCTATTGCGGTGCGCGCATTGAGCTGCGCAGTGGTGATGACACCACTTGGATACTCTGCTATCAGGAAAGCACGGAATTTAGCGTCAGGGAAGTTGGTCGTGTTGATGTAAACATCGGCCCGGGCGGCAAGAGAAGCCGCCATCGTCAACAAGAGGAGGAGTAAAATCTTTTTCATAGCGATATCGTTATTAGGTGGTTAATAGATAATTTCACATCAATATTGAGAAATGAACAGTCTGCTGCCACAAAGATAATAAAAAAACAACAAACAAAGCAATATCATGCCAATTTATTACATTTTATACCAACTATTATCTGCCCATAGATTTTTAATCATTCTAAATATCCTGAGTCCAAAGGGCAAAATGACAACTTTCATTGGAATATCCCGGTATCCCTCCAAAAAGGAGGCGCCATGGATTGCCACGGTGCCTCCTACACATAATAACATGAAACAAATCTTCTGCTTTGGTTATGCTAAATGATATCAGAAGTAGTATTCATTTAAGTTTGCCATTCAAACTTAAAGTTTTGAGTTTTGGGGGCGGCATGAGCTTCGCAATCCCCTACTCATCTCTAAACGCCTGAGAACGGGATTCACTTGAATGCTTCGAACATCGTGTTGATAGCATTCACCGAACCGTTGATGTAGGCATAGATGCAGCTCACCAGGCCAATGAAGATGATACCAAGCACACACAGGATGAGGCCTGCGCGCTCGCTCCAGTGACTCTTGATGGTGGGAATGACGCAGTCGTCCTGACGCAGGAACATGGCCTTAACCACAAGCAGATAGTAGTACAGCGAGATGATTGTGTTGACCAACGCAATGAGCACGAGCACATAGATGGCCACCGAACCCTGATGGCAGGCGCCGACGAAGATGAAGAACTTGCTGAAGAAGCCCGCAAACGGGGGAATACCACCGAGCGAGAACATCGCAAGCATCATCGTGAAGGCAAGCCAGGGATTGGTCTTGAACAGGCCGTTGTAGTCATCCATGGTCACGCGGCCGGTCTGGCGCTCAATAGCGGCAATCACGCCAAAGGCGGCGAGGTTGCTGAAGATGTAAACCAGCACATAGTACATCATCGAGGACATACCCATCACATTCACAGCGATGACGCCAAGCATGATGTAACCGGCTTGGGAAATGGACGAGAACGCCAGGAATCGCTTCAGGTTGCGCTGACGCATGGCGAACAGGTTACCCAGCGTGATGGTCAGGACAATCACTGCATAGAGCATCCACTCCCACACCTCATTGTAGGCAGCGCCGAAGACCTGCACCATAATCACCAGGAACGAGAATGCGGCAGCACCCTTGCTGATGACCGACAGGTAACTGGTCACGGCGGTGGGGGCACCCTGATAAACATCGGCAGTCCACAGGTGGAACGGAACGAGCGAGAGCTTGAAGCCCACACCGGCAATGACAAAGGCCAGAGAGGCAATCAGCAATGCCGAATGCTCGCCTGAGATTGCGTCGGCAATGTCTTTGAAGTAAAGCGTGCCGCTCATGCCATAGACGAAGGAGATACCCAGCAGGAATATCGCCGACGAGAAAATGGCGGTGAAGATGTACTTAGCCGCAGCCTCGTGGGACTCGTAGTGGCGCTTCTCAAAGGCAGCCAGGGCTGCAATGGGCAGCGAGGCGGTCTCGAGACCGATGACGAATAGCAGGAAGTGACGCGCCGATATCATGAGGAACATGCCGAACAGGGTCAACAGGGTCAACTCGTAGAACTCGCCGCGGCGAACGCTGACGAAGTCGCTGTTGGTCCACTTCACGGCCTGCAAGAGCACCAGCACAGCGCCCACATTGAGGATATTCTTCATCACCCAAGTGGCGGGGTTGGTCTCAAACATGCCGCCGAAGGCCGTATCACTTGCCAGCTGAGGCATACAGAAACAGTATATCGTGTAAAACGCCATCATGATGACCGTGAACACCGGCAGGTGTCGTTGGGTGCGCTCCGGCATGAAAGTGTCGTAGATGAAAACAAGCAGGAAAACCAGCAACAGGCCTATCTCCTGCGGCATCGATAAGAATTGTGAATAACTCATCTCCATATCTATATTATGCTATTTTTATCAGGTTAAACACTTCCATCACAACACTCCGGGTATTGCTTCCTGCAGTGCCTCAACGACAGGGTTGAAACTGCTGCGGATGATATTAATAAAGAAGTTGGGGAAGCAGCCGATGGCAGCCACGGCAAGAATCAGCGTGGCCGTCGAGAGGCGCTCTTCCCAGCTAGCATCGGTCAATGTGCGGTGATGCTCGTCCTGAACCTCGCCAAAGAGCAACTTGGCAACAACGCGCAGGATGTAAACAGCCGTCACGACAATCGAGGTGGTCGCCATGATAGTGAGCACACGGTGGAATGTGTCGGCGTGCTCAAACGAGCCGAAGAAGATGGTCATCTCGGCAGCGAAACCACTCAGACCGGGCAGACCGAGCGAGGCAAGACCTGCTATGACATATCCCACGCCCAAGTAAGGCATGATGTGCATCATACCGCCCATGTCACGGATGTCACGCGTGTGGGTGCGGCCATAAATCATACCGATGAGGGCAAAGAACAAGGCCGTCATCAGACCGTGCGAGAGCATCTGCAGCACAGCACCGGTCATCGCTGTGGTGTTGAACATGAGGATGGCAAACAGCACCATACCGCAGTGGCTCACCGACGAATAAGCGTTGATGTACTTGAGGTCGGTCTGCACACAGGCACTCAGCGCACCATAGACGATGCTGGCACCGGTGAGCAGCAGGAAAATCCATGCCAACTCATTGGCGGCAAACGGCATCAGGTAGATGGCGATGCGGAAGCAGCCGTAACCACCGAGTTTCATCAGCACACCGGCGTGGAGCATCGACACCGCAGTGGGCGCCGAGGCATGACCGTCGGGCGACCATGTGTGGAACGGGAACATGGCACCCAGCACACCGAAGCCGACAAATGTCAGCGGGAACAACACATACTGCCAATTATGGGGAATAGCATTATTCTTGGCGATTTCCAGGATGTTCATCGTCAAGCTATTGCTATCGGTCGACGAGTGGAAGTAGATACCAATCAGGCCGAGCATCAGGAAGGCCGAGCCACCCATCAGCATCAGGGTCAATTTCATGGCACTGTAGTTCTTGTTGCCGCTGCCCCACACGCCAATAAGCAGGTACATGGGAATCAGAGCGACCTCATAGAACATGAACATCGTGAACAGGTCAATCGAGATGAAGAAGCCGAACACACCCGTGGACAACAGGAAGAACCACATGAAGTACTGTTTGGGCAGCGGGTTCATCTTCCACGAGGCGAAGACACCGGCGAACACAATGAACGCCGACAGCAGGATCATCACCACGCTCACGCCGTCGACACCCAGGGCCAACTTGACATTGAACGGGGCGTACCACATCACATCGGTGCGCAGTATCATCTCGCTGGTGTCACCGGCGCCGCGGGCGGCGAGGAACATCTTCACGAGAATGGCGGCGAGCACCATAAGGGCGCTGGCGCCTATCACGGCAACGGTCCTGATGGCCTTGATGCCGCTGTTGCGGCAGATGGCCAGGCCTCCAAGCGTCAACAGAGGCACTATCACAAAGTAAATCAGTATATTATTGAAAATTTCCATTTGATATATCCTTTCTATTTTGTTAAGACCGTTGGTTTAGAACAATACACAAATCATGGTAACTGCAGCGAGCAGCAAGGCTCCCAACAGATAAACATACACATATCCCTGCACGCTACCCGACTGGAAGCGGCGGATGCCGTAGGACAGCGAACTGGTGGCATCGGCAAGCAGGTTCATGAAGCCGTCGATGATGTGGCGGTCGAACCAGGCGATGGGCACACAGATGCCCTGGAAAATCACCTTGTGGGTGATGAACTGGTAAAGCTCGTCCATGTAGAAGCGCTTGTAGGAAGCGGTCCACAGGCCGCGCATCGCGTTGGCCATGCGCTCGGGCAGCGGGTTCTCCTTGCGGTACATGATGGTAGCAAGACCGATGCCAACGAGGGCTACTGCGATACTTGAACCGGCTACGGTCCAGTCGATGGCGGTCTCCAGTGCCTTGCCGTCCCAGGTCACCAGGTCGTGGAAGGGCACGAAGCCGGCAACACACGAGATGGTGGCGAGGATAATCAGCGGCACTGTCATCGTCCAGGGCTGATCCTTGGGCGCATGATGCTCATCGTGAACCTCATGTTTCTTCCAGAAGAAGATGAGGTAGTAGATGCGGAACATGTAGAAGGCGGTCATGCAAGCCACCATCGACATCCACAGTCCCCAACCCAGGCCGCGATGATAGGCGGCGACGAGAATCTCGTCCTTACTAAAGAAGCCTGCAAACGGGGGAATGCCCGCAATGGCCAGACAGCCGATGAGGAAGCAGATGCTGGTGATGGGCATGTACTTGTGCAGACCGTGCATCTTGGAGTTCTCGTTGCTGTGGACAGCATGGATGATGGCACCGGCACACAGGAAGAGCAACGCCTTGAACATGGCGTGGGTGAACAAGTGGAACATCGACGCCATATAGCCCAGACCGTAGCCACCGTGAATCTCGATGAGCTTGTTGTCGGCGGCGCTGACGGCGAGCGAGGTCATCATGAAGGCAATCTGCGAGATGGTCGAGAAGGCCAGTGCGCGCTTAATGTCACTCTGGGTGCAGGCGATAGCTGCCGCATAGAATGCCGTGAAGGCGCCGACGACGAGGATGACATTCATCGCCCCCTCGACGAGGACATACAGCGGGAACAGCCTTGCAACCAGGAATACACCGGCGACAACCATCGTGGCGGCGTGAATCAGAGCCGACACGGGCGTGGGACCCTCCATAGCATCGGGCAGCCAGATGTGCAACGGGTACATCGCACTCTTACCGGCGCCGCCGATGAAGATGAAGGTCAATGCCCAAGCCACTACCGAACAGCCCATGAAGGTGCCGCCCACCTTGCTGACAGCCGCTTGGGCCGCTGGTGAGACTGCGCCGGCCTCGGTGGGACCGAAGACCAACTGGTCGAAGTCGAAGGTGCCAGTGTAGAAACTCAGTATCATGATACCCAACAGGAAGAACAGGTCGGCCAAACGGGTGACGATGAAGGCCTTCTTGTTGGCATGGTTGGCATCGGGTGACGAATAATAGAAACCGATGAGCAGGTAGGACGACAGACCCACCATCTCAAAGAAGATGAATATCTGGAAAATGTTGGTGGCGACCACCAGGCCCAGCATCGAGAAGGTGAACAAGGCCAGGAAGGCGTAGTAACGCTGGAAACCCTTCTCGGCGTTACCGTCATGGTCGCTCATGTACCCGAGGCTGTAGAGGTGCACCATCAACGATACCGTGGTGATGACCACGAGCATCATCGCAGCGATGGGGTCGACGAGGACACCCATGCGCACTACCAGCGTATCGGTAAACGACAACCAGGCGGGATTAGCAACGACAACGGCCTGGCGCACACCGTCCACAATCTGTCCCTGGCCGCTGCCAAAGAAGTAGGTCAGCGCCACGCCATAGGCAAGGACAGTGTCGACAAGCATGCCCAGCACACCAATCACACCAGTGATTTTTCTACCCATTTTCACCCCGGCGAGTCCCAGGAACAGGAACATGAACAGGGGCAATGCTACAACTAATATTGCTAAATCTAATGACATAATCGTTAGAATTTCAGTTTAGTGATTTCGTTGATGTCCACTTTCTTGGCAATGCGGAAGACATTGATGATAATGGCCAGAGCCAATGCCGTCTCGGCAGCCGCGATAGCTATCGCGAACAGCGAGAAGAACATGCCTTCCAACTGCCCGGGGAACAAGTAACGGTTAAACACCGCAAAGTTGACGTCAACCGAGTTGAGCATCAGCTCTAGCGAAATCATGATAGCAATCATGTTCTTGCGGGTAATGAAACCGTAAACACCGCAGCCAAACATAATGAGGCTGGGAATAAGATACATTAACAGTGTCAGATTCATAATTTCTCCATGTTTAGCGGCGACGGGCAATAACCACACCTCCAATGATACAAGCCAATAACAACACACTGATGGCCTCAAAAGGCAACAGATAATCATACTTGTCGGTACTCAACAGGTGCTTGCCGATTTCCTCGATGTTGACAATCTGATCAATGGATTTACCATCAACCTTATCGACTAAAATTTGACCTGCAAACCTGACATAGCTGAAAAGGGCATAACCACAGACAGCCACGCCGGCCAATGCCGCCGTCAATCCCATCCAGCGACGGTGCGAGGCTAGAGGCTCAGCACTTTTACCAGGCTGCTGTGTGAGCATGATGGCAAACACAAACAGCACCAGGATGCCGCCGGCATAGACAGCAATCTGTACCGCTCCCAGGAACTGGTAGTCCAACTGGAAGTAAATGATGGCTGTGGCAAAGAGCACAAACAGCAGATAGGTTGCCGAGCGCAGAATCTTGCGCGTGGTAACCGTCAACACCGAGAAGATGATGATGGCGAAGGCAACGATAAAAAACAAAATGATGTTTCCTACTGGTGTTTCCATTATTCTTTAGTTTCTTTTGGTTCTTGTTTGTTCTCGCCGTCGGCGGGTTTAGGCTCGGCAGGAGCTGCCGGAGCAGCGGGCTTGGGAGCCGGAGCAGCAGGCTTGGGGGCCGGAGCAGCAGGCTTGGGAGCCGGAGCATCGTCCTTCTCGGGCAGGTAATTGAGTTGCTTGACAAGTTTCTCACGGGTGAACACGGCCTGCTCAAAGTCGTTGCTGAAGCGGATGGCATTGGTGGGACACACCTGCACACACAGTCCGCAGAAAGTGCAACTTCCCAAGTCATAAGTATACTTGTCGAGTTTCATTTTCTTCTTGCCGTCGGGCAGGTCGACCATGCGTTTGGTAATACTGATGGTCTGGTTGGGGCAATTGCGCTCACAGCTGCCGCAGGCGATGCACTTGTGGTAGCCGTTCTCGTCATAGATGAACTCCAGGGTAGCGCGGAAACGGTCCGAAATCTTGAGTTCGGCACGGTTCTCGGGATACTGCTCAGTCACCTTGGGGGTCACCAGCTCCTTGCCGGTCACCTCCATGCCCTTGATCAGGCTGTAAAAGCCTTTAAAGATTGAGACGAAATACTCCTTGATATTCATAATATAATGTATTCTAGTTGTCTAAACACTATGCGTCTAGCGTTCCACCTGTCCGCCCAGGATGTCGAGCAGTTCGGTAGTGATGCCCTGTTGACGCAGTTTGTTGTACTCCAGTTGCAGGCTGTCGAGCAGCTCCTTGGCGTTGTCGCTGGCCGCCTGCATCGCCATCACGCGCGCGCTCTGCTCGCTGGCCGTGCTCTGGATGAATACATCCTGGAGCATCGACTTGATGTGCAGGGGCAGCACGGTGTTGAAGATGGTGTTGGCGTCAGGCTCGAACAGGCAGGGGCTGTTGGCGGCACGCGGGGGCAAACACCTGCTTGCCGGTGGAGATGAAGTGCATGTACAGCACCTCCACACGGTCGAAGGTATGCTCCAGGAAACGCGTCTTCATCAGGTCGGTGAAGTCATACAGCTGCTCGCTGCCGCTGCGGGTGTTGAGCGCCACACGCTCGACCTGGATGTCGGCACCGGCAATCTTGGCCACCGCCTTGGTCATCTTCTTGCCCACAGGGACAACGGTGATGCCCACCTTGGAGCCATAGTCGGCACGCACTTGGCTGATTCTCGCCAACAACTGCTTGAAGATGTTGACATTGTAACCGCCGCACAAGCCGTCGTCACTGCCGAACACCACCAGGGCAACACGCTGCACCTCACGCTCGACGATGAGCGGCGAGTCGAACTGCTGGTCGGTCACCAGCAGGTGGCTGATGACATGCTGCACCATGTGGCGGTAGGGCGAGAGACGCTGCAACTGGCCGGTGGCCTTGCGCATCTTGGACGACGAGATCATCTTCATGGCACTCGTCGTCTTCTGGGTCGAGGCTACCGAACCTATTCGCGTCTTGAGTTCTCTTAATGTTGACATCTTGCGAACTTAAAATTTGCTTGATTAACTGGCCGGGGCCACGGTATATTTCGCGGCGACATCGGCGGCAGCTTGCTTGAGCTTGGCCATTACATCGTCGTCAATCTTGCCCGAGCGCAGCACATCGAGCACATCGTGCTGGTGCTTGCCGCGCAGGAAGTTGATGAACAGTTTCTCAAACTCGGCTACCTTGTCCAGGGGCACATCGCGCAACAGGCCGTTCACACCGCAATAGATGATGGCCACCTGTTCCTCGACCAACATGGGCGTATACTGGGGCTGCACGAGCAGACGCTCGTTCTTGCGGCCGGTGTCGATGGTGCGCGCGGTCACGGGATCAATGTCTCCACCAAACTTGGTGAAGGCCTCAAGCTCTCGATACTGGGCCTGGGCAATCTTGAGCGTACCAGCCACCTTCTTCATGCACTTAATCTGGGCGTTACCGCCGACACGCGATACCGAGATACCCACATTCACTGCCGGGCGGATACCCGAGTTGAACAGGGCCGACTCCAGATAGATCTGACCGTCGGTGATCGAAATCACATTGGTGGGAATATAGGCGCTCACATCGCCGGCCTGGGTCTCGATGATGGGCAATGCCGTCAGCGAGCCACCGCCCTTGACGATGGGCTTGAGCGGCGCGGGCAGGTCATTCATCACACTGGCCACAGCCTGGTTCTCGTTGATCTTGGCTGCACGCTCGAGCAGACGGCTGTGCAAGTAGAAGATGTCGCCGGGATAAGCCTCACGGCCCGAGGGGCGCTTGAGGATCAGCGAGATCTCGCGGTAAGCAACAGCGTGCTTGGACAGGTCGTCGTAGATGACCAGAGCATCACGGCCGGTGTCGCGGAAGTACTCGCCGATGGCGGCTCCGGCAAACGGTGCATAGTAACGCATCGACGCCGAGTCGGCTGCCGTAGCGGCAACGACGATGGTGTAAGGCAGGGCGTTGCTCTCCTCGAGTTTGTTGACGAGGGCAGCCACTGTCGAAGCCTTCTGGCCGATAGCGACATAGATGCAGTAGACCGGCTTGCCGGCTTCGTAGTTGGCACGCTGGTTGATGATGGTGTCCACGGCTATGGCGGTCTTGCCAATCTGGCGGTCACCGATGATAAGTTCTCGCTGTCCGCGGCCGATGGGAATCATCGAGTCGATAGCCTTGAGGCCCGTCTGCAGCGGCTGGTTCACCGGCTGGCGGAAGATGACACCGGGAGCCTTGCGCTCCAGGGGCAGACGCAACTTGTCGCCCTCGATGGGGCCTTTGCCGTCGATGGGCTTGGCCAGCACATTGATAACGCGGCCCAAGAGCCCCTCACCGACCTCGATAGAAGCAATCTCGCCAGTACGGCGCACCTTCATGTTCTCGGTGACGGTGTCGACCTCGTCGAGCAGGATGATACCCACATCGCTCTCCTCGAGGTTCATGGCAACGCCGGTCACGCCGTTCTCGAACCTCACGAGCTCGTTGGCCTCGACATTGTGCAGGCCATAGGCGTGTGCCACACCGTCGCCCACCTCCAGGACGGTGCCTTCTTCTTCAAAGGCTACCTGCCTCTTGGCGATGTCTTCGACGAGTTGCTGTTTCAGTATATCAGATATTTCACTGGGATTAATCATCGTTGGAATCTGTTATTTCTTTTGCAGTTGTAATCGCAATTCGTTCAACTCTCTCTTTACCGACGCATCGAGCACCAGGCCGTTGATGACCACAGTGAACCCGCCGATGAGTTCGGGGTCGATTTTCTTCTCGATTTCGAGTTCCATGGCCCCGAGGCGTTTCTTCACGATGTCGATAATGGCATTGACCTCGGGCTCAGGCATGGGGACAGCGGTGGTGATGACCACATGGGCTATCTCGTGGGCCTCGCGGTAAAGGTCGACATAGGCTAAGGAAATCTTCTGCAGATACTCGGCTCGGTTGTTGCGCACGCACAGCAGCAGGAACTTGTCCAGTGAGCTGCCGGGTTTGCCGCCGACGAGTTTAAGCATGAAGGCTCCTTTGACCTCGTCAGAGATTTCGGGGTTGAGCACCGCGCGCTTGAGTTCGTCGATAGCGGTATAGCGGAAACTAAGCGTCTTCAGGAGTTCGTAGATCTCCTTAGAGTCGCCGTTCTCGACAGCGTACTTGTACAGCGCTTTGGCATATCGGCGTGGAATCAGTCCGTCACTCATATCGCGTTAGTTTTTAGTCTCAACCTCACTCAGATATTGGTCCACAAGCGCACGCTGGGCATCATCGCTGGCGATATTGCGGCGAATCACCTTCTCGGCAATCTGCAACGCCAGGTCACCCACCTCGGTGCGCAATTGCTTTTCGGCCTCCTTGCGCGCCTGCTCAAGCGAGACTTGAGCGGCTTCGGTCACCTTCTTGGCCTCGTCGGCTGCCTCGCTGCGCGCCTTCTCGATGAGTTCGTTGCGCGCCTTGGCGGCCTCGCGCAGGATTTCGGCCTGCTCGTTGTGGGCCTCGGCAATCAATTTGTCCGCCTCGGCCTTGGCATTGTCCAGGTGTGACTTAGCCTCCTGTGCATAGGCCACACCCTTGTCAATCAAGTCGGCACGCTCCTCCATCGACTTGATGATGAAGGGCCACGCCCACTTGGCAAGGATGCCAAAGAGGCACAGGAAGGCGATGAACATCCAGAACGCCAGGCCAAATTCAGGCTTGAAAAGTTCCATCTGGTAAACCGGTGCGGATGTCACCGGTGGATTCGGGCTGACGGGCGATAGCCTCCATAGCCGAGCCGCCAATGCGACCGATACCGATACCTGCTGCGATTGCTGCGATACCTGCTCCAATTGCTGCGCCAAGATTGGCAATAGCATCTAATAAAATCATGTCTAACATAATCGTAAAGTTTTTTAGTTTGTTATTGTTATTTATTTGTAATTCAATTAATTGATATTCAGTAATTTGGGGTTTCCACTCACTCGGCAGCCTCAAGCTCGGCCTCGTGCTCGTGGACATGTGCCATCGAGATGAACATCGTGGACAGGATGGTGAACACATAGGCCTGGATGAAACTTACCAGCACATCGAGCAGCAGCATGAACAGCGACAGGACTATCGACAGCGGTGTAATCGCAGCGCCGACACCCGTGCCGAACATGTTGCCGAAGATGAAGATCAACAGCATGAACACGATGACCACCATGTGGCCACCCATCATGTTGGCAAAGAGACGGATCATCAACGCGATGGGCTTGGTGAAGATACCGAAGATCTCGATGACCTGCATCAGGGGCACGGGGCACTTGAGCGGCGTGGGCACATCGGGCCAGAACATCTCTTTCCAGTAGTGCTTGGTACCCGTCAAGTTGGTCACCAGGAAGGTGATGACAGCGAGCACTGCCGTCACGGCCAGGTTACCCGTCAGGTTGGCACCGCCGGGGAAGATGACAATCAGTCCCAGCAGGTTCATCGTCAGGATGAAGAAGAACACCGTCAGCAGGTAAGGCCCGTACTTGGGCGCCTCCTTGCCCATAATGGGGCGGATGGTGTCGGTGTAGACAAAGTCTACCACCAGTTCAAGGGCAGCAGTGAAGCGGCGCGGTGCCTTCATGCCGTTGCGCTTGTACCAGTTGCGCACCTTAAAGACAATCGCGATCACCAGCAGGGCGGCAATCAGGATGCCGGCCACATTCTTGGTGATGGAGAAGTCCCAGGGACGCACCTCGGTGCCGTCGTCCA
>ONYP01000009.1 GCA_900322135.1 uncultured Prevotellaceae bacterium
GATCAAGAACTTCGGAATAATTGTATCTGTTCTCTGTTCTTGTGCCATCGCCATGAGAGACATCAGAGCAATAAGGGCGATTATCACAAATCTAAGTATTTTCATTTCAATAGATTACTATTTAATTGGAGGCTTTTTCAGATGATGACGCGTTGGAAGGGGGGAGCGGTGATGTCGCAGAATTCTTTGTCCAGGTATTTGTAATGGCCGGCGATGGCTATCATCGCGGCATTGTCGGTTGTGAAGACGCGCTTGGGGATGAAGGCCTTGAGGCGATGGCGGCGGGCGTAGTCTTCGACGGCGGCACGCATTCCGCTGTTGGCCGAAACGCCTCCACCGATGGCGATGGTCTTGATGCCCGTGGCCTTGATGGCCTTGCCGAATTTGTCCATCAGGATTTCGATGATGGTGCGCTGCAACGAGGCGGCCAGGTCGGCCTTGTTCTCCTCGATGAAGTTGGGGTTCTCCTTGAGGGCATCGCGCAGGGTGTAGAGGAAAGATGTCTTCAGGCCGCTGAAACTGTAGTTGAAACCATCGACATGAGGCTTGGCAAACTTGAAGGCCTTGCCGTCGCCCTCGGCAGCCAGGCGGTCGATAATGGGGCCACCGGGATAAGGCAAGCCCATGACCTTGGCGCACTTGTCGAAGGCCTCGCCCGCGGCGTCGTCGATGGTCTGTCCCAGCACCTCCATGTCGCGCGGCGAGTTGACCTTGATGATCTGGCTGTTGCCGCCGCTGATGAGCAGACACAGGTAGGGGAACCCGGGCACCTCGGCGTCGGGCGTTTCCTTGACGAAATGGGAGAGCACATGGCCGTGCAGGTGGTTCACATCGACCAGCGGGATGTCGAGCGCGAGGGACAACCCCTTGGCAAACGAGGTACCCACATGGAGCGAGCCGGGCAAGCCGGGACCGCGTGTGAAGGCGATGGCGTCGATGTCGCCCTTGTCGATGCCGGCCTGACGGATGGCCTCGCTGACAACGGGCACGATGTTCTGCTGGTGGGCACGCGATGCCAACTCGGGCACCACGCCTCCGTAGGCCTCATGCACACGCTGGCTGGCTATGACATTACTCAACAGCACCGTGTCGCGCAAGACCGCAGCCGAAGTGTCGTCGCACGACGATTCTATACCTAATATCGTTACACTCATTGATGATGTTTTTTTGGGGCTACAAAGGTAGTCAATTTTCTAGAACCTGAAGCCGGCTGTAAGGTCAAAGTTATTGTAGCTATTGTAGAAACTGTGCCGCTGGCTGGTGTACCAATGGCCCTCATGGTTAAAGTTAAAAGCATAGAAGAAGTTGCCGGCAGTACGCACCAGAGCCATTTTAGCGGTCAGGTTGGTGGACAACAGCGATTTCTTCCCCTCGATGGATTCGGGGAAGCTGTGGCGATAGCCGATGCTGGGTGCAAAGGTGATGTTATAAAGCCAGCCGTGATGGAAGACCCAACTGTAGCCGTAGCCGATGAGTACCCCGAAGTCGCGATAACGGAAGCGGTAGTCGGTATCGGTGTTGGGCAGGAAAGCCCTGATGTCTCTGTCCAGTTTGTTCATGTCCATGACCACATCCTGATGGCTGAGGTAGATTCCCGTGAGCAGAGATCCTGAACTGCGTTTCTGGTACTTAGAGAAGCAGTAGGCTGCCGCCTGGGAATAGTGGGTGTGGTTGAAGATATAGTAGGCATCGAGTCCGTATCCCTCGCGCTTGAGGCCCGAAAAAATCCTGCTCCCGATCCACTTGCCCAGGCGGTTGATATGAACCGTGCTCTCGTCGTTCTTGCGGTAATAGGCCTCGATAAAGATTCTCGATGTGGTAAACGAGAACTGGAGGCGACGGTTACGGATGAAGTTGCCCGCCAGCAGGTCGCGCACATTTATCATATAGGTGAAACTCAAGCCCATGCCACAAATCTGGAAGCCGAACAATGAGGTGATGTCACTGTTGAGCTGCACCGGCGTTCGCCAGTTGCTCAGATGGCCGGAGTAGAAGTCAATCCAGTTGTTGTTCTTGAGCATGATTTTCCACTTCTTGCCACTGGTCTTGCCCGGGTTGACGACATAGGCTGTGTCATAGTAGTTGAGGGCATGGTTGAGCCACCGATAGGTCTTGAAGCCAAAGTCCAACACGCGAGGATAGACGATGGAAGTGTCGTTGATGCTCCAGCCGTGGCGGAAGATTCTGCGTTTCCACGCATTCTTCACATCATCATCGACAGCGATTGTATCGGGGACGAAGACCGGCTCGATGATTGCGCGCTCAGTCGAGAAAGTGTCGGTCAGAAGCGGCACAATCCCGGTCACTTGGGGCACAGTATCGGTCACATGAGGCAAGGTATCGGCCAGTAGCGGCATGAAGTCATCGGCATATGCCGCACTGCAGCCCATCCATGCCAACATCAGCCATATGACAATACGCCTCACCATCATTCCGGTTTCTGTGCCGAGCGCAGCGTTACCATGGGCACCGGCTGACGCACACTGCTGTCTTGCGGAGCCACGGGCGAGGGTTCTCGCCTGGGGATAGTATCATCCTGGCCGGGAGCAAGTTGTTGAGACGGATTGTTCTTCTTGCGCCACGGCTTGTCGAAGTCGTGTTTCCAAACGATGCCCACGCCCTGAGTGGTGAGCACATTGCGCTGGGTATAGTTCTGGTCGTTGAAGTGGTTATAGGCCTTGAGCCTGAATGTTCCCTTGCTGTTAAGCAAGTACTCGATATCAAAGTCACCGATGAAGTTGGTGTTGGTCGAATTATAGGCGTTATTGGTGTTATAGGCATTGTCACGATAGCCGAAGTTACCGTTGAGCAGCAAGCGGTTGTTGAGCAGCTGGCTGGAGAGCGCCACATCCACCTCCACATCGTTGAAACCATTGTTGGTGCGCACATTGGGAGCAATCGACAGATTGTCGGTCATCTTGCCCAGGATACTGCTCAGCTGGCCGGCGATGGTCGAGGAGGCAACCGAAGTCAGGAACTCGGGCTGGCTAGGCGAGTTGGCCATATACTCTGGAGTATAGAAACGGTTCAATGCCAGCAAGTAGATAATCTGGCGGTTCATCATCTCGTCGGTGCTGATGATGCTCTTGACCCTGTGGTAGATGTCGGTGGTGAGGGATGGGAACTCAAGGTCAAACGAGATTTCAGGCTGGCTGATGATGCCCTTGGCCCTCAACAACGCATGCACAGGCACACTCGTGCGGTTCAAAGCCTGTTCCTGGCGGAAAGAGCCGTCCAGGTCAAGGAGGTTTGCATTGAGAGAGTAAACGGCTTCCAGGTCAAGCAAGGCAGCATAAGGGTCACCCTGGAAGCTGATGCTGCTACCGTCACGGATGGTGAAGTCCTTGATAATCACATCCTGCAGAGTGAAATTATAGGTACCCTTGTTCAGGGTATACTTACCGTAGGTCTTGAGTTCGCCATTGTTGTTGTAGGTCAAGCGCATGTGACCGCTACCGGTGGCCTTGATGCGGTCACCGCCCACGGGGTCCATCACCACGGTGAGCGCCACATCGGGGGTGATGTCGCCTTGCAGGTCGATATTATAGGCACTGGGCTCTGAGTTGACCTGCTGCTGCACCTTCTGTTTCAACTGGCTCATGATCATGTCGAGGGTATCCATCTGCTCGACGACGACGGGCTCTTCGGGAGCATTGCGGTCCCTGAAGGTGATGAAGTTGTAGGTGTCGGCCTGCTCATTGTCGCTCATGACAAGGGTAAACTTGCTGCGTGGCGCCGATGTCATGTTGACGCGAATATTCACGATGCCCGGTCCGCCATCTACAAAGCAGGAGCCGTTGCCGTAGATAGTGCCGTACCAGTCGGGGTTGATACTTGGATTGGTGTCATAGGACAGGAAATTACGGGCATCGGTGATGGCAAAACTGAATTCCGGCTTGTGGAAGGCATCATGCTTGAGCCAGCCGCCAAAACGGGCCTCGTGCCCCTCACGGTCATGGATGGGCACATCATTGATTTCAATCAAGTCGGGGACGGTCTTGATGGGCACATTGCTGGCCGTGTAGTAGCAGTTCACATAGTCCACCAGGAACCTGAGAGAGTCGGCAACGAGGTCGCCCTCCAGGTTGATGGTGTGGAAGTTACCGAGCAGGATAGCCTTGCCCGACATCTCACCCTGGATGTCGCTGGTGAAAGCCTCCACATAGGGCTTGAGGAATGCGACATTGGCATGGTCGGTGTCAAACTCGATGTACAATGAGTCGTCGGCAATATAGATGCCGCCATTGAGCAGGCTGCGCTTGCCGTTGGGCTGGTCAATACTGCCCGACACCAATACGCCTCCCGACTCGGTGTCATAGTTCGCCTGGATATCCAGGTTACCCATCTTGCCGTCGTTATAAGAAATATTCTCGATGTACAGGCTAGGTGTATACAATCGCGGTTTGCCCGAGAACAGATTGCTCGCATAGCACTTGCTGGTGGCACGGCCGCCGAAGTCCACATTGTCGATGGCCAAGGTCTCGAACACATAGTCAAGATTCACATCGTTGAGTTCGATGCACAATTCATCGTCGGGGTCACTGGAAGCCTTGCCGTTGACACGGATGTACTGCTCACGGTGATGTCCCGAGAGGTTTTCCACCTCGACCACACCGTTGCCAAAGTTGATGTGTCCCGCCTCGACATTCCACACCGTGTCGTTGAAGACCAGCTGTGACGGGTTGACATCGATGTCGACCTTCATCTTGCCGTCGTTGCCACGGTCGAGCAACCCGCTCATGCTCAAGTTGCCGTAGAAGTCCCGCTCGTTAGGCACACGCCATCCCAGGTTGGCGTCGAGCCGGTTGTTCTGGCCCGAGGCGTCAACATTGAGGTTAATCATGCCGTTCTTGGTAGGATAACTCGACTGTGCATTCAGGACAACCCGGTCAGAGACGCTGTCCAGCGAAGCGATAAACCGGGTTTTCTCGATGAGTTTGTTGCCCTGAAGCATCAACGGAGCGTCCATAACGAGGTCAAATGTGTTGTCATTCTCGTCCAGGTTGCCCTCGATAACAGCTCGATAGGCCAGGCGGACAGGCAATTTAAGCATCTCGTTGAGCTCATCATCGGGGTTGATGACAAGGTTGAAACGCACATCATGAGGCTGCCCGCTGTGGGTATAGTCAGCATAATCGCCGAAGTACTGCGGGAAAGCACGGGAGAGCATATGCTTGACGGTTGGAACTATGGTCTTGAAATCATACTGGCCCGAGATGAAGCCGTCGATGTGGTCACTGTTGATGTCTACAATCTTATCGATGCCATCATTGTCAGCATTGATTTCCAGATGGTCGAAATTCAAGCCCTTACCGTTGTGGTCCACCATGCTGAAGTCATGTATTGACAGGTTGCCCGAGATGTTGTCCAGCGAGTTGCCCCAGAACGAGGCGGTGGCGTTGGCCGACAAGCGATGATGGGGATACTTATTGGTGATGCCGAGATTGGCCAGGTTCACATCGCGGGTGGAAATATTCACATCAAATGACGAGTTGGCGCCGTTGAGCAGCGCGGTGCCATCAAGCTGCACATTGCCATTGGGGTCATTGATGGCCAGCGAGCCCGTGTAGTTCTGTCCCTGCTTGTCCACATCGGCAACGATGTCATGGTAACGCCTGCCCTTGAAGTCCACAAAGGGGATGTGTCCCTGCAGGTGCCCCGACACATCTGAGCCGTGCATGACAGCATCGAGCTGTGCGTCGATGGCGAGCTGGTCAAGCATGTCGCGCTTGTCGAACAGGGTTCCCAGTTGCAGGCCGTCGGTCTTTACATGACCGTTGAAACGGGACTCCCCCTTGTAACTGGCAAGAGTGCCGTCCACATCGGCGCGTCCCAGCGCAGTGCCGACCGTCCCCTTGAAACTCATGTTGCTGCCCTTGCTGTGGAATTCACCGTCGAGGGCCACATTGCCGCAGCGCGAGATGAGCATGCGGGCTTGTGGAGACAGGTTGGGGGCCAGAGTCATCAAGCGTGAGATATCGCCGGCCTTGGCATCCAAGTCGATGCGGTCAAGATCCATGGTGCGGTAGCCGCCCTGGGTGGGCAGCGAGAACCCGCCACGGGCATTCAGCGCCAAGCCTCCGTCGAGGGTGTGCAGGCGCAGGGTGGGCACCTCGATGCGGGAACCGTCCTTCATGACCTCGGCCACGACCGACAAGGGCTCATCGAACTGCTTGAGCTGTGGCACAATCGCCGCCAGGTCGCTGGGGGTGATGGTGCTGCCAGGAGTCCTTACCCGCAACGGCATATTGCGCAACTCATTCCCCAGGTTCTTGAGCGATGAATACTCGAGATGCAAGTCGTCGAGCGCGATATTGCTGCGCGGCAGTTTCAGCTTGATATCCTGCACATCAAGGCTGTTGTCGGTGATGTGCACATTGGTAGACAAGCTCTTGAGCGACAGGCCGCTCTGCTCGTCAAATGAGAGTCGTTTTACCTGGATGCCGAAATCGTTGTTCTTCAAGCAGGGCAAAGTCAAATCAGCCCGCAGGTTGCTCACGGCCAGGTGGTTGGCATCGAGACGGCCAGGGGTGCGAGGCTGGTCCAGCACATCATAGGTGAGAGACGACTTGCGCACAACTACCGTCTTGACTTGCACATCAAAGGGCTTGGGCGGCTTGTCATCCTTGGGCTTGAACGCATCGATGATGAACTGTATGTTGGTGGGGCTGTCCTTGTCCGGCCTTGTCACATGGCCATCCAAGCCGATGATTTCGGCATAGGTAATGACGACGCGGTTGTCGGCGAGCAGTTCTTTAAGATTGATGCCCGCTCCCAACTTGTCGACAGCAAGCAGCGAGTCGCCCTGCTGGTCGTTGACAAGCACATCCTTGAGTTCCAGCTGATTGAATGGCGATATCGAGACCGAGCCGATGTGCACCTCGGTGTTGAGGAACTCGCTCAACGCTTTCTCTCCCTCGCGGCACAGACGGTCCTGAACAGGTGGCAAGAGCAGCAACAGGTAGGCAAGGGCGACAAGCGACACCGCCATGACCAAAATGGTCACGGCTATCGAGCGCAATACATTATATGTCCCTCTTGTGAACTTCATCAGACCAGTTATCGATACCACTGTTGCAAATTCAGTGCCACATCACTTCGCTAAACCGAATCCAACTTGCAAAGTTAGGCATTTTAGTTGAATGGCGCTCATTTTATGGAGCCATATTTTCATGTACCGGCGCCAGATTAACATTCCAATTAACAATCCAAGGCGGCAGCTGGGGATGTCCAAGCCACCGTTCAGTGAGACAGAGCCCCCATCATTGAGACAAAAAACAAAGATCTGCGTGATTTTTTTGCGCAAAAGTTTTGAAATTATTCAAAATTTAACTATTTTTGCCATCAGTTAAGGAATACCTCCAGCAGATGCGCCCGTGATGGGTTGCATGTGCCAATGCATATAGTACCTAATTATTAATTTCTAAACATTTCAAGACGATGAGACACAAACGATTAGCCCTCTTTGGGATCCTGTTGCTGCTATCAGCAGCCGCGGTCCTGCTGCACTCATGCGCATCAGAAGAAGATGAACCCATTCTGGTGGGTTACTACCTGGCTTTGGACTCCACGGAGTTTATCGGCATCACTGAGTTTGACGAAGCCAATGGCACCATAGCTCCGCCCGAGGACCACAACATCTTTATGGCTTACCTCAAGATGAAAAAAGCGCTCAAGGCTAATTTCCCCAAGGCCCGTCCGCAGGGTGATGACAGCCGCGCGATTACCGTGTGCGACTCCTGCTTCAATGAGTCGATGTACTGCACCGCCCATGGCCCCACCATCTGTACCGCAAGGCTCATCCGCACGCGCCAGGTGGGTGACCGCATCGTGAACAGCAAGCAACTCAAGCTTTACCAATTCACCTACTTATGACGCGTGGCAGGGACATCGCCGGGGTGTGCCGTAACGCTCTCGTCAGGCTTGAATCAGTCCATGCGGGCTATCTGCAAGTCAAGGCTAAGCCCGACGGCTCACCCGTGAATCAATAACGGCACTTTTCCAGCCGAATGTTTGCATAAGCCATTTTCTGTCAGTATATTTGCGACCTGAACAACGCAAAACAACCAAGATTATGGCAACCAATCGCAAACACTCCCTATCGGTGCTGGCAAGGCTCATCGCCGCGCTGGCACTGATTGTGCCGTCATTGTCGCTCATGTCGTGTGACAACGACGAGCCTGAGCTGCTCATCGGCTACTATATGACCATCAACTCCCAGGTGGGCCTGAACTTGTCGGAAAACGACGAGAGCCAGGGCACCTCGTCGCAGCCCGAGGCCGACATGCTGTCCTACACCATCATCCGCATGCGCGAGGCGCTGCACGAGGTGTACACCCATCCGTCAACCCAGGGCAACGACGCTGTGGTCATTGCCGCGCTGGACTACATCTACCAGGACTATCACGCCATGTATGGCGCCTATGAGAAGAACACGGTGTGTGTCGTGAAACTGTACCGTGCCCGCATCGACGACGAGGGTATTGTCAAGAAAAGCACCGCGCTGAAGACCTACCGTTTCGGTGCCCAACCAGTAAAGACCGAATAATCAAGCGGGGAAGATTCATTTCTGGGTGTTTTTTTCTTGCTGATTCCGATTAATTACATTAACTTTGCCAAAGAAAAAACATTCTAAATAAAGACAAGAGCATATGAAGAAGATTTTTACTTTACTTTTCTGTGTCTGCGCTGTGGCCATCGCAGCCCATGCCGACGCATCGAGCGTTGAACAGTGCATCAACACCGTGCTGGGCGTTGACCAGCCCACTGCCACCCTGACGGCGACCAACCTTGACATCAACAACGACGGTGTCGTGGACATCAACGATGTCACCGCCATGATCGCCGGCAACCTGGCGTCAAGGCCTGCTCCCGCCATGGCCAAGCCCAAGCAGCTCATCGATGTTGATGCCATCATCAAGGACATCATTGATGATGTAGAGCCCACGCCCAACCTGGGTGATGTGAACGAAGCCATCAGCAAGAACCTGGAGGACTGACACGCGCTGCTCCACTCGGGCAGCAGCCCCCACAGTAGTACATCGACCCGTCGTCCCGAAGCAACACCTCTCGGGTTGAGGGTCGATGTGCATTTGGACCATGAGCCACCCTACCTGAGTCATCAACGAAACCATTAATACTGAAATCATATTATCACAACATGACACATTCACTCAGCGCCATCTGGCGCAAACCACTGTTAGCCCTGCTGCTCATCCTGCCGCTGGCGGCATTCACCTCATGCAGCGACGACAAGGACGAGCCCACGGCGACCATCGACTACTATCTGGAAGTCGAGGAAGAATTCCTGGTTGACGGCACTATCGACCACACCGACCGCTATTACAATCCCGTCACGCTCATGAGGGAAGCCATCCGCAAGGCCTATCCCGAGCCCAATGTCCAAGGCGCCGACGCGACCGTCATCGCAGCCTGCGATGAGGTGTACTTGCGCTACATCGGCATGTATAACGGCAAGGCCGAACACCTGACGGGCCTGTTCCACCTCGTGCGTGCCACCAAGAGCGGCGACATCGTCAAGCAGGGCGAACGCCTCAAGACCTACGCCATCGACATCAACCCGCCAGCTCAACCCGATGCTGACTAAAAAACATAACACAACATGAAACGACATCTTCATTTTTTACTGGCTGCGCTGATGCTGGTCATCGGGAGCGGCACTGCCTCGGCACAATACACCACCGATGATTTCAACCGTTTCCTCGAGGCCGCTGCCCACGGCGATGCCGAAGCGCAGTTCAATGTGGGCCACTGCTATCATAATGGCGAAGGCGTGACACAGGATTTAACCGAAGCCTTCCAGTGGTACAGTAAAGCAGCAGAGCAAGGATTAGCCAAAGCGCAAAACCGCTTGGGCGTCTGCTATTATTCAAGCCTGGGAGTGGACCCGGACTGCGAAGAGGCTGCCAAGTGGTTTAAGAAGGCCGCCGACCAAGGGGATTTCAATGCTATGTACAATCTTGGCAATTGCTACTCTCAGGGGTATGGAGTTGAGCAGGATGACAACGAAGCCCTGAAGTTGTACCGCCAAGCCGCTGAACTGGGTAATCGTGACGCTCAAACCAGCCTTGGAGCCCTCTATTATCTAGGCGAGGTTGTGGAACAAAACTACACCGAGGCCGTCAAGTGGTTCCGCAAGGCTGCCGAGCAGGGACAAGTAACAGCACAATACTCTCTGGGTCAATGCTATTATTGCGGCAATGGAGTGGACCAGGACTATACCGAGGCCGCCAAATGGTACCTTAAAGCAGCCGAACAGGGGGACCTGTACGCTCAGTATTCTATCAGTTCATGCTATCTAATGGGCGAGGGCGTGCCTCAGAGTTACGCTAAATCCGTCAGGTGGAATCTTTTAGCTATAGAGAAGGAATATGCCCATGTACCTGATTTCTTGAGAGGTCAAACCATATCTTTCAGCGAGGAGACCATCGACGGGCTCCACCAGGAAGCGGAAGAGGGAGATGCTGAAGCACAGTTTGATCTGGGCTTCTGCTATGTAAGAGGTTATGGCGTGGAAACTGATGAACAGGAAGCCGTCAAGTGGTACCGCAAAGCCGCCGAGCAAGGATATGCTAACGCTCAGTACAATTTGGGTTGTTTCTATCGTGACGGTGATGTCGTAAGTCAAGATTACACCGAAGCCGTCAAGTGGTTCCGAGCGGCAGCAGGGCAAGGAATAGCATGGGCACAAAACGATCTGGGTCGCTGCTATCATGACGGACAGGGCGTGCCTCAGGATTATGCTGAAGCCATCAAATGGTACCGCAAAGCTGCCGAGTATAATGTTCCAGAAGCAAAATTCAACTTGGGTGAATGCTATAAGGACGGCCTGGGCGTGCCTCAGGACTATGCCGAAGCGGCCCGATGGTACAAGCAAGCAGCCTATCAGGAGTATGCACCGGCACAGTATGAATTGGGTGTCTGCTACGAGAAAGGTCTGGGCGTTCCACAGGACTACCGAGAGGCATATGACTGGTACTGTTCTGCTTTCGAGATGGGACAACCCGGGGCCGAAGAGGCGATGGAACGTCTGGAGGACAAAGTCATCATCAGAGAATGACACTCTCATCAACCCAATGAGCAAGTTAGCAACTTGCAAAACTTAAACGACCCAATTAGTACAACAAAATGATGAAAAGATTGAATTGCATATTGATTGCGGTGGCGCTGATGGTCGGCGGCACTGCTGTGGGACAGATCAACATTCCCGGGGGTTCCATTCAGAAGCCGCCCGTGCCAGCCGCCAAGCAGCGGCAGAAGCCGAAAAAGCAGGCCAGGCCAAAAAAGCAGGCCAAGTACTATGATGTGACTTTTAACTGCAACGCCTATGACGCCGACCTCTACATCGACGGCGACTATGTGGGCGATGCCAACATCATCTGGACCTTGAAGGCCGGCTCGCACGCAGTGAAAGTGGTCACTGACTACTATAACGACTACTCGACCACCATCAATGTCAGCAGCAACAAAAAATCCTTTGACCTGACGCTAAGCGAGAAAACTGACGCCGAGTCACAATACATGCTGGCAGTCAACTACTATGAGGGTCGTTCAGGCTTCCCGCAAAATTACTCCGAGGCAGTCAAGCGTTATCTCAACGCTGCCAACAAGGGACAAGCCAAGTCACAAAATTGGATTGGATATTGCTATTTCTATGGCAAGGGCGTATCACAGAATTACACCGAGGCCGTCAAGTGGTACCGCAAAGCGGCTGAACAAGGAAATGCTGCTGCACAAAGCCATCTAGGTTACTGCTACGATGAGGGCAAGGGCGTAACACAAAATTACACCGAGGCCGTCAAATGGTACCGAAAAGCAGCTGAGCAGGGATATGCTACTGCACAAAACAATCTGGGTTACTGCTATGAGGCTGGCAACGGTGTAACGCAAAGTTACACCGAGGCTGTCAAGTGGTACCGAAAAGCCGCTGAGCAAGGACATGCCAGAGCACAATGCAATCTGGGTTACTGCCAGGTAACGGTGTAACGCAAAGTTACACCGAGGCCGTCAAGTGGTACCTCAAAGCCGCTGAGCAAGGACATGCCAGAGCACAATGCAATCTGGGTTACTGCTATGAGGCAGGCAACGGTGTAACGCAAAGTTACACCGAGGCCGCCAAATGGTACCGAAAAGCCGCTGAGCAAGGAAATGCCCAAGCACAATGCAATTTAGGTTACTGCTATGAGGCAGGCAACGGTGTAACGCAAAGTTACACCGAGGCTGTCAAGTGGTACCGAAAAGCCGCTGAGCAAGGACATGCCAGAGCACAATGCAATCTGGGTTACTGCTGAGCAAGGATATGCCAGAGCACAATGCAATTTAGGTTACTGCTATGCCCATGGCAATGGCGTGACGAAAGATTACACCGAGGCAGTCAAATGGTATCGAAAAGCCGCTGAGCAAGGTAATGCCCAAGCACAAAACAATCTGGGTTACTGCTATGAAGAAGGTAATGGCGTGACAAAGAGCGTAACCGAGGCCGTGAAGTGGTACCGAAAAGCAGCCGAACAAGGTAATTCTAATGCTAAAAACAACCTGAAGCGGCTTGGGTATTGATGACTATTGTATTCGTGGAATAAACTGAGGATTATGATGAAAAGATTGAATTGCATATTGGTTGCGGTGGCGCTGATGGTCGGCGGCACTGCAGTGGGACAGATCAACATTCCCGGGGGAGGTATCTCGAAACCGCCACTGCCCCCAGCCAAGAAGTGTAAGACCTGCGGCAAGACGGTAAACGACTGCCAGTACAAGGGGCATCACCCTGCACAAAAGAAATGCAAGACCTGCGGCAAGGTCGTGAACGATTGCCAATACAAGGGCAAACACCCCAAAGCGCCGGAAGTCTATGATGTGGCATTCACTTGCAACGCTTACGATGCCGATCTGTATATCGACGGCGAATATGTGGGTGTGGCCAACACTACATGGACGCTCAATGATGGTTCACACAAGGTAAAAGTAGTTGCAGATTATTATGATGACTACTCAACAACCATCAAAGTCAAGAAAAACAAAACGGCATTTGACCTGACGCTAAGCGAGAAGACTGATGCTGAATCGCAATATATGCTGGCAGTCAACTACTATGAGGGTCGTTCAGGCTTCCCGCAAAATTACTCCGAGGCAGTCAAGCGTTATCTCAATGCCGCCAACAAGGGCCATGCGGAAGCGCAAAACTGGGCTGGTTATTGCTATCACTATGGCCATGGGGTCACAAAAGATGACACCGAAGCGGTCAATTGGTTCTACAAAGCAGCAGAACAGGGCAATGCTTCGGCGCAGCGTCGTTTAGGTTTGTGCTATGAGAATGGCTGGGGCGTAACTCAAAACTATACTGAGGCCGTTAAATGGTTACGCAAAGCAGCAGAACAAGGACATGCTGGTGCACAATGCAATCTGGGTTGGTGCTACGAGAAAGGTCATGGCGTAACCCAAAGTTACACCGAAGCCGTCAATTGGTACCGCAAAGCAGCCGAGCAAGGACATGCTACTGCACAAAACAATCTGGGTTACTGCTATCATCATGGCAATGGCGTGACGCAAAGTTACACCGAGGCCGTCTACTGGTACCGCAAAGCTGCTGAGCAGGATGATGCTAGAGCACAATGCAATCTGGGTTACTGCTATGACAAAGGCAATGGCGTAACACAAAGTTACACCGAAGCCGTCATGTGGTACCGCAAAGCCGCTGAGCAAGGAAATGCCCATGCACAGAACAATCTGGGTATCTGCTATGACGAAGGCAATGGAGTAACGCAGAGTTACACCGAGGCCGTCAACTGGTACCGCAAAGCCGCTGAGCAAGGAAATGCTAATGCACAGAACAATTTGGGTTTGTGCTATGAATCAGGGCATGGAGTGACGAAAGATTACACTGAGGCTGTCAATTGGTACCGAAAAGCGGCAGAGCAAGGATATGCCAATGCACAATGTAACTTAGCATTCTGCTATGAAAAAGGGCAAGGGGTGACGAAAAGTTACGACGAAGCAGCCAAGTGGTACCGCAAGAGCGCGGAACAAGGATTCGCCAGAGCCCAAAACAATTTGGGATGGTTCTATTACAACGGCTATGGAGTAACGCAGAGTTATACCGAAGCCGTTAAGTGGCTCCGCAAAGCCGCAGAGCAAAAATATGCCGCTGCGCAATGCACCTTGGGTTATTGCTATGAAAAAGGTCTGGGCGTGACAAAAAGCGAAACCGAAGCCGTAAAGTGGTACCGAAAGTCAGCAGAACAAGGAGATGCTGCTGCGCAACAAAATATGGGCGTATGCTATGAACTGGGCATTGGTGTGAAAAAGGACAAACAAGAGGCCGTCAAGTGGTACCGCAAAGCAGCGGAACAAGGTAATTCTAAAGCCAAAGATAACCTAAGACGGTTGGGATATTAAACGCAGTCGCTTGGCACCTGGAACTATGCATAGTTTGTCTGGATCAAGCGCAACAGGTGCAGTCATCGGAGCCTTGCCCGCTAACCAGATGCTGGTCGGCGGGCAAGGCTCGTTTTTGCCTCAGGAGCCCAATATCACATGGTATGTCATCGTCGGAATTCATTTTATACATTAACTGGGGTATTTCATAAGAAAAGGGGTTTTAAATTTGGCATAAATGTTCATAAAGTGATAACTTTGCATCATCAAACCAAACAAATTTTAACCTCTACATATTCAATTATGAAACGTATTACCTGTTTTTTCTTTGCATTGGCGCTGATGATTGGTGGCGGTGCTGTGGCGCAGATTTACATTCCCGGCGGGCGCATCAAGCCGCCCGAGCCGACAAGACAACCTCTTCCTCCCAAGCCGCCTGTGTCAACCAAGGCCAAGTACTATTACGTGACCTTTACCTGCAACGCCCCGTATGCTGACATGTTCATCGACGACGAAAACATGGGTGGGATACATGGAACACGAGAATTGAAACTTAAGGCCGGTTCACATGTGGTTGAATTGTACGAGTCATGCTATAACAACTATTCTACCACCATCAATGTGAGCGGTGACAACAAGTCATTCCATTTCAATTTAATCGAAAAAACAGATCCCAGTTCACAGTGCTACTTGGGCATCTACTATCATGGCGGCAGTGATGGATACCCTCAAGACTATGCTAAGGCGGTCGAACACTTCCGCAATGCCGCGGAACAAGGAGACATTTGTGCACAGGCCAATTTGGGTTTATGTTATGAAATGGGCCATGGCGTGGCACAAGATTATTCTGAGGCGGCTAAATGGTATCAAATGGCTGCAGAAGAGTTTGATAACATTCCAAAGAAGTTGGGTGAATTCTACGAGAAGGGCTTAGGAGTAACACAAAGTTACACCGAAGCCGCCAAGTGGTACAAAAAAGCGGCAGACCATGGAGATGTTACCGCACAAAGCAATTTGGGCAGATGCTATTTAAAACAAAAAGATTATTCCGAGGCAATCAAATGGTATAAGAAAGCCGCTGAAAAAGGAAACGCTGAGGCACAGGCCGATTTGGGCTACTGCCTTTATAAAGATTATAAGGCAGGTATCAAATGGTATCAAAAAGCTGCCGAGCAGGGACACGCTGGCGCACAATACAATTTAGGCTACTGCTATGAGCATGGTGATGGAGTGAAAACCGATTACTCTGAAGCCCTCAACTGGTACCGAAAAGCGGCTGAACAGGGATTGGCATTGGCAAATTTTAAGTTAGGTTATTTCTACACCTACGGTATGGGAGTGGAGAAGAACTATACCGAAGCCGCCAATTTGTTCCGCAAAGCCACAGAACAAGAGCTTGTTGATACAATTTACAACTTAAACAACGGAGAAGAAATATCTGATTACATAGATGCCTCAGGATGGTATCTAAAAGCCTTGGAACAGGGTGATGCCGATGCCCAATGTAAATTGGGAGATTTCTACACAGTAGATTTTAGGTCTACACATTATGATCGTACAAAGGGCAAAGAGTGGTACCGTAAAGCTGCAGAACAGGGACACGCCAGAGCGCTATGCAATTTAAGCTTGTGCTACGAATGGGGTAGTGGTGTGGAAAAAGATAAACAGGAGGCTGCCAGATTACTCAAACAATCGGCAGAACTAGGATATGCCAGAGCGCAGTATTATTTGGGATGTGACTATGAATATGGCTGGTTGGATTTAAAGAAAGATAATGCTGAAGCTGCCAAGTGGTTCCGAAAAGCAGCGGAACAGGGCAATTCTGATGCTCAATACCATCTCGCCCAATGCTATAAAGAAGGTAAAGGTGTGAAGAAAAATAAGCAGGAAGCAATCTATTGGTACAGGAAAGCGGCGGAACAGGGCAATTCTGATGCACAATACGAATTAGGTTATATCTACGAAAAAGGCTGGGGTGTTGAAAAGGATCTCACTGAAGCCGTCAAATGGTACCGAAAAGCCGCTGAGCATTATAATAGCCATGCCGAAGATGCTCTTAAGCGGCTTGGGTACTGATGATTATTGCATTTATCAACAAAATCATATAGAGTATGATGAGACGATTGAAATGGATATTGATTGCAGTGGCGCTGATGGTCGGCGGCACTGCTGTGGGACAGATTAACATTCCTGGGGGTTCCATTCAGAAGCCGCCCGTGCCTGCCGCCAAGCAGCGGCCGAAGCCGAAAAAGCAGGCCAGGCCAAAAAAACAGGCCAAGTACTATGATGTGACTTTTAACTGCAACGCATATGATGCCGACCTGTATATAGACGGCGACTATGTGGGTGATGCCAACATCATCTGGACCTTGAAGGCCGGCTCGCATGCAGTGAAAGTAGTCACCGACTACTACAACGACTACTCGACCACTGTCAATGTCAGCAGCAGCAATAAATCCTTTGACCTGACGCTGACCGAGAAGACCGACGCTGAATCTCAGTACCGACTGGCACTAAACTACTACGAAGGCCGTTCAGGCTTCCCACAAAATTACACTGAAGCCGCCAAACGCTTCCTCAATGCCGCCAACAAGGGCCATGCCGCCTCACAAAATTGGATAGGCTATTGCTATGACCATGGCAATGGCGTGACGCAAAGTTACACCGAGGCCGCCAAATGGTACCGAAAAGCCGCTGAGCAAGGAAATGCTGCTGCACAATACAATTTGGGTTACTGCTATGCACATGGGCAAGGCGTGACACAAAGTTACACCGAAGCCGTCTACTGGTACCGCAAAGCTGCTGAGCAAGGAGATGCTTACGCACAAAGCAATCTGGGTTACTGCTATGACGAAGGCAAGGGCGTGACACAAAGTTACACCGAGGCAGTCAACTGGTACCGAAAAGCAGCTGACCAAGGACTTGCTGCTGCACAAAACAATCTGGGTTACTGCTATGCACATGGGCAAGGCGTGACACAAAGTTATACCGAAGCCGTCTACTGGTACCGCAAAGCCGCTGAGCAAGGAGATGCTTCCGCACAAAGCAATCTGGGCTACTGCTATTACTTTGGCAATGGAGTAACGCAAAGTTATACCGAAGCCGTCAAATGGTTACGCAAAGCAGCAGAACAAGGAAATGAGTACGCACAATTCAATCTGGGCTATTGCTATCAATCTGGGCAAGGCGTGACAAAGAGCGAAACAGAGGCCGTAAAGTGGTACCGAAAAGCAGCCGAACAAGGTAATTCCAAAGCCCAAAACAACCTGAAACGGTTGGGTTATTGATGACTATTGTATTCATGGCATAAACCGAGGATTATGATGAAAAGATTGAAATGGATATGGGTTGCGGTGGCGCTGATGGTCGGCGGCACTGCTGTGGGGCAGATCAACATTCCCGGGGGCTCCATTCAGAAGCCGCCCGTGCCAGCCGCCAAGCAGCGGCCGAAGCCGAAAAAGCAGGCCAGGCCGAAAAAGCAGGCCAAGTACTATGATGTGACTTTTAACTGCAACGCATATGACGCCGACCTCTACATCGACGGCGACTATGTGGGTGATGCCAATACCATCTGGACCTTGAAGGCCGGCTCGCATGCAGTGAAAGTGGTCACTGACTACTATAACGACTACTCGACCACCATCAATGTCAGCAGCAACAATAAATCCTTTGACCTGACGCTAAGCGAGAAGAGCGATGCCGAGTCACAATACATGCTGGCAGTCAACTACTATGAGGGTCGTTCAGGCTTCCCGCAAAATTACTCCGAGGCAGTCAAGCATTTCCTCAACGCTGCCAACAAGGGCCACGCCAAGTCGCAGAATTGGATAGGCTACTGCTATGAGAAAGGCAATGGCGTGACGCAGAGTTACGCCGAGGCAGTCAAGTGGTACCGCAAAGCCGCTGAGCAAGGATATGCTGCTGCACAATTCAATTTGGGTCACTGCTATCATTACGGCAATGGCGTAACCCAAAGTTACACCGAGGCCGTCAATTGGTACCGCCAAGCCGCTGAACAAGGATTTGCCAAAGCACAAAACAATCTGGGTGTGTGCTATGAAGAAGGTTATGGCGTGACAAAGAGCGTAACCGAGGCCGTCAAGTGGTACCGCAAAGCAGCCGAGCAAGGTAATTCCAAAGCCAAAAACAACCTGAGACGGTTGGGTTATTGATGACTATTGTATTCATGGCATAAACTGAGGATTATGATGAAAAGATTGAATTGCATATTGATTGCAGTGGCGCTGATGGTCGGCGGCACTGCTGTGGGACAGATCATGATTCCCGGGGGCTCCATCAAGCCGCCCCCACCGCCTGTTCAACAACGGCAGAAACCCAGGCCCAAGACCAGACCCAAGCAAGAGGAGCCACAGCAGGCATCAAAGCCAACACAAAAACAGAAACAGAAGCCGCAGGTCAAGTACTATGATGTGACCTTCACCTGCAATGCTCCCGATGCCGACCTGTATATCGACGGCGACTATGTGGGTGACGCCAACACCAGCTGGCGGTTCCAAGCCGGCTCCCACAAGGTCAAGGTTACCGCCGACTATTATAACGACTACTCCTCTACCCTGCAGGTAAACGGCAAAAAGAGCGTTAACCTGAGGCTGACCGAGAAAACCGACGCTGAATCCCAATACTACCTGGGCATCAACTACTATGAGGGGCGCTCTGGCTATCCCAAGGACTATGGTCAAGCCGTCGTCCACTACCACAAGGCTGCCGAGCAAAATCATGCCTTAGCGCAAACCAACCTGGCCTGGTGCTATGAAAAAGGCTATGGTGTGCCCCAGAATATTGATGAGGCCATCTACTGGTACAAAAAAGCCGCCAACCTGGGTGAGAAATCGGCACAGATCAACCTGGGAATTTTTTACTATTCTGGCAAATTCGTGCCTCAGGACGATGTCCAAGCCACCCAATGGTACCGCAAAGCCGCTGAGCAAGGCGACTCAACGGGGCAATGGATGTTGGCCCTGAGTTATTATATGGGCACTGGGGTCACACAGAGCTATACCGAAGCCGTCAAGTGGCTCAAAGCGTCGGCTGACCAAGATTGTGCCATCGCATTGGACTTCCTGGGATTGTGTTACCTGAGAGGCGATGGCGTGGAGCAAAGCTACGCCGAGGCCGTCAAATGCTACCGAAAATCGGCAAGCAAAGAATATTCTGGCGCGCAATATGACCTGGGTCACTGCTATTTAGAGGGTTGGGGCGTAACGCAAGACTACGCCGAGGCGGTGAAATGGTTCCGAAAAGCCGCCGAGCAGGGATTTGCCGAGGCACAGACCGATTTGGGCTACTGCATCATCAACGGTGTGGGTACAAGCCAGAGCTACAGCGAGGCGGTGAAGTGGTTCAAGAAGTCGGCCGAGCAAGGCTGCGCGTCGGGGCAAAATGCTTTGGGTAACTGCTATGAGACCGTCGAGGATTATGACAATGCCCTCTATTGGTATAAAAAGGCCGCTGACCAGGGATATGCCGAAGCGCAGTACCGGCTGGGCATGTGCCTGCTTGAGGGCAAAGGAATAAGAACCAACCATGCCGAAGCCGTCAAGTGGCTCGAAGCCGCTGCCGAGCAGGGAAACGCAAGCGCACAATACCAACTGGGCGTCTGCCACGAAAAGGGCTACGGCATGGGGAAGGACAAAAAAGAGGCCCTCAAGTGGTATCGCAAAGCTGCCGATCAGGGCTATGAAGAAGGCATTGCCGCATTGAAGCGGCTGGGGAAATGACATTTTGTGGTTAAGGGTTAAAGACGAGAGCCACTCTCCCTTATCTTTAGACATTAACCGAAGAGCAGGTCAGCCATTTGCAGAACATGAAGTAAAGACTAAACTGAGTTGATTATGAAAATAAAAAGATTATTGAATTGGTTTTTGGTGGCGGTGGCGGTGATGGTGGGCGTCAACGCTGTGGGACAGATCATGATTCCCGGGGGCTCCATTCAGAAGCCGCCTGTGCCAGCCGCCAAACAACGGCAGAAGCCGAAAAAGAAGGAAAGGCCGAAAAAGCAGGTCAAGTACTATGATGTGACATTCTCATGCAACGCCTACGACGCCGATCTCTACATCGACGGCGACTATGTGGGCGACGCCAACATCATCTGGACGCTCAAGAGTGGTTCACACCGGGTTAAGGTGGTTACCGATTACTACAACGACTACTTGACCACCATCAATGTCAGCAGCAGTAAAAAGTCCTTCGACCTGACGCTGACCGAGAAAGCAGACGCTGAATCTCAGCTACAATTGGGATATAATTATCATGAGGGCCGCTCAGGTTTCCCACAGGACAACACCGAGGCTGCGAAACGCTTCCGCAAAGCAGCAGAAACAGGGCATGCCGAAGCTCAGAATTGGATGGGATACTGCTATTTTTTTGGTGAAGGTGTGCCACATAATGAAACTGAAGCTGCCAAGTGGTATCATAAGGCTGCGGAACAAGGGAACATTTATGCGCAAAGCCTTTTGGGGCTCATGTATGAAGTAGGTGTTGGAGTTGAACAAGATAAAACCGAAGCTGTTAAGTGGTACAGATTGGCAGCCGAACAAGGCTTTGACGAGGCGCAATATCAATTGGCGAAATGCTATCAATCTGGCATAGGTGTCATACAGAATTATGACGAAGCAGCAAAGTGGTTCAGATTGGCTGCTGAGCAAGGCCTTGCTAGTGCACAGTTTTCTTTGGGAATCTGTTATATGAGTTCTTTAGGAGTTCCCGAGGATGACACCGAGTCTTTTAAGTGGATTCTGAAAGCCGCTGAAAAAGGGTTCGATGAAGCGCAATTTTATATGGGGACAATATATGACCTTGGGGATTTAGAATTAGAGGGCACTGTGATAAAGGAAGATAAAACTGAAGCCGCAAAATGGTATAGATTGGCCGCTGAGCAAGGACATGTTCAAGCGCAAAAATACTTGGGAGATTTCTATGAAAAAGGAATTGGCGTTGAGCAAAGTATTCCAGAAGCCGTCAAGTGGTACCGAAAAGCCGCTGAACAGGGAGATGCATTTGCACAATACAATTTGGGTTACTGCTATGAAAATGGCAACGGTGTGACGCAAAGCAAAACCGAGGCTGCAAAATGGTATCGGAAAGCAGCGGAACAGGGTAATACCAGCGCAAAGAAGGCACTCGAGCAGCTAGAGAAATGAAATTTGATTATAAATAAATTAAACTGAGTTGATTATGAAAACAAAACATTTATTGAATTGTATTTTGGTTGCGCTGGCGCTGATGATTGGCGGCAGCGCCGTGGGACAGATTCAGATTCCTGGTGGAGGTATCTCAAAGCCGCCATTGCCACCTGCCAAGAAATGCAATACCTGCGGCAAGACCGTAGACAACTGCCAGTACAAGGGACACCACCCAGCACCCAAGAAGTGCAAGACCTGCGGCAAGCTCGTGAACGATTGCCAATACAAGGGCAAACACCCCAAAGCACCAACAGTTTATGATGTAACCTTCACTTGCAACGCTTACGATGGCGATTTGTACATCGACGGCGAGTATGTTGGTGACGCCAATACGACTTGGACACTCAAGGGTGGTTCACACAAGGTAAAAGTAGTTGCTGATTATTACAATGACTACTCGACCACAATCAATGTCAAGAAAAACAAAAAGGCATTTGACCTGACACTGACCGAGAAAACCGATGCCGAATCCCAGTTTATGCTTGGTGTAAACTATCATGAGGGTCGCTCGGGTTTCCCGCAAAATTACACTGAAGCCGCCAAACGCCATAGAAAAGCCGCAGAACAAGGTAACGCCGAAGCCCAAAACTGGTTAGGCTACTACTACCTTTTAGGTAAAGGTGTGACACAAAGCGACACTGAAGCCTTTAACTGGTTTCTAAAAGCAAGTGAACAAGGATCTGTCTATGCACAAAACAATTTGGGTTACTGCTATAATTATGGAAAGGGTGTAGCCCAGAGCAGCACTGAAGCGGTTAAATGGTTTAATAAAGCCGCAGAGCAGGGACTTGCCATGGCACAATGTAATTTGGGATTATGCTATTTCAATGGGACTGGTATAACACAGAGTTATACCGAAGCCTTCAAGTGGTTCCAAAAATCCGCCGAACAAGGTTATTCCAGTGCACAAGAAATTTTAGGCGAGTGCTATGACTTTGGCCATGGTGTATCGCAGAATTATACCGAGGCCGTAAAATGGTACAGAAAAGCTGCCGAGCAGGGACATGCCGATGCGCAACACAATTTGGGTTACTGCTATTCCCATGGTCAAGGCGTGACACAAAGTTATACCGAAGCAGCCAAGTGGTATAGAAAAGCAGCCGAACAGGGACATGCTGGTGCGCAAAACGCCTTGGGTTATTGTTATTCCAGCGGTCAAGGCGTGGCGCAGAATCACACCGAGGCTGTCAAGTGGTACCGTAAAGCAGCTGAACAAGGTAACGCTGACGGACAATTCAATTTAGGCATGTGCTACGGAAAAGGCGACGGTGTATCATCGAATGAAACCGAAGCCATTAAATGGATGCGCAAAGCCGCAGAACAGGGACATGATGGGGCCAAAGACATCTTGAGACAACTGGGACTTTGATTATTCTAATTAATCAATGAATACCAAATATGATGAAACGATTGAATTGGATTTTGGTGGCGGTGGCCCTGATGATTGGCGGCAGTGCCGCGGGACAGATTCAGATTCCCGGGGGAGGTATCACGAAGCCGCCATTGCCACCTGCCAAGAAGTGCAAGACCTGCGGCAAGACCGTGGACAACTGCCAATACAAGGGCCACCACCCAGCACAAAAAAAATGCAAGACCTGCGGTAAGCTCGTCAGTCAGTGCAAATATAAGGGGCGCCACCCCAATGCACAAGTCTATGATGTAACCTTCACTTGCAACGCCTACGATGCCGACCTGTACATCGACGGCGAATATGCGGGCGAGGCCAATACCACATGGACACTCAAGGGAGGTTCACACAAGGTAAAAGTAGTTGCTGATTATTACAATGACTACTCGACCACCATCAATGTCAGCAGCAGCAACAAGTACTTTGACTTGACGCTGAGTGAGAAAACCGATGCCGAATCACAGTACCAGTTAGGTGCCAACTTCTACGAAGGCCGCTCCGGCTTCCCTCAAAGCTACAGCCAGGCAGCCAAACATTATCGCAATGCTGCTGACAAGGGACTTGCAGCTGCTCAGCACTGGCTGGGTTACTGCTATGACTATGGCAAGGGCGTGACACAAAGTTACACTGAGGCCGTCAAGTGGTACCGAAAAGCAGCGGAACAAGGACATGCTACTGCACAAAACAATCTGGGCTACTGCTATAAACATGGCAACGGCGTGACTCAAAGTTACACCGAAGCGGTCAAGTGGTACCGAAAAGCAGCAGATCAGGGTAATGCCATGGCACAAAACAATCTGGGCGTATGCTACGAATATGGTAACGGCGTGACACAAAGTTATACTGAGGCCGTAAAGTGGTACCGAAAAGCGGCAGAACAGGGTAACGCTTACGGGCAATACGATTTGGGTTACTGCTATGCCCATGGCAATGGTGTGACACAAAGTTACACTGAAGCGGTCAAGTGGTACCGAAAAGCAGCAGATCAGGGTAATGCCATGGCACAAAACTGGCTGGGCTACTGCTATCAACATGGCAAGGGCGTGACGCAGAGTTATACTGAAGCGGCTAAATGGTACCGTAAAGCTGCCGAACAGGGAAATGCTGTTGCACAAAACAATTTGGGCTACTGCTATAAATATGGCAACGGCGTGACACAAAGTTATACCGAGGCCGTCAAGTGGTATCGAAAAGCAGCAGAGCAGGGAAATGCAACTGCACAATTCAATCTGGGCGTATGCTACGAAGATGGTAATGGCGTAACGCAAAGTAAAACCGAGGCGGTGAAGTGGTATCGAAAAGCAGCAGAGCAGGGAGATGCCGATGCAAAGAAGGCGTTGAAGCGGTTGGGTTATTAAACGCAGTCGCTTGGCTCTAGAACTATGCAAGGTTTGTCTGGATCAAGCGCAACAGGTGCAGTCATCGGAGCCTTGCCCGCTAACCAGATGCTGGTCGGCGGGCAAGGCTCGTTTTTGCCTCAGGGGCCCAATATCACATGGTATGTCATCGTCGGAATTCATTTTATACATTAACTGGGGTATTTCATCCAAAAAGGATTGATTTATTTGGCATAAATGTTCACGAAGTGATAACTTTGCAGCATCGAACTCAAGAAATATTAATCCATAAAAAAACTCTTTACATCATGAAACGAATTACTGCTATCCTATTAACCTTGGCGCTGATGGTCGGCAGCACTGCCGTGGGACAGATCAACATTCCCGGGGGTTCCATCAAGCCACCCGTGCCGCCCGTCAAACAACGACCGAAACCCAAAGCCAAGGCCTATACAAGACCTAAAAATACGGCGAAGCAACAGGTCAAGTATTATGATGTAACATTCACCAGCAACGCTTACGACGGCGACCTCTACATTGATGGTGACTATGTGGGTGATGCCAACACCAGCCAGGCACTCAAGGCCGGCTCGCACGCCGTCAAGGTGGTCACCGACTACTATAACGACTACTCGACCACCGTCAATGTCAGCAGCAATAAATCCTTTGACCTGTCGCTGACCGAGAAAACCGATGCCGAATCGCAATACCAGCTGGGCATCAACTACTACGAGGGTCGTTCAGGCTTCCCGCAAGACTATACAGTGGCCGCTGAACATTTCCTTTATGCCGCCAACAATGGACATGCCAAGTCACAAAGTTGGATAGGGTATTGCTATCATCATGGGAAAGGGGTGACACAGAATTACACCGAAGCCGCCCAATGGTACCTAAAAGCCGCTGACCAAGGAGATGCTTCGGCACAATCTAACTTAGGAGTTCTCTATCATACGGGGAAAGGGGTACCGCAAAGTTACACCGAGGCCGTCAAGTGGTACCAAAAAGCAGTGGAGCAACAATACGCCAATGCACAAAATAATTTGGGCTTCTGTTATGAACATGGCCTAGGTGTCACACAAGACTATTCTAAGGCTTTTGAGTTGTACCAAAAAGCGGCGGCACAAGATGATGCCACTGCCCTGAACAATCTGGCCCAGTGCTATAAAAGAGGTCATGGTGTAGAAAAAGATTTAGAGACGGCTTTCAAATTACATCAATTGGCAGCAATATTGGGAGATGCCGCAGCACAAAACAACCTAGGTGTATGCTATGAGAACGGAACCGGCGTTGAGAAAGACTATAACATGGCTGTTTACTGGTACCAAAAAGCGGCAGATCAAGGAGACATCGTTGCCAAATACAACTTGGGCATGTGCTACTACCAGGGTAATGGCCTTCCACAAAGTTACTTCGAGGCAGCTAAGCTATTCTGGGAAACAGCTGAACAAGGCTATGCCTTCTCTCAGTATAGGCTCGGCCATTGCTTTGAGGCGGGCCTAGGTGCTGAACAGAACTATTCCGCTGCTGTCAAGTGGTATCGCAAAGCAGCTGAACAAGGTCATGCCAGTGCACAAAACTGCCTGGGAGTTTGCTATTTTGCAGGCCGAGGCGTTACCCAAAGTTACACCGAGGCCATCGAATGGTTCCGAAGGGCGGCCAAACAAGGCAATGCCTCAGCGCAATGCAACCTGGGCAACTGCTATTTTGATGGCATGGGTGTGAAAAAGGACAGGAAAGAGGCTGTCAACTGGTACCACCAGGCCGCCGCCAAAGGTCTCGCCGAAGCCCAATACATGCTAGCAGAGTGCTTGCTTCATGGATATGGTGTGAAAAAGAATAAGCAAGAAGCTATCAACTGGTACCAGAAAGCGGCCGACCAAAGTTATCATGAAGCCCGAGTGGCATTGTGGAAGCTTGGTTACTGATGTGCCACTGAATGTTTAACAATAAACAATACCTGATTATGAAACGATTGAATTGCATATTGCTGGCGGTGGCGCTGATGGTCGGCGGCAGTGCTGTGGGACAGATTAACATTCCTGGTGGCTCCATTAAGCCGCCCGTGCCACCTGCCAAGCAACGGCAGAAGCCGAAAAAGCAGGCCAGGCCGAAAAAGGCGGCCCAGGCAAAGGTCAAATACTATGATGTAACATTCACCAGCAACGCTTACGACGGCGACCTCTACATTGATGGTGACTATGTGGGCGATGCCAACACAAGCCAGGCACTCAAGGCCGGCTCGCACACCGTCAAGGTGGTCACCGACTACTATAACGACTACTCGACCACTGTCAATGTCAGCAGCAACAAGTCTGTCGACCTGTCGCTTACCGAGAAGACCGATGCCGAATCGCAATACCAGCTGGGTTTTAACTACTATGCGGGGCGTTCTGGCTTCCCTTGGAACCAAACCCTAGCCACCGAACACTTCCTCAACGCCGCCAACCAAGGGCACGCAGATGCACAATCTTGGTTAGGATACTGTTATTTTAAAGGTAACGGTGTGACAAAGAATTATACTGAAGCCGTCAAGTGGAGCAAAAAAGCAGCGGAGAAAGGAGACCTCTGGGCCATGAGCGCTTTGGGTTATTGCTATTATTATGGACTTGGGGTAACGAAAGATTATAACGAAGCCGCCAAGTGGCTGAAAAAAGTAGCGGAACAAGGAAATGCTACGGCACAAAAAAATCTGGGAATTTGCTATGAAAACGGGCATGGCGTCACGCAAAGTTACGCCGAGGCTGTCAACTGGTACCGCAAAGCCGCTGAGCAAGGAGATGCTGATGCACAAAAAAATCTGGGTGACTGCTATTACAATGGCAATGGCGTCACGCAAAGTTACACCGAAGCTGTCAACTGGTACCGAAAAGCTACTGAGCAAGGAGATGCCCGTGCGCTTTGCAAACTGGGCGTATGCTATTACTACGGCAATGGTGTGACGCAAAGTTACACCGAGGCCGTCAACTGGTACCGCAAAGCCGCTGAGCAAGGATATGCATTTGCACAATGCTGGTTGGGTTACTGCTATAGCAATGGCAATGGCGTAACGCAAAGTTACACCGAGGCCGTCAACTGGTACCGAAAGGCCGCTGAGCAAGGAGATGCTGCTGCACAACGAAATATGGGTGTATGCTACGAGATGGGCAATGGCGTAAATAAGGACAAGCAGGAGGCCGTCAAGTGGTACCGAAAAGCAGCAGAGCAAGGTAATTCTAAAGCCAAAGACGACTTAAAACGGCTGGGATATTAAGTATCCATCTCTGCTGGTGGGAGTTTTTCCAGGAGGCGCTCGACCAGGCGCGGTAGGGCGTAGTCATCAATGTCTTGCTCGTTGACCCAGATGTAGTCGGCGGGCAAGACTGGTTTTTGGGTGGGCTCGGCGAGGTAGAAGTCGGCGAGCAGGATGCGGTGGGTGAGCACATGCTTCACGCCGCCGGCAAGCAGCGTGAGCGGACAGCCCAGGTCGGGCAAGGGAGCATTCTCAACGAGAAGGGGCTCCCACAAGCCTTGCCAGATGTCCCCCGCGGGGCGGCGGCGCAGGGCAGTCAGGCCCTTGTGGCGGATATAGATATAGGTGAATCGCCGCTCTTGGATTTTGAGTTTCTTCTCCTTGACAGGAAGCAGGTCAACACGGCCTGTGCGCAGGGCATCACAGGTGCCAGCCACGGGGCAGTCGATGCAGCGTGGTGAGCGCGGCGTGCACCATGTGGCCCCGAAGTCCATCATCGCCTGATTGAAGGCCGATGCGTTATCGTGTGGCAACAGTTCCTGGGCCAGCGCCTCGAAGGTGCGCTTGCCGCGTGTGGTGTTGATGGGAACATCGATGCCGTAGTGGCGCGCCAGCACCCGATAGACATTGCCGTCGACAGCGGCAGCCGGCAGGCCGAACGCCATCGACCCCACGGCGGCAGCAGTGTAGTCCCCCACCCCTTTCAGGGCGCGCAGCCCCTCGATAGTGCACGGGAAACCGCCCTGCTCAACAATCTGCCGTGCAGCAGCATGCATGTTGCGGGCACGGCTGTAGTAGCCCAAGCCCTGCCACAGGCGCAGCACCTCGTCCTCGCTGGCCGCTGCCAGCGCCTCGACCGTGGGAAATGCCGTCATGAAGCGCAGCCAGTAGTCACGGCCTTGCTCGATGCGCGTCTGCTGCAGGATGACCTCACTCACCCAGATGCCGTATGGGTCGCCGATGCCGCGCCATGGCAGTTCACGGCCATTGGCCGCAAACCACTCCAGCAATGCCGTCGTAAAGCCCGTTTGAACCTTATTATCTGTCGAGAATGATTGCATCGATGTTCTTGAAGTTCTTCCAGTTCTTGGCGCTCTTATAGGCAGGAACGGAAGAGTCGGGGACTCGAAGTTCCACCTTGTTGTTGCTCACGCCGTCGAGTTTGGGCGGCAGCACCGCAAGGCACTGAATAAGGTTCAGGTTCTTGCATTTCTCAGCCACCTTCTTGCCCACTTCGGTAACAGTCTCGGGCAGCACGAGCGTGGTGATGGCCGTCTCGCGCAAGGCATTGTCACCGATAGTTGTGAGCCCCTGGCCCAGATCAATCGTCGCCAGCGAGGTACACTCACGGAAAGCCTCCTTGGCCAGCAAGGTGCAAGCATCAGGAATGACGACAGCCGTCAAACTCCTGCAGTTCTTGAACGCCCGTTCGCCCACCATGGTCAAGGACTGCGGCAGGTCGACAGCGCTGAGCGCACACCCCTCAAAGGCCTCCTTGCCGATGCCCGTCAAGGTCGAAGGAAACGACACGGCCGTCAGGTTCTTGCAGTGCTTGAACACCCGAGGCAGCAGCACACTCACACCGTCAGGCAAATCGACATTGCGCAGGCTGGAACAATTCTCGAAGGCCGACTCGCCTATCATCGACAGTCCATCGGGGAGCGCCACACCCGTGAGCCCGGAACAACCAAAAAAAGCGCCGGTGGGAACAGCAGTCACCCCGTCGGGCAACGCCACATCAATCAAGCGCGATTCGGCAAAAGCATAGTCCCCAATGCGCGACAATGATTCCGGCAGGTCTATTCCCTCAAGCACACTGCCGCTAAAGGCACGGTTGGCAATCACTTCCACGCCATCAGGAACCATGAAAGTGCCCCTGCGTGCCATCGGGCACAGCAGCAGCACCCTTCCCGTGTTGTCATAGAGCACGCCATCCTCATGAGTGTAATAGCGGCTGCCTCCCCCGACGGTGATTTCCTCTAATCTCTTCATCTTGCCCAGGTCGTCGTTGACAATGCGTGTCTCGCCGGGGATGTCGAGCACGGTAATCGGCGTATCCTCAAAGGCCTTATAGCCCAAGGTAGCCAGTCCAGCCGGCAGGAAGACCCGCTTCAGTCCAGAGCCCTTGAAGGCCTCATTGCCAATCTCGGTCACCGAGCGCGGTATGTTGACCTCGGTCAAGCGCAAGCAGCCATAAAAGCACTCGTCGCCAATGCTCTGCAAGCCGTCGGGCAGGGTGATAAATTCCAGACTGGAGCAGCCGCTGAAGGCACTGTTGTCCAACGAGCGCACCCCGTTGGGCATGATGACCTCCTCGAGGTTACTGCAGCCGTGGAAGGCACCATAGCCGATGCGCTTCAAGCGCTCCGGCAGCAGCACCGAGCGCAGGTGGGTGGCATAGGACAGGCAGTCGTCCATCACATCACGGTCGCCGTGTCCGCCCAGCAGGCCGCCATTGCCCGAACTCATGATGCGTGCCCGCTCCAGTTCCAGGTCCAGATAGTTGTCCACCTTCTTGTCCCTGCTATCGACACAACGCGAACGCTCACACAGTTTCTTGATGAACTTGAAGTCCTTGTAGTCCATCGGGCCCTCGATGTGCAGCAGGCGCACGCGCTCTCTCATCTCGGGGGTCACTTTCTCCTCAAGGGTTCCCGGATTGGTTAGTGTGACTTCCAGAACATCCCCGTAGGAATTGGTACGGCTATGACGCTCACGGACGGCGCGGCTGCCGTTTTTGCCATATTGTGCTGCAGCAGGCACTACAGTGATGGCCACAAGCAACAGTGCAACCATCCATCGAACATGATTACGGATTCTCAACATTACCTCAATTATTATGGTTCAAGACTACAAAGTTAACCATTTTTTCACAAGACGCCCACGGTAATCACATTTATTTGCCACAGGGGTAAATAAGCGTGGTGAGCGAATGTTAATCTTTTAACAATATATTTGTTAAATTAACGAGATTTTCACGCGCGGGTAATAGGTAAAGATGTATTTTTGCACGATGTAAAAAAGCAAGTAAAGACAATCACATAAGACAAAAAGCAATATTGTTATGGCAGAATCAGTCAATATCAGGGAATTGAATGACCTGATTGCAAGCAAAAGCAGTTTTGTAAACCTCATCCGTCAGGGCATGGACCAGACCATCGTGGGCCAGAAGCACCTTGTGGACTCGTTGCTCATCGCGTTGCTCGCCAACGGGCATGTACTGCTCGAGGGAGTTCCCGGCCTGGCCAAGACCAAGGCCATCAGCACGCTGGCAGCGCTTATCGACGCGCGCTTCTCGCGCATCCAGTTCACGCCCGACCTGTTGCCCGCCGATGTTGTGGGAACGATGATTTATAGCATCAAGAAAGAGCAGTTTGAGGTTAAGCGCGGCCCCGTGTTTGCCAACTTCGTCCTTGCCGACGAGATCAACCGCGCCCCCGCCAAGGTGCAGAGTGCCTTGCTCGAGGCTATGCAGGAGCGCCAGGTGACCATCGGCGAGCAGACCTTCAAACTCGATGACCCGTTCCTCGTGCTTGCCACCCAAAACCCCATTGAGCAAGAGGGCACCTATCCGCTTCCCGAGGCCCAGGTTGACCGCTTCATGATGAAGGTGCTCATCGGCTACCCCAACAAGGTCGAGGAGAGCGAAATCATCAAGATGAACATCGCCAGTGAACCCGTCGAGGTGCGTCCGCTGGTTACTCCCGCCGACATCGTTGACACGCGCAAGGTGGTGCAGCAGATTTACATCGACGAGAAAATCCAGAAATATATCGTGGACATCGTGTTCGCCACCCGTTTCCCGAGTGACTACGGTCTGAATGACCTGAGGAGCATGATCTCGTTTGGCGCTTCGCCGCGTGCCTCCATCAACATGGCACTGGCGTCCAGGGCTTATGCCTTCCTGCGCAACCGCGGTTATGTCATCCCCGAGGATGTGCGTGCCGTGTGTCATGATGTAATGCGCCACCGCCTGGGGCTGACCTATGAGGCCGAGGCCAACAACATCACCAGCGACGAGATTATCAGCAATATCCTGGACAAGATTGCAGTGCCTTGATATTCAAGTTGTTTCACAACTTAAAGTTTAGAGTTTAGGGTTTAGGCTATCGCACCTGGAACCAACAACTAGAAACTAGGGACTAAGGACTAGGGACTAAGGACTAAGGACTAAGGACTAAGGACTAAGGACTAAGGACTAAGGACTAAGGACTAGGGACTAGGGACTAGGGACTAGAAACTAAAAACTGGAAATGGATACCAATGAGTTGTTGCGCAAGGTCCGCAAGATAGAAATCAAGACCAAGGGCCTGTCGCAGAACATATTTGCCGGCGAGTACCACTCGGCCTTCAAGGGCAGGGGTATGACCTTCAGCGAGGTGCGCGAGTACCAGTATGGTGACGATGTGCGCGACATCGACTGGAATGTCACGGCCCGCTATAACCGCCCCTATGTGAAGGTGTATGAAGAGGAACGCGAACTCACGGTGATGCTGCTCGTGGATGTGAGCGGCAGCAAGGACTTTGGTGCCGTGGGTGTCGCCAAGCGTGAGATGATGGCCGAGATTGGCGCCACCATCGCGTTCTCGGCCATCCAGAACAACGACAAGGTGGGCGTCATCTTCTTCAGCGACAAAATCGAGAAATTCATCCCACCCAAGAAGGGGCGCAAGCACATCTTGCTCGTCATCCGCGAGTTGCTGAATTTCCAACCCGAGAATACCGGCACCGACATCAACATGGCGCTGGAATACATGACCGACGCACTCAAGAAGCGCTGCACCACCTTCCTGGTGAGTGACTTTATCGATGAGCATGACTACAGCAAGTCGCTCTCCATCGCCAACCACAAGCATGACATCATTGCCGTTCAGGTCTATGACAAGCGCGAAGCCCAATTGCCCGATGTAGGACTGATGCGAGTGCGTGATGCCGAGCGTGGCACCCTGCGCTGGGTCAACACCGGCAGCAAGCGCGTGCGCGACACCTATGCCCGCTGGTGGTACAATCAGCAGCAAGCGGTCAACAGCACGCTGCAGCGCTGCAATGTCGACATGGCGAGTGTGGCGACCGACGAGGACTATGTCACTGCCCTGATGGGTCTTTTCAAGAACCGAGGGGTGAGGAGTTAGTCAGGAGTTAGAAGTTAGAAGTTAGAAGTCAGGAGTTAGGAGTTAGAGATTAACTGAATATAGAAAATGTCACAGACATTGAGACATATTGTGATTACAGCCGCCGTGCTGCTGGCATCCCTGCCGATGGCATGGGGCGGCAATGTCACCTTCAGGGCAAAGCTCGACAGTGCCACCCTGCTGATGGGCAAGACCACCGCGCTGCACCTGGAAATCACCCAAGACAAGAGTGCCCGCGGATTTTTCCCCGGCGAGCAACTGGACACGCTCAGCGCCATGGTTGAGATTGCCGAACGGCCCGCCGCTGACACCGTCGACCTGGGCAACAACCGCATACAAATCAACCGTGACCTCATCATCCAGAGTTTTGACTCGGGCATGTGGGTCATCAAGCCCATCCCCTATGTGGTGAACGGCGACACCGCCTATTGCAACCAGCTGTCGATTAAAGTGCTGCCCGTTGATGTGAGCAAGATGCAGGACATCAACGACATCAAGCCCGTCGAGGCCGTGCCGTTCAACCTGCTGGACTGGCTGCCTGATTACTGGTGGGCATGGCTGTTGGGACTGCTGCTCATCGGCACCGGCATCTGGGCCTATATCAAGTATCGCAAGAAAGGCATCAACCCCTTGAAGCCCATCAGGAGAAAGCGCTTGCCGCCCTATGAGGAAGCAATCATCAACCTGCAGAACCTCAAGGCCGCCCAACTGTGGCAGCAAGGCAAGGAGAAAGAGTACTTCACGGGACTGACCGACATCCTGCGCATCTACATCGACCGCCGCTTTGGCATCAATGCCGTGGAGATGACCTCATCGCAGATTATCGATACGCTCAAGAAGAACGAGGAGACCAAGGCCGTAAACGAGCAGATGGAGATGATTCTCGAGGTTGCCGACATCGTGAAGTTTGCCAACGCCCGTCCGCTGGCCGACGACAACGAGGTAGCCTACCAGCGCGCCATGAATTTTGTTGAGGCTACGCGGCCTGTTATACAACAACCCGAAAGGAAGGAGGAAGTGAAAAAATGATGAACCTTGCTCATCCAGGATGGCTGTGGCTGCTGCCCGTGCTGCTGATTCCGCTTGTCTTGTGGTACATCTATAGCCAGGACAAGAACGAGCCCGAGATGAATGTATCGTCAACGCGGGCATTTGACGGCATGGGCACGAGTTGGAAGGTGTGGCTCAAGCATTTCTCGTTTGCCCTCAAGCTGTGCGCCCTGGCATGCCTGGTCGTCATCTTGTGCCGCCCGCAGACCAAGGACAACTGGTCCACGAGCGATGTAGAAGGCACCGACATCGTCCTTGCCCTGGATGTATCGACCAGTATGCTGGCCAAGGACTTCAGGCCCAACCGTTTTGAGAGTGCCAAGAAGGTAGCGACCCAGTTTGTCAGCGGCCGTGACCATGACAACATCGGCCTGGTGCTGTTTGCCGGCGAGAGTTTCACCCAGGTACCCATGACGATGGACAATGCCACGCTGGTCAACGCCATTGCCCAGACACAAATCAGTGCCTTCGGTCCGCTCGAGGACGGTACCGCCATCGGTGACGGTATCGCCACCGCCATCAACCGAATCCGTGACGGCAAGGCCAAGAGCAAGAGCATCATCCTGCTCACCGACGGCAGCAACAACACCGGTGTCGTCGCCCCCAACACCGCCGCCGAAATCGCCCGCAAGTATGGCATCAAGATCTACACGATCGGCGTGGGCAGCAACGGCACTGCCGAGTATCCTGCCGCCATCGACTATGCCGGCAATATCCAGTACCAGCGAATGCCCGTCGTCATCGACGAGACCACATTGAAGAACATCGCCGCCACAACCGGGGGCAAGTATTTCCGCGCCACCTCGGGCAGCGTGCTGCACAGCGTTTTTGAGGAAATCGACCAGTTGGAAAAGACCCACATGGATGTTCAGCGCTTCTCCCACACCGAGGACCGCTATGAGCCGTGGGCTGTGCTGCTGCTCGGCCTGCTGTTGCTGAGCCTGCTGCTCGATTACACCTTACTCAGGCACATTCCTTGATGTGCTTCGCTCTGTTTAAAGTTTAGAGGTTAAAGTTTAGAGAATTAAGAGCTATGATCAATTTTGCTCATCCACAATATTTCTACCCGCTCCTGCTGCTTCCCGCGCTGGTGCTGCTGTTCCTGTGGAACCGCCGTGACCGCCGCAAGCGGCTGCAGCGCTATGGCAAGGCCGCATCCATCGAGCCCCTGATGCCCGAGGTGTCGCGCTACAAGCCATGGATACGCCTCACGCTGGAACTGCTGTTGCTCACGATGGTTATCGTGGTGCTTGCCCGTCCGCGCGCCGGTTCCAGCAAGGGTGTCACGACCAAGGTGCACGGCATCGAGGTGATGGTTGCCGTCGATGTGTCCAACTCGATGAATGCCTCCAGCACCGACAATCCGCAGGATGTGAGCCGCCTGCAGCGCTCCAAGATGATTCTGGAGAAACTCATTGACCGCCTGGACAACAACAAGGTGGGCCTAATCGTGTTTGCCGGCAATGCCTACATGCAGATGCCCATGACCAGCGATGCCGCATCGGCCAAGCTGTTCCTCAACGGCATCAACACCAACATGGTTCCCACCCAGGGCACCGCCATCGGCTCGGCTATCAACATGGCGCTCAACGGCTTCTCGCAGAGCAAGAAGTCGCAGAAAGCCATCATCATCATCACCGATGGCGAAAACTTTGAGGACGATGCCGTCGAGGCCGCCAAGAATGCAGCCAAACTGGGTGTCCAGGTCGATGTCATCGGTGTGGGTTCCACGACAGGCTCCCCCATCCCGATGGACGGCGGCTACCTCACCGACGACAATGGCGAGCCCGTCACCACCTATCTCAATGAGCAGATGGCACACCAGATTGCCGATGCCGGCAAGGGTGTCTATATCTCGGGAACAGCGTCGGATGCCGTCTCCACCTTGCAGGAAACGCTCGACAAACTCTCCAAGAGCGACCTCGCCACAATGACCTATACCCAGCACGACGAGCAGTTCCCCGTGTTTGCAACGCTGGCACTGCTGTTGCTCTTGGGACTGTTGCTGCTGCTCGAGCGCAAGAACCCGTTGCTCAAGAAGTATAATTTCTTCACTAAGGAAAAGAAAGAGAACACTGTTGACAATGAGACGAACAAAGATAAAAAAGATGACCAGCGCCAGTAGATTGCTGCTGCTGTCGCTCGTCGCCGTGTTGTCGTTTGGGGCTCCCGCCATGGCACAGAACAAGGCCCCCAAGATGAACAAGCAGGAGCGCATACACCTGCGCAATGGCAATCAGCTCTATGAGAAAAAGCGCTATGCCGAGGCCGAAGCCGAGTACAAAAAGGCCCTGCAGGCCAATCCTGCAAGCGAAAAGGCCCAGTTCAACCTGGCCAGCGCATTCATGCGCCAGGGCAGCGCCACCGCCAGCAAGGATGATAAAAACAACCCGATGAACCAAGCCGAAGAGCTGCTCACCAACCTGGCCAAGAATGCCAGCGACAAGCAGTTGCGCGGCAAGGCCTGCTATGACTTGGGCAATATTGCCTACAGCCGCCAGCAGTATGACCAGGCCATCGAGTACTACAAGCACGCCCTGCGCTGCAACCCCGACGACGACCAAGCCCGCCAGAACCTGCGCCTTGCCCAACTCAAGAAACAGCAGCAAGACAAGAACAAGAACAAGAACAAGGACAAGAATCAGGACAAGAATCAAGACAAGAATCAAGACAAAAATAAGGATCAGAACCAAGATAAAAACAAGGACCAGAACAAGGACAAGCAAGACCAAAACAAAGATAAGCAAGACCAAAATAAGGACAATCAGAATCAGGACCAACAGCAGAACAAAGATAAACAACAACAGCAGCAGGGCGGCATGAGCCAGGAGAATGCCGAGCAGGTGCTCAAGGCCATGCAGGACCGCGAGCGCGCTACCCAGCAGCGCATCAACGCCCAGCAAGCCCAGCAGCAGCGCCATGAGCGCCGCCGCACCAACAAGAAGTGGTAGTTCAGGTGTTTTAGAAAGAGGTAATGAAGCGAATCATCAACATAATCATACTGCTCCTGACAGTCGTGATGACGGCTCAGGCGGCGTCATTCACCGTCGAGGCACCATCCAGGGTTGTCGAGGGCAACAAGTTCAATGTCACATTTGTGCTCACCAACAGCGAGGGCAGCAATTTCACACCGCCCGAGGTGAGCGGAGCCAAACTCCTCTATGGCCCCAGCGTGTCACACAGTTACAGTTCGTCATGGGTCAACGGCAAGACGACCAAGAGTTCGAGCGAGGAATACACGATGACCTACAAGGCTACACAGTCAGGCAAGTGCCACATCGGCTCGGCGTCTATCGTGGTCGACGGCAAGCGCATCTCATCGCGTGCCACGACGATTGAAATCCTGCCGGCAGGCAGCAGCCAACCCAGCCAGCAGCCGCACACTTCAGGTGCTCCCACACCCTACAGTGACCCGATGACGCAGAGCGCCGACAAGCCCGTGAGCAGCAAAGACCTGTTTGTGCGCATCGAGATGAGCAAGCCGCGCGTCTATGAGCAACAGGCCGTGGTCTGCACCATCAAGCTTTACACCAAGTATCAGATCTCGCAGTTCATGCCCACCATCCAGCCCTCGTTTGACGGCTTCCTCATCGAGGAGATTCCCATCCAGCCCAGCCTGAACAAGGTCGAGACCCTGAACGGCGAGCGCTACATGACCGCCATCCTGAAGCAGTGCATCCTCTACCCCCAACAGAGCGGCAACCTCACCATCACATCAGGAAACTATGATGTCAGCGTCGTGCAGTTCGACACATTCCGCAGCATCTTCGGCACCATGTCCCAGCCTGTCGAGAAGAGCCTGAAAGTGACGAGCAACAAGGCAACCATCCACATCCTGCCCTTGCCCGAACCCAAGCCGGCATCATTCACCGGTGCCGTGGGCAAGTTCAATGTCACCACCGAACTCAAGCCCGCCACGGGCTTCAAGACCTATAGCGCAGCCATCTACCGCTACAACATCACGGGATCGGGTAATATCAAGTACATCAAGGCTCCCGAAGTAAAGTTCCCTGAGCAGTTTGATGTGTACGACCCCAAGACCGACGCCCAGGTCAATGACGGCGCGGGCGACATGAGCGGGAAGGTCGTGATTGACTACACCTTCATCCCGCAGTATGCGGGCGAATTTGACATCCCTGCCAGCGAGTTCACCTATTTCGACCCTGAGGCCGGCAAATATGTGACCCTCAACATCCCCTCCCGGCACCTGTCGGTGGCCAAGGGCGAGGGCCAACCCAGCAACCACTACCGGATGAAGAACATGGACATCCGTCCCATCAAGACCGGTGACCTGGGGCTGAAGAAGTCGCACGGCTACATTGTGGACCACTGGACCTACTGGTTGTGGTTCCTGTTGCCCCTGCTGGCAATGGTGGCACTGATGCTGTACTACCGCAAGCAGTTGAAGGAACGCGCCGATGTGCGCCGCATGCGCTCCAAGCGCGCCAGCAAGGTGGCCCAGCGCCGCCTGAAAGCAGCCCGAGGCTTTGCCTCACGCGGTGACCGCAACGGGTTCTATGCCGAGATGCTCAATGCTCTGTGGGGCTACATGAGCGACAAGTTGTCGATTCCCGTGAGCGAGTTGAGCAAGGACAACATCAACGCCGAACTGGAGCAGTACGGTATCAACGCGCAGCTGCGCGACGAGTCTATCGCGCTCATCGACAAGTGCGAGTTTGCCCAGTATGCCCCGGAACTGGCCTCGGACGACATGAATGCCGTGCTCGACGAGGCAGCGGGCGTCATCGACCGTCTGGAGAGAGTTAAAAGAGGAGTTAGGAGTGAGGAGTTAGGAGTGAGGAGTTAGAAGTTAGAAGTTATGTTGGAAACTAACGACTTAAAACTTAAACATATGAAACAAGTCATCATCACCATCATATTAGGCTTGCTGGCATTGCCCCTCACCGCAGGTAACGCCAACATCGACAAGGCCAACCAGGCCTACAATCAGGAACTCTATAACGAGGCCCTGAAGCTATACCTGCAGGAGGCCGAGAAGACGGGTGTTTCGTCCGACCTGTATTGCAACATCGGCGATACCTACTACCGCCTCAAGGACAATGTGCATGCCGTGCTCTACTATGAGCGCGCACTGCTGCTCGACCCGTCGAACAGCGACGCACGGTTCAACCTGGAGTTTGTGCGCGGCAAGATGCAGCTCCCCGACGATGCCGGCGACTCGTGGTTCAGCAACTGGGTGGACCAGACGGTAAGCCACCTGTCGAGCAACACATGGGCCGTCATCGCCATCGTGACTTTCCTGCTGTTGCTGGCAGGAGTGGCTGCCTATCTGTTCCTGGACAATGTGTTGATGCGCAAAATCGGCTTCTTTGGCGGCGGACTGATGCTTGTGCTCTGCATCCTGGCCAACCTGGCGGCGTTCCATGTCCATGACAAGGCGACAAGCGGCAACGGCGCCATCATCATGCCCGAGACAGCCACCCTGAGCACTGCACCCCGTGAACCCCGCGGCAAGGAGGAAGAGGCCTTTGAGCTGCAACAGGGCACCCGCGTCGAGATTGTCGACAGCATCGCCGACAAGACCAGCGGCAAGTGGTTGCAAGTGACCACTGCCGGCGGCCACAAAGCATGGATCAACGCCAAAGACATCGAAATCATTTAATCCATTGCGCCTGTGCGCAATGGAGTTTAGAGTTTAGGGTTTAGAGTTTAGAGAGATTAGGTTCGACAAATTAATCAGGAAATATTTAGAGGTTGTCCAACGGCAACATAGAAACATCAACAATGCTTGAGTACCTGAATGACATAGATGCCGATGCACTGCTGGCTGTGAACGGTCTGCACAATGCTTTCCAGGACACTTTCTGGTGGATGGTGTCGGCCAAGTGGTCGTCATTGCTGATGATAATGGCATTGCTATGGATACTGCTGCGCCAGAACCGTCGCCATGCCCTGCTCGTGGTGGCGATGTTGGCGCTGGCGGTACTGGTAGCCGACCAAGTGTCATCGGGCCTGATTAAGCACCTGGTAGAGCGCCTGCGCCCCACCCAAGACCCCTCGCTCAGCAACATGGTCCATATCGTCAACGGCTATCGCGGAGGCATGTACGGCTTCGTTTCCAGCCACGCCGCCAACTTCATGGCCGTTGCCACACTCCTGTCGCTTATCACCAGGGAGCGCTGGATGCTGTTCTCGCTCGTCTCATGGGCGCTGCTGCAATGCTACAGCCGCATGTATCTGGGTGTCCACTACCCGGGCGACATCCTGGGCGGCATCGCCGTGGGCGTGCTTGCAGGCTGGCTCGTGTGGCGCCTGATGCGATGGATTCAGCGCCGCTGGCGACTCCCCGATGGGTACTACAGCCGCGCCGACGCCAACATCATGACGAATACGGTTGCACTCACCATCCTCATCCTCCTCACCGCGGCACTGATTCAAACCTGGTAACCTCAGCATAAGCTCTTTTATTGCTAGTTTTTTAATGAGCGGGTATTTTCTTGTATCATGATATTATAGTATATTTGCGAACTAACTTATTCTATACAATACAATTAATTTGAGAAGAATCTTAGCATTATTCTTGTTTGTCATAATTCTCATGACTAATTCGATGTTTGCACAAAGCATAGATGAGAGTTTCGCCTTCGTTGATGCCAACGGTAATGTCATCGAGAATGAATCGGTAATCACACGCAACCTGGTAGAAACCGATAACAATGGCAATGAGTTGATTAAAGCCGGCATATTTGTCAAAAACATGACTGGCTCGTCCGACTACCTCAAGATGTATTATGAGATTGATCTTATCGAGAACGGTGCCTACCAGATCTGTTTCCCGGCGACTTGCAACACTCAGGACGAGGAGGGTGCCTACCAGACCGCAATCGGCCAACTCATGGGAGAAGTACAAGATATCCAGAGCGAGTGGTTCCCTGAGGGTGACGGCGAGTGCATCGTCACGCTGACCATTGAGGTTTTTACCAAGCAAGGTGGCTTCCCGCCCATTTATGAGAGCAAGGGCTTGGGACCGACCATCAAATTGAAATTTATCAAAGGTGAGGTTAATAGAGTCTATTGCCTTAACGGTATTTATTATTATAAGAATAGTGACAATACAGTTGCTGTCACCTACAAAGATGAAAACTACAACTCATACAATGGAAATGTAGTAATACCAGAATCGGTTGAAATTGAAGGCAATACTTACTTAGTGACTTCAATTGCTAAGAATGCTTTTAAAGATTGTGCTCAGTTGCACTATTTATCAATACCCGTCACTATCGTTTCGATAGCAAGTAATGCTTTTAGTAACTGCAACTTACATGATGTCTGTATTTACGGGACAGGGGCTTGGCAAGCAGGCCAATTGCCAATTTACAATATAGAAACCCTCTATCTTTGTAGTGGAATAACATCTATAGGAGATATGAAAGCTAGCCCTTCTTTAATTTATAGTTATTCAACAATACCACCTAACTGTGATTCAAATTCATTCACAAATTATACGGCTATTCTTCATGTGCCAACAACCTCGACAGCTTCTTATTTTATGGCTCCGTATTGGTGCAATTTTGCCAATTTATCATCAGACGCTATTGAACCGTTATCAGTGACCCTAAATCAAGTTTCGGCTGAATTGGAACTAAATAAGCAGCTCCAATTAACCGCAACAGTAAACCCCAATAATGCTACACCCAATAATGTCCATTGGATTTCAACCAATTGTCAAGTGGCAACTGTTATTGACGGAATCATTACACCATTAACTGTTGGAGAGTGTGATATCATTGCTAATTGTGTAGACAAGCAGGCAATTTGTCATATAACGGTTGTACCACCGCAGATTACAATCACTCTTGATAAACATGAAGCATGGGTGTTACCCAATCATTTGGTGACATTGACACCAACTTGTTCTCCAACATCTACAGAACTTGTTGTGACTTCCAGCGATAACACTATTGCTTTACCGCGCCTCGTCAACGGAAAAATTCAAGTACTCGGTTTGAAAGAAGGCATGGCAACTATAACAGTTAATTCGGTTGATGACGAAGCAATTCCCGATGAATGTGTAGTAACCGTATATACAGAAACCGGTGATGTTAATGCCGATGGTTATGTTGACATTAACGATGTGACTTCTTTAATTGACTATGTATTGACTGGTGATAATTCCCAAATAAGCTCTACTAATGCCGATGTTGACGATAGTGGTAACGCTGATATTAATGATGTAACCTCGCTTATTAGTTTTATATTGAGTGGTAGATGGCCATGGCAATAAGATATTACTTTTACTGTAAATGGGGTCTCGTTCAAAATGATATATGTTGATGGCGGCACATTCATGATGGGTGCGCCCCCAGAGCAGAACAGTGATGCACAAGATGATGAGAAACCTGTCCATGAGGTGACATAGTCGTCATTCAGTATTGGTCAAACCGAAGTGACACAGGAACTATGGCAGGCTGTGATGGGTAACAGCCCAAGCGAATTCTCTGGAGATCAGCACCGTCCCGTTGAGTGTGAGCCACGGGAAATCTGTCAGATGTTTATCAGTAAACTGAAGCAAATCACAGGCAAGAAGTTCCGCTTACCGACAGAAGCTGAATGGGAGTATGCAGCTCGTTGTGGCAACAAGAGCCAGGGATTCAGCTATGCGGGAAGTGACAGCGTTGATGAAGTAGCTTGGTGTAGTTCTTTAGCAGCATCTTCACAGCTCTCTAGTACTCAAACAGTTGCCACAAAAGTACCGAATAGACAGGGAAAAAGTCGTTTTATTGCCTTTTATTTTGTAAATTGGACAAAATATCGTAATTTTGTAGAAATTACCTAAATACCGTTTTTTTCGCTCAACAACAATCAATATAAATGCTTATGTCGAGGACCATCACATTCAACGAACTGCGGCGCATCAAAAATCGTCTGCCCGAAGGTTCCATCCACAATATCGCCGACAAACTCAACCTGCCGGTTCAGTCGGTGCGCAACTACTTTGGCGGGTCAAACTATGAGTTCGGGACCAATATGGGTTTCCACCTGGAGCCCGGTCCCGACGGCGGACTTGTCGTGCTTGACGACCCTCAAATCCTGGAAATGGCGCTCGAGATACTGGAACAAAACGATTAATCGGCCCGAGCAGCCTCACTCCTAACTCCTCACTCCTAATCCCTAACTAAAAAAATGGACTGCAACAAGAACAATAACGATCCTAACCGACTGATTACCGTCGCCATCCACACATTTGACCGTGCGGTAGAGTTGAAGAACACCCTTGAGGAAGAAGGCATCGAGGTGAAGCTACACAATGTCAACCTCGACGAGAAGGTGCTCGGTTCGGGCGTGAGGGTGCGCATCCGCGAGCGCGACCTGCCGTTGGCATTGCAGATTATCGAGTCGCCCGAGACCACATCCAGCGACCAGCGCTGTGTGTTGCTGCCCGTGGACTTCGGGAAATACTCAATCAAGTCGGTCAAGTTGGGTATGGAATATGCCCGCCGCAGCCGTGGCCGCGTGGTGTTGCTGCACACTTACATCAACGAGCGCCACACGATGTCGATGCCCTTTGGCAGCGACCGATACGAGACCCCCGAAGACAATTTCAAGAGCATCAAGAAGAATGCCAAAGAACAGATGGAGGAATTCAAGAGGATGCTGATGGACAAAATCGCTGCCGGCGAACTGCCCAAGGTGAAAATCGAGACCAAGGTGGCCGAAGGCATCCCTGAAGAACAAATCCTCCACTATGCCCGCAAATATGATGTGTCGCTCATCGTGATGGGCACCAGCGGCACCAACCGCCGCCGCCAGAACCTCATCGGCAGCGTGGCCGGCGAGGTGATGGATGCCTGCAAGTTCCCCATCTTCACTGTCCCCATCGGCATGCCCGACATCGGACTGACCGACATCACCCATGTGGCGTTCTTCTCCAACCTTATCCAGCAGGACCTGCTGTCGTTTGACCGCTTTGCACGGCTGTTCAACATGCGCGGCGTGGAAGTGACCATCATCCCGGTGGTCGACAAGAAGGACCGCCGCCTGGTCGACCAGTCGCTGCAACAGCTGACGCAATACTGCCGTGAGCACTACCCCGAGTGCACCTTCAGGACCAAGCGCATCGCCGCCAAGACCTTCATGGAGAGTTTTGCGCAGTTTGCCAAGGACGAAAATGTGCAACTCATCGCGGTGCCCAACAAGAAGTCGAGCATCTTCTCGCGTCTGTTCAATCCCAGCATCGCCCACCGCGTGCTGTTCCAGACCGACACGCCCATGCTCGTCGTCCCGGTGTGACCACACCACCAGTAGTAAAAAAGACTACGCTAAAAACAATACAATGAATGCAAAGGGAGTGATGGCATTTCACTTCCTTTGCATTCATTACAGTCGGGCCTAATGCCTCGTTATTTCATGAAAGCGAGCATGATGACCCAGCACAGACCCAGCAGGGCAAACAGCGACGAGAGCATGTAGAGCTGACGGCGGATGTAGCGGCGCTCGGGACGCTGGAAACTGCCGTGGGCAAATGTGAATGCTGCCATAAACACCATGAAGTCATCCACATATCCAATCAGCCCTTTCTCATCAAAGTCACCGCGCCAGATGGTGTAAGCGATGGCTGCCAACACCAACACGACTCCTACAACACGGCAAATCTTCATGCCAGTGCTTACTTGAACCTGATTCTCTTTTTTCTCCATATCCATATTATTTAGTTAATTTCATTTGATTTGTAAATTTTGCCCTGCCACAGTTGCTGTAGAAAATGAGTAGCAGGCATAACCTCCACATCGTGAAAGATGCGTGGCTGCACATCCAGCGAGACAATAATCAGTCGCGCCGAGGGATGTTCCTCCTTGAAGGCCTTAAGCCCTCTCAGGTTCTTGGATTGTACTTCCTGACTTGACTTAAACTCAATAGCTACCTGGGCATCACCCAGAACAGCATCGACTTCATACCCAGTATAAGTATGCCAATAGGACAACGCATTCTCGATGTCGTGATAGCCCAAATAGGCGATGATTTCCTGCATCAGCAAGTGCTCAAACGCGTGCCCGAAGTCCTCACTGCCGGGTTGCATCTTGCCTCGCTGGAGCAGGTAATTGGGCAATGCCACATCAAAAAAGTAAAAGCGCGGTGCCTGACTGATTCTCCGCTTTACGGTTCGACTGAAGGCCGGTACAATGTAGCCGACAAGCGTTTGTTCCAGGATGTTAAAATATTCCTTAATTGTCTTGGCATCGACACCGCAATCCTGCGCCACATTCCTGTAATTGACCATTTCGCCATTGGTGAGTGCTGCCACCTCCATAAACCGCGTGAAAGATGGCAATCTCCGCACTAACGCCTCAGCAGCAATTTCCTCTTTCAGATAAACCGATATATAGGCCTGCAACCGCTTCTGGAGTTGACTGTCGTCAGGTGCCAGATAATGGGTCGGCAACATGCCACGATTCACTGCTTTCACCAAGTCAAAGTCAGGTATCTCGGCACTGACTAACGGATAGAGCACATTCCTCACGGCACGCCCCCCAAGCGTGTTAACGCCTTTGCGTTTCAACTTACGAGCACTGGAACCGATGAGGATGAAATGAATGTCCTTGCGGGTGATGAGCCAATGCACCTCGTTAAGCAATTCAGGAATCAGCTGAATCTCATCGATAATCACGATTTCACCCGATTTGCAGTCCTGTAATTCCTGTCGCAGCAGCGACGGGTTGCGCCGCAGCCGCTCATAGGTGTCATTCTCCAACATGTCATAAAAACGGCTGTCAGGGAAGAGTGACAGCAGCAAAGTCGTCTTTCCCGTCTGGCGTGCTCCAAACAAGAACACGCTGCCATATTGGACATCTTCAATCTTAAAGAATCGCTGTATCATCATTGCCGAAATTTTAGAAATTCAGGAGTATAACTCCGCATTTTCTTATAAAATCAGGAGTATAACTCCGCATTTTCACGACAAAATTAGACACAAATCCCCAAATCTCCAAAGAAATCCCAGTTTATTTAGCGTTTCTTCTTCCGCTTGTTCACCTATATGGGTTACATGTTCCTTCCCTAATTGACAAAGGAATCTGTGAATTTCGTAGTTTAGAAATCGTTATTGGGGTTGGTCGATGCCACGCATCGACAGGGCGATGCGGCCGCGCTCCATGTCGATGCCGGTAACGGCGACGCGCACATGCTGGTGCACATGGACCTGACGGGCGGGCGGCAGCCCGCGCTTGGGCATCTGCGAGACATGCACGAGACCGTCCTTGTGAATACCCAGGTCAACAAAGGCGCCGAACTGGGTCACATTGGTGACAATGCCGTTCAACTCCATGCCCTCGCGCAGGTCCTTGATGTCATTGACATTGTCGTCAAACTCCCACACCTGTACCGTCGAGCGCGGGTCGCGTCCAGGTTTCTCCAACTCGCTCATAATGTCGCGCAAGGTGGGCTCGCCCACATCATCGGAGAGATAGCGGCGCGGGTCAATCTTGTCGCGCTGCGCCTTGTCCTTGATGAGGTCGGCAATGCTGCAACCACAGTCCTTGGCCATGCGCCCGACCAGGGCATAACGCTCGGGATGAACGGCGCTGTTGTCCAGTGGGTTATCACTCTCGGGCACACGCAGGAAGCCAGCCGCCTGCTCAAAGGTCTTCGGTCCCAGTTTGGGCACCTTCAGCAGTTGCTGACGCGAGGTGAAATGGCCGTTGGCGGCACGGTAGTCCACGATGTTCTGTGCCAAGGTGGGCCCCAGGCCGGCAATATAGGTGAGCAACTCCTTGGAAGCGGTATTGACATTCACGCCCACGCTGTTCACGCAACTCTGCACAGTGAAATCAAGGGCCTCTTTTAGGCGCGTCTGGTCCACATCGTGCTGGTACTGCCCCACACCGATGGACTTGGGGTCAATCTTGACCAGTTCGGCCAGCGGGTCGAGCAGGCGGCGCCCGATGGAAACGGCACCGCGCACGGTCACATCCTTGTCGGGGAACTCGTCACGGGCAATCTTGCTGGCGCTGTAGATTGATGCACCGTTCTCGCTCACGACAAACACATCGATGGGGCGGCGGTAGCGAATCCTCTTCAGGAAGCGCTCGGTCTCACGGCTTGCCGTGCCATTGCCCAGGGCGATGGCATCGATTTTATAGGCCTCGGTGAGCGAGTGAATCTTCTTGGTGGCCCCCTCGATGTCGTTGTGGGGGGCGGTGGGATAGATGACATCGTTGTACAGGAGGTTGCCCTGCTCGTCAATGCACACCACCTTGCAACCCGTGCGGAAACCCGGATCGACGGCCAGCACACGCTTGCGGCCCAAGGGCGGCGCAAACAGCAGTTGCCGCACATTCTGGGCAAAAGTCTCAATGGCCTCGTCATCGGCCTTCTGCTTGGCAGCCGATGCAAACTCGGTCTCAATCGAGGGCTTGATGAGTCGCTTGAAACTGTCCTCGGCAGCCTCATCGACGAGTTGCGAAGCCTCGCCGTTACCCTTGACCACGATGCGCGCGATGTTGTCGAGCGTGCGGTCGTCGTTGATCTCAATGCCCACCTTCAGGAATCCCTCTTTCTCGCCGCGGCGTATGGCCAGCAACTGGTGGGACGAGACGCGCTTGAGCGGCATCGAATAGTCGTAGTAGTTCTCGTAGTTGCGGCCCTCGATCTCCTTGCCCTTGACGAAGTGGGACACCAGGCGCGCGTCATACTTGAAACCGCGCCTGACGGCGTTGCGCACCGCCTCGTTCTCGCTAACCCACTCGGCAATGATGTCCTGAGCCCCGGCAATGGCAGCGTCGGTATCGGACACCTTGTCGCCGTCGACAAACTGGCGCGCACGCTCCTCGATATTGCCGCCGCGCTGCGACATGATGATTTTGGCCAGCGGCTCCAGACCCAACTGGCGGGCAGCCTCGGCACGGGTCTTGCGCTTGGGTTTGTAGGGCAGGTAGATGTCCTCGAGCGTGTTGGCATCCCAGCAGTTGTTGATACGGTCGGCCAATTCGGGCGTGAGTTTATCCTGAGTCTCGATGCTCTTGAGGATGGTAGCACGACGCTTCTCCAGTTCGCGGTAGTAGCGCAGGCGCTGGTCGATGGACTGGATGGAAAAATCGTCGAGGTTGCCGGTCACCTCCTTGCGGTAGCGGCTGATGAACGGGATGGTTGCCCCATCGTCAAGCAGGTTGACCGTGCCGGCCACCTGATTGATGGGGATGTTGAGTTCTTGGGATATGAGCGTCGAGAGTTGCGTTGCCATTGTAATTTGAGTTAGGAGTTAGGAATTATTTCTAGATATTCTAGATGTTCTAGACAATCCAGATTAACTGGAAACCTTTTTCTTGAGCGTGATGACAGTGATTTCGGGTGTGGCGCCGATGCGCATGGGCGGGCCGACCATACCCGTCCCAATGTTGACATAGAGCCACCGGTCGCCCTCGTGATAGGCCCCGCCCCACTCGGGATAACGCCACGAAGCCGGCGACCAGCGCCAATTGCCCAGCGTGAGCATCATCTGCCAGGCATGGGTGTGCCCTGCAAGCATGAGGTCGATATTACTGTTGGTCAGCGTGTTGGCACGCCAAGCATAGGGGTTGTGCTGCAACTGTATCTTGAAATTGCCGTCTTTCAGTCCGCTGTAGGCCTTGACCAGGCTGCCGCGTTTCTCACCCACCCGGTCACCGTAGTTCTCGGTGCCGATGAGCACTATCTGGGCACTGTCACGCTTGATGAGGACATAATCGTCGTTAAGCAGCCGCCAGCCGATGCCGGTCTGCAGGTCGCACAGGGCCTTGCGGTCGGCCAATTTGTCGTTTTCATCATCCCACTTCACATAATCGTCATAGTCGTGGTTGCCCAGTACCGAGAAAACGCCATCGGGGGCATGCAGCCTCGACAGGATCTCTCGGTAGGGCTCAGCCTCGTTGGTCTCACGGCTCACCAGGTCGCCCGTGAAACAAATCATGTCGGGGTGCAGGCTGTTGATGGTGTTGATCTGGTTCTCGACGATGGCGGTGCTGCCGTTGTAGGTTCCCAGATGGGCATCGCTCCACTGCACGATGCGGTAGCCGTCGAAGGCGTCGGGCAAGCGGTCGAACTCCAACTCCACCTCACGCACCTCGAGCGTCGAGGGCGTGACGAGGGCGCCCCACCACATCACACCAAACACCAGAGCCGCCACGGCGAAGGCGCATCCCGCGGCCCAGCGGCGTTTGAACCACCGTCCGATGCCATAGACCACCATTCCCAACGCCTTGGGAACAAGGATGGCAAAGAAGGTGTAGAGCATGTACTGGCAAGTGACAAAGGTGCTGTTGGAGGTTGCTGCACGCGACATCGGCAACAGGCCGATAGAGATGACCAAACCCGCCGACAACAACGCCAGCAGCACATTGAACCACATGGCCCAACGGTAGCCCCGACGCTTTAAGCGCCGGCTGATGAAGACATCCATGGCGATGCACACCAGCGCCATGATAATGAGCCCGACCCAGCTGACTTTCATTACTTGGTGGCCTCCAGATAGTTGGAAAGCGGGTTGCTGTACATCTGCAACATCTTGTTGTACATGTAGAAGCGGTCGGCCTCGCTCAGTTTCAAGCCCTCGGTCTTGTCAATCTGGGCCGAGAGGTAGTGCTCAAAGGCCTCGCGCTCCTCCTGTGTGTACTTGTCGGCAAAGTGCTTGTCGTCGAACAGGATGTCGTGGGCGATGTAGTTGGTCTTGAAGATTTTGTAATTCTGGTGGATGGCATGGTCGATGATGGCGCACACGCGGGCCACCTCGAGGAATTTGTCCAGACCCTCGATAGTGCACCTCGCCCTTGTGGCCGGTGATGCCTGTCTTCATGCTGGTCAGGTCATCGTCAGGATCCTTGCGCCAGTTGGGGTTCTTGCTCTTGCACAGGAACTCCTTGGCCTTGAGGTAATCGTTGGGGTCATACTCGTAACTGATCGAGATGGGCGCGATGTTCAGTTCCTTGAGACTCTCGATGAAAGGCTTGTCGCGGTTGCCGTAGGCCAGCATCTTGATCAGGCTCTCCTGCGTGCGGTCGTTGCTGTCCTTGCAGCGGCCCTCGCGCTGGGCAATCCACAGCGAGGCGCGCTTCTGCTCCAGGGCAAAGTGCATGTAGCCAGACAGTTGCACGGCGGCAGCCAGCGTCTGGATGCGTCCCAGGTTGCGCTTCACCAGGAAACTCTTGTTCAGGCGCACCAGCTTGGTAATCCAGTCATAGATGAGCAGGTTGTTGCCAATGGCAATCTCGCAAGTGTCGCGTCCGCCCTTGAGCAGCAGGTAACTCAACTGTGCCGAGTCAAGCACGATGTCGCGATGGTTGGTCACGAAGGTGTAAGGCATCTCCTTGTCCAGGTTCTCGGCACCGCTAGTGGTGAGGGTGGTTCCCGTCTTGGCCATCATGCCCTCCATCAGCGGCCTCATCACCTTGACCTGGAACTCATGCTTGGACTTCAGTCCCAACAACACATTCTTCAACTGCGAGTACTTGTAGTTGGGCAGCACTAAGCTCACAATTTTCTGGAAACCAGGCTCTTGCACGAGGATGGTCATTGCTGTCTGGAAATCCTTGTCAGGAATCGGGCAGATGTCCTGATACTCAATTGGAATGGGTATGTTCTCGTTCTCTAACATAGCGATTTGAGTAATTATATGGAGACGCGTTTCCGCCCCCTCATTGTTGGTTCATAATTCTTTAACCTACAAAGATAGTGCAAGGTGAACACAATGCCAAACAAAAAATCATTTTTTTGCTTGAGCATTGTTGAGCCGCAGCCTATCTTCGAGGACGCCAGTCCTCAACATGAGTGCAAGGCGAACACAATGCCAAACAAAAAATCATTTTTTTGCTTGAGCATTGTTGAGCCGCAGCCTATCTTCGAGGACGATAGTCCTCAACATGAGTGCAAGGCGAACGGGGGTTCTGCTTTCTATGCACTAACCGATTTTTTATTATCCAAAACAAAAACAGCCCCTACATTAACGAAAAAAGAATAAAATATTAATGTTTAGCAAAAAAATGCCTATCTTTGTGCAAATTCAAAAAAACTGTTGTGTCATGAAGAAAGCATTGATGATTTCACTGATGGCTGTGATGGTTGGCCTCGGTGCGGCTGCGGCCGACTTTAAAACCTTCGAGAACGAGAAATTCACTATCAGCTATCCTGCCGACTGGGAGGTGTCCTATTATGGTGATGAATGGGTGAACATAACAACCGAAGATGATGAAATCCGTTTCGATGTCTCTTACAATGATGAGGGCCCAATGAAGAATCAGTTGCAGATGGCCGCTGACAATTGGGAGTACATGAAAAAGAGCGACGGATATCAGGTGGACCAGAAACTGGTAAAGGACGACTATGCACTCGTTCGATCGATCGAGACCGATGAGGACGACGGCACGCAAACCGTAGTCGTGTGGTTCCTGATGATCACCAAAGAGCCGCAATGTTTCACGGGATCCATCCAGAGCCCGATAGAGCGCGCCAACGAAGCCATCGACATCTTGGTCGAGATGCTCGCTACCCTTTCCCAGAAATAACACAGTGTACCATTAAAATTATTGACCGGCATCAGACTGACCGATAGTCTGATGCCGGTGTTTATTGTAAAAAACAGGACTACAATTAATAATTGTCGTGGTACTCCCAACGGTCACGGTACTTGTTCCATTCACAATACATGGTCATATTGCCGTGCTTATCACACACTTCCCAGCGATCACGATATTTATTCCATTTCTTGTAACCGATTCTGTTATTGTTGGTGTCGTAGATGTCTATACGGTCATTATAGCGGTTCTTCTCCTCATATATGACCATGTTATGGCTCTTGTCATAGAACTCGGAGCGTTCACGGTACTTGTTATACTCGACATATCCTATCCTGTTTCTATCGCTGTCATATAATTCGTCCCGGTCGCGATAGTTATCATGTTCACGATAGGCTATCATGCCGATTGTCATGATGGAAAAGCGCTGAGTGCAATACTCCCACCGTTCGCGGTACTTGTTCCACTCACAATACATGGCCATATTGCCGTGCTTATCATACACTTCCCAACGGTCGCGGTATTTGTTCCACTCCTTGTAGCCGATTCTGTTATTGTCGGTATCATAGATATCCACGCGGTCCTTATAACGGTTTTCCTCCTCATACATCACCAAGTTGTGATGTTTGTCATAGAAATCGGTGCGTTCACGATACTTGTTATACTCGGCATATCCTATCATGTTCCTGTGGCTGTCGTAGAATTCATCCCGCTCGCGATACTTGTTGCGTTCCCGATAAGCGACCTGACTTGTTGCCAAGAGGGCAACAGCCAACATCAACGCTATAGTCATCAATCGTTTCATTGTATCTTGAATTTATCGATTATTCAACTTGATTCCGTCAGATAGCAGAATCCGGGCGACGGGGCTTCACTTGTTGGCGACGGCCTTGGCATAGTCTTCCCACTTGGTGATGAGGGCAGCCATGTCGGCAGGCAGGTCGCTGTCGAAGTCCATCTGCTCACCGGTCTCGGGGTGCACAAAGCCCAGCGTCTTGGCATGCAGGGCCTGGCGGGGGCACAATTCGAAGCAGTTGTGGATGAACTGGGCGTAACTTGACGAGCGGTTGCCGCGCAGGATCTGGTCACCACCGTAGCGGGCATCGTTGAACAAGGGGTGTCCGATGTGTTTCATGTGAACGCGTATCTGGTGGGTGCGGCCCGTTTCCAGTTGGCACTGCACCACGGCCACATGGGCGAGATTCTCAACGGTGTGCCAGTGGGTGACGGCGTGCTTGCCCTGGTCGCCGTCGGGGAAGACCTTCATCAACACGCGGTCGCGCGGGTCGCGCCCGATGTTGCCCGTGACGGTGCCGTCCTCCTGCTTCATCTCGCCCCACACCACGGCAATGTACTGCCGCTTGGTGGTCTTCTTGAAGAACTGGGCACCCAGCGAGGTCTTAGCGTTGGGGGTCTTGGCGATGACGAGCAGTCCGCTGGTGTCCTTGTCGATGCGGTGCACAAGGCCTAGACGCGGGTCGGTCACATCATAGTCGGGGTTGTCCTTGAAGTGCCAGGCCAGGGCGTTGACCAGCGTGCCGTCGAAGTTGCCGTGGCCAGGATGCACCACCATGCCGGCGGGCTTGTTGACCACCATCAGGCTGGCGTCCTCATAGACGATGTTCAAGGGGATGTCCTGGGCGACGATTTCGCACTCATAGCGGGGACGGTCCATCACCACACTGATGACATCGCCGGGGTGCACGCGGTAGTTGCTCTTGACGGGGCGGCCGTTCACGCGGATGCACTGCGCCTCGGCAGCGTTCTGCACGCGGTTGCGGCTGGTGCCCTTGATGCGCTCCACCAGGTACTTGTCGATGCGCAGCAGCACCTGCCCCGGCTCCACCACATAGTGGTAGTGCTCCCAGTAGTCGCGCCCGTCCTCGGTGAAGTCGGGCTCGCTATAGTCATATTGAATCTCGTGGCCGCCCGATTCCAGTTCGGCATCGAGCAACTCGTCGTCCAGTGCCATGACGGGTCAGTTTTTCTTCTTGTCCTTATCTGAAGACTTCTTGTCCTGCTCTTTTTTCTTGTCTTTATCAGACTTCTGGTTCTTGTTTTGCTGTTCCCTCTTCTCCTTATCGGCCTGCTCTTTACGCTCTTGCTCTCTGCGTTCCTCGGCAGCCTTCATTTCCATCTCATAGTTTTCCTGAGCGTCCTGATAATTGGCCTCATCAATCGAGTCCATCGTCTCGGAATCAATCAGTTGTTCGGGGTTCAAGTCCACAATGGAGCCATCGCCCACGGTAATCTTGATCTTGCTGTTGACACTGACACCGGTACCAGGAGCCACCTTGTGGCCGTCAACGGTCACTTCGAGGATCATGCCGGCAAACTGGCTCTCGATACTGTCCATGGTCACATACTTGAAGCCCATAGCCTTGAGCATAGCAACGCCTTGGCGCCCAGGCAACTCTATCAGTTTAGGCAATTGGATGATAGGCGGATGCATGGCATTGACATTCAAGTAGATGATACGGATTTTCTTGATATAGGACTTGGCCTTGGGATCCTGGTCGATGACGGTTCCCGGCTTGTAGTTCTCATAGAAAGTGGTCGAGTCGCTGATTTCCCAGCGCAGGCCGGCATCATCGAGAATCTGGATGGCCTTTTCCAGCGGCATATTGCGCACATCAGGCACCTGGACCTGTTGACCGTGGGAGGTAAACACATCGATAAACAGCAGGGCGATATAGCCCAGCGCAACGAGCGCCAGCACCATCAAAGTCGAATGTATCAGGATGGGGTGACGGTTACGGAAACGGGCAAACCCGCTCTTATTGTTGTCCTTGTTATTGCTCACGATAATTCAATAGTTTAGTTACAATCTGCAAAATTACTGAATTTTGGCAGCAGTACAAATACTTGGCTCCGTTTTTTTTCACATTTGCGAAAAATGCTATCTTTGCCGAAAGATATGGAACAGAATTACGACAAAACAGCGGAGCGGTTGCTGGAAACACCCTATTGGGTCATCGACCTGTTGCCAATGCAGGTGCCGCAAGACTGCAGCGGGCAGTTTTTTGCCGTTGAGCAGTATTACCTGACGGGTGAGCGGCATGAGCGCCTGTGCCACCAGTTTGCCGATGTGGTGCTTGGCGTGAACTGCTACCATGACCTGACTGTGAACAATGGCAGTGACGACGAGTGGATCAAGAACCCCGAACCTGAGGCCCTGGTCGCCTGGCTGACCGAAGCCCTGCAGCACGGCCACCTGTGCGCCCTGATTGATGAAGGCGCGTCGCTGATAACCGCCAGCGGCGGCGACATCAACATCGCCCTCTACAACCCCTCCCCCGCCCTGCTGGAACTGGTCCGCCAACTCGCCACCGCCGCCGGCCTCCACCTCTGGCAACCCCAACAACCAAGTTGAGGCTCTGTTAGTTGCGAGATTGTTGCTTATAAAAAACTATTTTTGTTGATTTCATTCAACAATTTTTCATTATTTTTGTTGGTTTGAATCAACAAAAATTGTATTTTTGCGCCATCAAATTGCTGTATTATGGATATTCAAGAATTATATGCCAACAGTTACAGGCTTGTTTCTCAAGTGAGTACAAAGACAAAAAGGTACTTATATCACCAATTGCCTTGGGATGTAAGGATGCTGTGTATCCGAGGTTCACGAGGTGTGGGCAAGACGACTCTGTTGCTGCAGCGCATGGCTGAGGCATTTCCTGCCGGAAGCAAGCAAGCATTATATGTGTCGCTTGATGAACTATGGTTCAATGAGAACCGGCTGGTAGATTTAGCAGAATATCACTATACCCATGGCGGCACTCATCTGTTTCTTGACGAGGTGCATCGTTACCCCAATAAGAATTGGGCACAGGAAATCAAAAACATCTATGACCGCTATCCTGGCTTCCATGTGGTATTCACCGGATCATCTGTCCTAAAAATTGACCAATCACAGGCCGACTTATCCAGACGATGTCTATTTTTTACCATGCAAGGACTGTCATTCAGAGAGTTCCTTGATTTTAATAGTATTGCGCGGTTTGACCCCGTTGAACTTGAACGGGTGCTGACCAATCATGTAACAATTGCAATGGAAATCACCCGACAAGTGCATGTGTTGCAATACTTTGGAGAATACTTGCGCCATGGTTATTATCCCTTCTATAATGAGTTGGCCGATGGCTATGAGATGGCCTTGCGCCAAATGGTTGCCAATGTCATTGAGCAAGACATTCCACAAGCCGAATCGGTGGAGATGAATACAATTAATCGCACAAAAAGACTGATTGCCCTGATTGCCCGCGTATCCCCATTCACTGTCAATGTGAGCAGGATTGCCAATACGCTTGAATGTGACCGCCAAATAGTGTACAAATTATTACGCACTATGCATCGGGCATCTCTTATCAACTTGTTGTATAAAGGGAAAAACAACATGCAACAACTTGTCAAGCCCGAGAAAGTGTATCTCGAAAACACTAATCTGATGTTTGCACTCGCGAGCGAAATCAATACGGGAAATCTCCGTGAAACTTTTTTCGCTAATCAGTTGTTCAATGCACATGAACTTGCATTCAGTGGCAGCGGCGATTTCCTGATTGACAACATTCATACCATAGAGGTTGGTGGTCATCGCAAGTCGTTTGAGCAAATCAAGGACTTAACTGATAGTTACCTTGCCGTAGATGACATCGAAATTGGTAACGGAAACCGTATTCCTTTGTGGCTATTCGGTTTTCTTTATTAGACTACAAATCAGCGAATTATCTATTGCAAATTTCTCGCAATCCTGTAACCTTTAACCTGTAACATTTAACCTAAATAAATATGGATCGTTCTTCACAGATTATCAGAACCAGTTGGATAGGCATCATTGCCAATGTGTTGCTGGCAGCATTCAAGGCCGTTGTAGGCCTGCTTGCCAGTTCGGTAGCCATCGTGATGGATGCTGTCAACAACCTGAGCGACGCCCTGTCGAGCGTCATCACCATCGTGGGCACCAAACTCTCGCAACGCCCTGCCGACAGGAAGCACCCCTTTGGGTTCGGGCGCATCGAGTACTTCAGCGCCATCATCATCGCCGTGATTGTGCTCTCGGCAGGTATCACCTCGCTCATCGAGTCGATAAAAAAGATTATTGAGCCAACCACTCCCACTTACACGACCACAACGCTCATCGTCATCATTGTGGCCATTGTTGTGAAACTGGTGCTGGGCCGCTATGTCAAGGGTCAAGGCGAGAAACTCAAGAGCGACGCCTTGATTGCCTCGGGCTCCGATGCCCTGTTCGACGCCATCATCACGCTGGCGACGCTCATCTCGGCAGGCGTGATGTTGCTGTGGAATGTCTCACTCGACGGCATCCTGGGCGCCCTCATCTCGCTGGTCATCATCAAGGCCGGTATCGAGATGCTCGCCTCGCCGGTCAACGAATTGCTCGGCGCCAAGATTTCGCCCGAACTGCTCTCGCAAATCAAGCGTGAAGTCGGCGAACATGAAGAGGTGCATGGCGTGTTTGACATCATCGTCCACAA
>ONYP01000069.1 GCA_900322135.1 uncultured Prevotellaceae bacterium
CACATCCTTGTCGCTATGGTCAAGAATGGCACCTTATATGGTGAAATTCAAAAAAACTAGAAAAATCATCATTTTTCTTGCATATGAACATAGAATGCCCATTGGCGGAATTACTTGAACAAGTAGAGAATCTGTGTAAACATTCAATGCCAGCAGGTTGCGGTCGCAAACGCCCGAAAGGCGGTCATTTGAATAACCGTGGGTAATGCAATCCGCTGAGCGGTAGCGAAGTGGATCACATCACCCACGGATGGACAAAACAATCTCTGTCGCTGGAAGCGACCCCATTTGTGCTGGTCCAAGATGAAGGGGGCACATTCAGCGACGGGTCTCTGTTCATGACGCCCCCGATGAATCAGCCACCTTCGCTCTGCTCAGATGCCTGATATATCGGGGGGTATTCATAGGCTAACCTACGGGTGTCATTTGTCTGGAAAAAATAGATTCTTTAATTCCGCCAACAGGTTTGTGCAATGGTTTGCATAGCCATTTTTGGGCATTTGCATGACTTTTTGCATGATTTCTTGGTCGGTTTTTTAAAAAAACACTACCTTTGTCGCGATTTTATAGAAATCATAAGTATATTTGATTGTTTTATTAAAGGTTTAATTTTATGAACACTGAAAACATTGGAACTTGGGCCGGTCTCGTATGGAACGCCCTGAACGATGCGCAGAAGGCTCTCAACCTGAAGGACCTGCGCAAGGCCACTAAACTCAAAGTCAACGAGATGCACTGCGCTCTGGGTTGGCTCGCCAAGGAAGGCAAGCTCGACTTCAACGAGGGCAAGGATGATATCGAGGTTTCGCTCCGATAATCCGGACCAGCGCCGTTCCTTGATTTTTTAGAAATCAAGACTCTCTATCATAACAGTGATGGCATGGATCATTGATTCCATGCCATCACTGTTATGATAGAACGAAAAACCCAAGCATCCGCTTGGGTTATCGTTCTGTAAAACAAACCATTACTAAGCACTTAAAGTCACGCTTGGCTTCACAGCTCGCGATAAACAATTTTCATTCCATAGTTCATGAATTTGCTTGAGTGCACAAAGGTAATCACATTTTTTTAATTTACAAAACAAAACGCACAAATTTTCAAAAAAAAATTATTTATTTTTGTAAATGCCTGCTTCGGACAATTGTTTTCGACAATATGCTCCGTTTTGACTGCTGGGCAGGTCAGGATGGGACTGGGCCATGGGTGATGCACACCAGTTTTCGTTTTTTAATTTTCCTCTGATGCTGGACGACTTATTGCCCTCATGATGAGAAATATAGATAAATGACTACCAAAAACAGTAGTTTTTGTGCGGTTTTTAAGAATATGTGGGGTTTATATTTGGATTTTTTAGTTGTATCGGCTATTTTTGCGATTGGATTAAGGAATACCGTTCTAATTGTAATGAAATGTAAAAGACGAGAGTGTCTTGCATTTCTCTTTGGATGATTACAGCAATGGTCTGATGAGAAGTCTGGGCATCTCCGTCACATGATTGAGGATCGACTGCTCGGGTAGCAGCTTTTGGATTGACGGCTATGCCGGCTTATACCTGATTATTTTTAATTATCTAAACATTGACATCATGGACAAGTTATTGGCGACAACGGTCGATCGGCAGCAGGTAGTATGCTATTTGCAGGCATGCTTTGTGAGGTCGTGTGTGATGGACTCGTAGGCTGTAACAGGCTGCCCATGTGTCATGAAACAATGCTGAAATGAAGTGTCAGATAATTTTTTCATAAGTGTGGTAGGAGGGTGCGCAAGCCCCTTGCGGCCAGCGCGCCTTCCTTTTGTTGATGATGGCACACCTGGTAGTATTTGCTTTTTTGTTATATGGTTAATAGGTAATAGATGTTGATATATATTATATAATGATGGAGCCGGGTGTGCCGTCTCAACACCAGAGACGGAAAAAGGATACTGACCAAAACGAGATATACCGCGGACCTCAAGCGTCCGCCGACACAGAATACTGATCCTTGAAACATCTTTTCTCTAAGTGCTAAATGGTTTTTTCAATCTTGTGTGGTTTTTTCTTGAAGGTGCGCTTCCCACAGCCGAACACACAGGCGCACCTTCCTTTTTTGCGAAAATGATATCGCTGTCGAAGGCCGAAAAACATAACGGCTTGGGCCATCGGCTAGATGGTTCCCCTTTTTTTTGTCTCCAAATCAGTACATTTTTTGATAAAAAGTGTTGGAAATGTGTTGTGTAGTTCAAAAAATGTGTCTATCTTTGCAGCCGATTTCGCGGCACATGTCTTGCTGGCGTTGATGCTCATGCGTTAGTCAAGTCAAGAGTGTGACACTTGATCGTTGAAACTTCGAAGGACGATATTAAACGAGCGAGACACCCAACTGTTGTTCAACCCTGTGATGCCGGTGACCTTCTCACGCCGGTGGGGTGGAGCAGCCTCTGCATGCTGGATGTCCACACCCGGTTTATTGTGCTGCGCCTGTGTTTTCTGTGTGCAGGCGGACATGTAGCGCGAGTCAATACTGAGAATGTAAAACAATAACAATAACTAACAAAACGAGAAACTATGTCTAAGGTTTGTCAAATCACTGGTAAGAAAGCGATCACAGGTAACAATGTGTCGCACTCCAAGCGCAGGACGAAACGCAAATTCAATGTTAACGTCTTCAGCCGCAAGTTCTATTGGCCCGAGCAGGGTCAGTGGGTACGCCTGACCGTGTCGGCTTCAGGTTTGCGCAACATTAACAAGATGGGTCTGGATGCCGCTATGAAGAAAGCTGCTGCTGATGGCCACTTGACTGAAATCATGGTTATTAACAAGTAAGAAAGGAAACTGTATTATGGCAAAGAAAGCAAAAGGCGATCGCGTGCAGGTTATTCTCGAGTGCACCGAGCAGAAGGGTACTGGCGTTCCCGGCATCAGCCGTTACATCACGACCAAGAACCGCAAGAACACTACCGAGCGTTTGGAGCTCAAGAAATACAACCCTTATCTGAAACGCATGACCGTTCACAAGGAGATCAAGTAACAGAGAGTAGAACAACCATTTAACGACGATATTTAAGTTATGGCAAAGAAAGTAGTTGCAACCCTTCAGACTGGTGAAGGACGCTCATGGAGCAAGTGCCTCAAGATGGTTCGCTCCGAGAAGACTGGCGCTTATGTGTTTGAGGAGCGCATGGTTCCCAACGACAAGGTACAGGACTGGCTCAAGTAATAATTGAGACCTTTCAATGATATTTGCCTGCCCGCGAGCTCGACATGAGCCTGCGGGCAGGTTTTGTTGTGGCAAATGACATCCTGTTTAAAGCATTTTCATTATCTTTGCCGCATAGAACAAATCATGGAACAATGAAGCAGGACAAGTATATCTTCTCGCTCGAGGTCGCTGTGCGTGACTATGAACTCGACAGCGAGGGCATCGTCAACAACGCCATCTATCTCCACTATCTGGAGCACACGCGACACGCCTTTGTCATGAAGGAGGGCATCCCGTTCGGCAGCCTCACGCGTGACGGGCTGATACCGGTTGTGCGCCGCATGGAGATAGACTATCACACGCCGTTGCGCAGTGGCGATGTGATGCTTAGCCGCCTCTGGTTGGAACGCAAGGGGGCACGCTTCATTTTCCATCAGGACATCTTCAGGAAAGAGGATGATGCCCCCGTGGTCAACGCTGTGGTCACTATCGTGTGCATGACGCACGACGGGCGCATCGACCGCGGTGATGAACTGGCTGCACGCGTGGCACATTATCTCGATTGACCATGAGCGAGAACCGATATACCCCGATGGTTTACCGCATCGCCTTTGCCAGCCTCCAGGGCATGGGGGTGGACCTGGCGCGCAAGTTGCTCGATGTGGTGGGCAGCGAGCGTCAGTTCTTTGACATGAGCGAGAAGGCGTTGCGCGAGCTCACACGGGGCCGCAGCAAGATTTATCGTGATGACTACCGTGCCGGCTGCCTGGAACGGGCGGTGCGCGAGGAGTCCTTCGTGCGTGAGCACGGCATCGCGGCCACCTATTTCACCGACGCTTCCTATCCGCATCGTCTGCTCGAGGCCCCCGACGCCCCGGCAATGATATACACGCTGGGCAAGTGCGACCTCGAGAGTGCCCATGTCATCAGCGTTGTGGGCACGCGCCACGCCACGCAATACGGTGTGCGTTTCTGTGAAACGCTCATCGGCGACCTGGCGCAGCGTGTGCAGGACCTGGTCGTGGTGAGCGGATTGGCCTATGGCATCGATATCGCTGCCCATCGCGCGGCACTCAAGCATGGTGTCCCCACGGTGGCTGTCTTGCCTCGCGGACTGAACCGCATCTATCCCGCCATGCACCGCAACGATGCCGTCGCCATTGCCAAGCAGGGCGGTATGCTGTTGACCGACTATACCAGCCAGGACGAGGTGCAGAAGAGCAATTTCCTGGCACGCAACCGCATCGTTGCGGCCTTGAGCGACTGCACGGTGGTTGTCGAGTCGGCAGGAGCCGGGGGCGCGCTGGTCACGGCATCGCTGGCGATGAGCTACAGCCGTGATGTGATGGCGGTGCCTGGCCGTTGCGGCGACGAGTTCTCGGCGGGTTGCAACAAGCTCATTGCTACCAACAAGGCCGCCTTGATTACCGGAGCCGATGACCTGATGGCAGCCATGCGTTGGGAAAACGCCGGCTTGGCTCCGCAGCAACTTGACCTGTTCCCAGAGCTCACCAGGGAGGAACAGGCGGTGGTTGATGTTATCCGTGACCGTGGGGAGATTCACCTCAATGCCCTCGCCGATGTGCTGCACCAGCCGGTTTATAAGCTCATGAGCGTCCTCGTTGAGCTGGATTGCAAGAAGGTCATCTCGACCCTGCCGGGTTGCAGGTACACCTTGATATAGGCAGGATAAGGGCATCATGACCCCATTATGAGGTCGTTTTAATGATTTTTAAGCCGACCCGCTTTGCTGAATCGGAATTTTACAGTACCTTTGACATTTCATTTTTTATCAAAACACGAACTTTTAATTACATAACGATATGAATACAGACCGAATTCCCGACTCAGAGTTTATCATCAATGATGATGGCTCGGCATTCCACATCCATGTGAAGCCTGAACAGTTGACCGACAACATCATCGTGTGTGGTGATCCTGGCCGTGTGACCATGATTGCATCCTACTTCGACACCCGTGATTGGGAAACCTCCAGCCGTGAGTTCCATGGCATTGGCGGCACCTACCACGGTAAGCCCATCATGGCCCTCTCACATGGCATCGGTCCTGATAACATCGACATCGTGATGACTGAGCTCGACGGCTTGGCCAATATCGATTTCGAGACCCGTACGCCGCGCGCCGAGCACCGCACCCTCAACATCGTGCGCATCGGCACTTCGGGCGGACTGCAGCCCTATGTGCCCGTTGGCACGCCCGTCATTGCGTCCAAGGCCATCGGCTTTGACGGCGTCATCAACTACTATGCCGACCGCAACAAGGTCGCCGACCTCGACTTCGAGAAGAAATTCTGTGAGTTCGTGAAGTGGAACGGATTGTTTGCCAAGCCCTATGTCGTGGACGCCGATCCGTGGCTGGTCGAGAAAATCGGCCGTGACGACATGGTGCGCGGATACACCATCTCGGCGGTGGGATTCTATGGCCCGCAGGGACGACGCGTGCGTTTAGACCTGGCAGAGCCTGAGCTGAATAGCCGTATCGAGAAATTTGAGTACAACGGAGGCCACATCACCAACTATGAGATGGAGAGCAGCGCCCTGCAGGGCATGGCCCTCATGCTGGGCCATCGTGCAATGACCGTCTGCTCCATCATCGCCAACCGTGTGGCAACCGATGTCAATCCCAACTACAAGACTGCTGTCGAGGACCTGGTGCGCACCGTTCTCGACCGCTTGACCGAGTGATTTGACCTGACCATCATCACGGGCTCCGTTTCATGCAGTTGAAGCGGGCCCGTTTTTTTTGAGCCGTGGCAACCCGAAAACAAAAAAAAACTTAAAACGGCGTTGGCATATAATATTGCCTTGCAATAGTGCGTTATAAAGGTGTATTAATTCTAAAATAGGATTGCCTATGCACAAAATGACTACTTCTACTGACAAAAAAAATGACATTATCACATCAGTGAAAGGCCCCAAGAAGGCAACTATTGAATTTATCAAGCAGTTTGCAAGGGCTTATCAGTATAATGTCGAGTTGCCGAGAGGACTGGAGCCAATGATTTTGAACTGATACTCAATCATTTCCTCTCCCCTAAAGGTAAAGAAGCCTTCCCGCCGTTCATCATGGGGAGGCTTCATCGTTTTCAAGGAGGTGATGACCTAACGCCTGATGCGGCTGGTCGCCTTTTTTATCAACAGGGCATGATAGCTGTTGTTCATTTCATGATAATTTTGTACATTTGCACCCAATAAGGAGATAACGAATGGTAAACTTGATTAAACGCGCTTTGACGGGCGCAATCTATATCGCAATCATCGTGGCGGCAATCCTGCTGCTCGATAACTCGCCAGTGATGTATTTGCTGGTTTTCCCGCTGTTGATTGTTTTGGGAATCAGTGAATTGATTACCATGGCCAAGGATGACGCAACCCAGTCATGGCTTGTCAACATCATCGATATGCTGGGCGGTGTGGGATTATTCGTGTCATTCTATCTCCTCTTCAAGGACAAGAGCCTGGACTCCGATTCGCTGGCCATATGGTTCATTACCATTGCTGCCTATCTGATTCTGCGCACGATCGTGCAACTGTACCGGCCCAGGCAGAATGCCGTCCACAGCCTGGAGCGTTCGTTCCTGGCGCTGGGATATGTCGCTCTGCCCATATCGATGCTTAACTGCATCACAAGCATCACGGCACCGCGCATGCTGCTCGGTATTTTCCTGTTCATTTGGCTCTATGACACCGGAGCCTATTGCGTGGGGATGTTGCTGGGGCGACATCGCCTGTTTGAGCGCATTTCACCCAAGAAATCATGGGAGGGCGCTATCGGTGGTTTGGTGTTTGCACTCGCTGGCGCTTTCGTTACCAATTATTGGTTTGATGATTTATTCCAGGTGCCCGACTTGTCGACATGGGTGGGCCTGAGTGCCGTGGTAGCAGTGTTTGCCACATTCGGTGACCTCGTCGAGTCGCTCATCAAGCGCACTGTGGGCGTCAAGGACTCGGGCAACATCATGCCTGGCCACGGCGGCATTTTGGACCGCATCGACAGCCTGCTGCTGGTGGTACCGGCAGTGCTCATCTACCTTCAACTAGTCCATTGATCCATGCGAGGCATCATCCCATCGATTATCCTGTTGCTCTGCCTGTCATTCATGATAGGGTGCGGAGGGCAGAAGGAGACGGCCAAGCCTCAGCACCAGTTACCCGACACACTCAATGTGGGAACCCTGTATAGTCCCACGGGCTTCTTTATCCTCAAGGGGGATACGATGGGTTATGACTATGACCGCATCTGCGACTTTGCCCGTTCCCATGGCATTGCGTTGCGCTTTAAGGTTGCCCGCAGCATGCCCGACTTGATCAAGATGCTGGACCATCGGGATGTCGATGTGCTGGCTTGTGAGATTCCTGTCACGGCCGAGTACAAGTCGCGCGTGTTGCACTGCGGTGCGGTCAACGAGACCTACCAAGTGCTTGTTCAGCACAGTGGAGAGGGGTCCATCTATGATGTGACCCAGCTCATCGGGTGTGATGTATATGTCGAGAAAGGTTCCAAGTATGAGTCACGGCTGCGCAACCTCGATAATGAGGTGGGCGGTGGCATCAACATCCATGTTGTCGAGGGCGAGGCTGCAGTACCCACCGAACTCATCGCCAGGGTCTCGCGCCATGAGATCCCCTTTACCATCGTGGACAGCGACATCGCACAGATGAACCTGACCTACTATGACAGCATCAATATCAACCTCAAGGTGGGTTTTGCACAGCGTTCATCATGGGCCGTTTCCAGGCGGGACCAGTGGCTTGCCGACAGCATCAACCAGTGGGCTGCCAGCAGCAATGCCCAGGAATACTCCAAGCAGGCCCTTAAGCACTATTTTGAGATGAACCGAGGGCCTAAACCCGACTCCGTCAAGGTGGATACGCTCGCCGTGACGCCGCCGGGTGGCATCTCGCCCTATGACCATGTCTTCAAGCAGTATGCCCAGGAGCTGGGATGGGACTGGCGCCTGTTGGCAGCCATTGCCTACTCCGAATCGGGCTTTGACCCCAACGCCACCTCATGGATGGGTGCTCGTGGCATCATGCAGGTGATGCCGCGCACGGCACGCTCCTATGGTGTCAATGAGGAAGACCTGGCCAATCCTGAAGTCAGCATCCGTGTGGCTACCCAGATTCTCAAGGAACTGATCGGCATCATGCGTGGCCGCACCAACAAGGAAGACCACATCAAGTTCGTGTTGGCTGCCTATAATGCCGGCTCAGGGCATGTTACCGACGCCATGGCGCTGGCACGCAAGAACGAGCTTGACCCGCGCGTGTGGGACGAGAATGTGGAGCAGGCCATGCTGTGGAAGATGGATCCCGAGTACTACAACGACTCGGTGTGCTCCAACGGCTACTGCCGCGGCACCGAGCCTGTGGACTATGTCGTCAAGGTGCTCAACTGCTATGAGAACTACAAAAAGAATTACAAGAAATAACCATTAAAAGAGACATGATTATGAAAAAGAAAACATTTATCGTCGCTACTGTTGTGGCGCTCTCAGCATCCATGATGCTGCAGTCCTGTATTGGAAGCTTTGCCTTGTTCAATAAGGTGAAGGCATGGAATGACCATGTAGGCGATAAGTTCGTCAACGAAATCGTGTTTGTCGCTATGTGGATTCTGCCTGTTTATGAGCTGAGTTTCATGGCCGACTTATTCGTCCTTAACTCCATTGAGTTCTGGTCGGGCAGCAATCCCGCTCTGGCCCAGGCCGAGACCAAGGTCGTTGACGGCAAGGATGCCCAGTATCTCGTTGCCCGCGACGCTACTGGCTATACCATTACCAACATGACCACCAAGCAGGTGACCCGCTTCAACTTCAATGCCGAGGACAACTCATGGTCCATCGAGAACAACGGCAAGGAAGTGAAGCTGTTCTCGTTTGTTGACGACACCCATGTCAATGTGCTGCTGCGTGACGGCAGTTACACCACCATTGAACTGTCACAGGCTGGCGTGATGGCCTACGAGGAACTCGTCGGCGTCGACGCTTTTGCCTTGCGCTGATTAGGCCGATAACACCATCGGTTGATAAAGACAGGCAAGTCCGGATTCCGGGACTTGCCTGTCTTTTCTGTATCTATTTCGTTTGCTATTGCAGCAGATTGGCTGAATAGATTTTCACGATGCCGTCGAGAAAGGCATTGAGTTCGTAGTCGCAGAAGTCGCCCGTCCCGTCGATGCGCCCCGTCTCGTAGTAGCCGCGGGCGCGGCAGGCGCCGCCGCAGATGTAGCGGATGGCGCACTCCCTGCATTTTTCGATATGGTCCACATCTAAGCTGGCACAATGCTGCAGGGCAGCAGAGTCGCGGTAGATTTCCTGGATGCTGCGCTCGTGCACATTGCCTGCCAGGAACTGGTCGACATGCAGCAGTTGGCAGGGATATACATCGCCCGTGGGCGAGATGCTGATTTCGTTGTCGCCGATGGCACACTTGCGGGTCTGGATGCACTTCGATGCGTCAAGCGAACTCTCGCAGTACCCCAGCGGGTTCACCCCGAAGGCACTTGACAGCGCATCGTAGTATTGCCGGCCGGTAATGGACAGTTGGTCCTCGGCAAGGTCCGACACGGGAAACAGCGGGGCATAATTCAGCCTGCCGCCGAATCGGCGGGCCATCGCTTCCACCTGGTCGATGTTCAGGCGGGTGACGGTCATCGACAGCGTGTAATCAATGCCATAGCCTTCCAGCAGGTCCACGGCGCGCATTACCTGGTCGAAGTTGTCGCCGCGCGTCAGGCGGTGCGTCTCGCGCGTGGGACCGTCGATGCTCAGGGTCACCAGCGTGAAGGTTTCCTTGATAAACCCGATATTGCTCTCATTGATGAGTGTGCCGTTGGTCAGCAGCAGCACGGTGCATCCCTTGGCCTTGCAGTAGGCTGCCACGGGCTGCCACAGCGGGTTGAGCAGCGGTTCGCCGCCCGTGATGGTGACGCTCAGGTGGCTGGACAGGTCGCACAGGCCGTCTATTACCTGTCTGTACTCGTCGAGCGTGAGCGGGGCATGCTGGCCCTCGATGCGCTCGGCGGCATAGCAGTACTTGCAGCGCAGGTTGCAGCCGCTGGACAGCGACAGGTGCACGCAGTGCAGCCCTGTGTCGCGAGGACGCTGCGGGTGGGGAGTAGTTTCAAAGATGGAGGAATCGACGACATGACGGCAGAAGGCAGCGACCTCGTCATGCTTGCCCTCGCCCAGGATTTGGCAGGCTGCGTCCACGATGTCGTCGATGGTGTTGTTGCCGTCGAACTGTGACATAATCAGCCGTCCCAACTCGTTGGTGACGACCCAGGCGGGCAGCAGGGGGTTGATGAAGACATACTTGTCGCCCCGCTGGAACATCTGTACCTGTTCGGGCAGTTGATACTTGACCATGGGATATGCTTATCGTGACTGTCCGGGGCACTGGTAGGCCGAGCCGCACTTGCCGCCGCCACCGGCGCACTCATAGGAGGAGCCGCACTTGCCCTGTCCGTTGGCGCCCTGTCCGGCGCAGGTGTAGGCTGAGCCGCACTTGCCGCCGCCACCGGCGCACTCATAGGAGGAACCGCACTTGCCCTGGCCCTCGGCACCCTGTCCTGAGCAGTTGAAGGCCGAGCCGCACTTGCCGCCACCACCGGCGCACTCGTAGGAGGAGCCGCACTTGCCCTTGCCCTCGGCACCCTGTCCTGTGCAATTGTAGGCCGAGCCGCACTTGCCGTTGCCGCCCGAGCACTCGTAGGAGGAACCGCACTTGCCCTGGCCCTCGGCGCCCTGTCCGGCGCAGGTGTAGGCCGAGCCGCACTTGCCACCGCCACCGGCGCACTCATAGGAGGAGCCGCATTTGCCTTGTCCGTTGGTGCCCTGCCCGCTGCAATTGTAGGCCGAGCCGCACTTGCCGTTGCCGCCGGCGCACTCATAGGACGACGAGCAGTTGCCCTTGCCCGACGGGTCTCCAGCGGGGGCCTCGCCAGCCTTGGCGCCGAAGAACACCGACGGCGACACGACACCTGCTGCTACCAGCGCGGCCAGTTTCTTGATAAAATCTCTGCGTGACTGATTATCCATCATATTTTTCCTGTTATTTAAATATTCTGCTGTGGCGGATAAAGAAGTAGCATAACGCCATCAGTACCACCGAGATGGCGAGCGCCAGCGGGAAACCCCAGGGGTGGGCCTCCATGCCGTTGGGCACATTCATGCCGTAGTAGCCGGCAATCACAGTGGGAATCATCAGCAGGATGGTCACCACGGTGAGGGTCTTCATGATGCGGTTCAGGTTGTTGCCGATAACCGACGAATAGGTCTCTTGCTGTCGCTCCAGGATGTCGTTGTAGATGCTGGCGGTGTCCAGGGCCTGCTGGGTTTCGATTTCTACATCCTCAAACAGGTCCTCGTCGTGGGGGAGCGAGCGCAGCCGCATCTTCAGGCGTGCCAGCACCGTGGCATTGCCCTTGAGCGAGGTGATGAAGTAGATGAGGAACTTGCCCAAGCCCATTGTGCGCATCAACTCGTCGTTGTCCATCTTTTTCTCGAGGCGTTCCTCGGCGGCACTCATCATGCCGCTCATCTGCTTGAGGTACTTCAGGTACCACACCGAGGTAGACAACATCAGCGACAGCAGCAGGTCGTAGCCCTTGCAGTTGTTGATGCGGCGCTGCTTGCTCCAGCGGATGAAGTCGTCAAGCACCTCGTTATCGTAGTAGTTGACGGTGATGAACACATCATCGCGTATCAGGACGGTCAGCGGAGCGGTCGAGAATACGGGCTCGCCGTCCTCGTCGAGGCTCTTGCTCGGCACGCGGACGAACACCATCGTCCAGTTATCCTCATGGTCCACGCGAGGGCGCTCCTCGATGTCCTCGGCATCGTGGGTGAAGTTGGGAGTAGCAAAGCGCTCCTTAAGCAGAGCCAAGTCATCGGCCGTCGGTTTGGTCACCTTAATCCAGCACCCCGACTTCCACTGGTGGATTTCGTTGAATCCGTCCTTGCATTTCCAATAACTGATCATAACATCGTCCCTCCTCGTTTAATCATGCAAAGATAATGTATTTTCCTAAAAGTATCCTTTTTAAGAGAAAAAAGTAACATTTCCACCCGCCACAGTGTAATAGTCTAACATCACTCGGTGCCATTGTTTGCAATCCAGCGGGCAAGTGCATTGAGGGCGTTGCATTGTGTTCTGGTAATCTTGTGGAAGTCATTGTGGTGCGGCCAAGGGGCAATTAGCAGCAAGCGGCCCTGGGAGCAGGCCTCGAATTGGCGCCCGTAGGGCTTCTGGTAGGGTGCGAAACCATTCTCGAGAAGAAGGATGATGGGATAACCAGCCTCGAACGCTGCCCCCATAATAGCTTTTTCGCCGGGACTGATGCAAGGTGAGACAAGTACCGTTCCTTGACTGGCTAAGGTGAGAAAGCGAATACATTCATTTGTGATTTCTTCAGTTGTAAGTCGCCGGGAGCACTGAACGGCCGCTTTATCAGGGTAATCGAGGAGAAAACGGTTGCCCATTACTGTCACAGGGGTTGTGCCGATGACGATACCTGAGCGTTGAACGAACAAGTCGGAGTGCTGGCGTTTTACCCACAAGCGGTAGGGATTGTCAACCAAGTATTTAATCCACCTGTCCAATTGCCCTCCGCCTTGAAGGATACGGTCGTTGTAACCTTTTTCCCATAAGGTTTCATGATTGGGTTCAATGGATTTGATGGCATCACGGCAGCCTTTCTTGAAACCTTGAATCAGATATCCCAAATGTCGTGGCATGGGTGTCATGACATAGATGATGCCGTGTACATGATCAGGCATCAACTGGAAGCCCAACAGTTTGACTTGAGGATGGTATTGGGGTATTTCATTCCAAGCCCGCTTAACAGCTGCCCCGATGGGCGAGGGATGTACCCATGGCTTTTTGTGTTTCTCGTCAGGACCCAGCAATGTGCCCAAGATAGGACGGCGCCCCTCGATGCAGAGGGTTACCATGTAGATGGTGACCCCGCTATAGTCGTGCCCTGTTTTGCGCCGCTTCATCGAGGGCTTGACGGTTAGTTCGGGATGTGCCTCTATCCAGCGTTTCCTTTTCTCATTGCTATTATCCATAAAGACAAAGGTAAAGACAAAACTTTGTTCTTGCAATAAGTTGATTGCATTTACGAGTTTTTAACTCGTAATACCCAAGACAGCACCCATGGGAAGGGGGTTGTCTGCAGTATTACGGGCTACCAGCCCGTAATATAAGACGGTGCTAAAGGAAAAAATGAGGGCTGCGGCAACTGGTGCCGCAGCCCTCTGTGGGTTTCTCGAGGAAAAGTCGTCTGGCGGATTAGCCGAGGCGCTTCTCGAGGTTGGTGCGGATGGCCTTGATGAAGTCGGCGCTGTTAACGGCCTTAGCCTCAACACCTTCCATCAGGTTCACGAGGTCCTTGGTAACGATACCGGCGTTCAGGGTATCGAAGCAAGCAGCCTCGAGCTGGTCACCAAAGTTCATGAGCTCCTGGATACCGTCCTTCTCACCGCGCTTGCGCAGGGCGCCGCTCCATGCAAAGATGGTAGCCATGGGGTTGGTGGAAGTCTCCTCGCCAGCGAGGTACTTGTAGTAGTGGCGGGTTACGGTACCGTGGGCAGCCTCATACTCGTAGTTGCCGTCGGGGCTAACGAGTACGCTGGTCATCATAGCCAGTGAACCGAAGGCGGTGCTGACCATGTCGCTCATCACATCACCGTCGTAGTTCTTGCAAGCCCAAATGTAACCACCCTTGCTGCGGATTACGCGAGCAACGGCGTCGTCAATCAGGGTGTAGAAGTACTCCAGACCCAACTTCTCGAACTCAGCCTTGTAGTTCTGCTCGTAAACCTCCTCAAAGATGATGCGGAACTGAGCGTCATACTTCTTGCTGATGGTGTCCTTGGTCGAGAACCACAGATCCTGCTTGGT
>ONYP01000014.1 GCA_900322135.1 uncultured Prevotellaceae bacterium
AATGCGGATGCCCTCAGGCGTCTGGTTGTTCTCGAGCAGGGCGGCCACGATGCGCGGCAGAGCCAGTGCCGAGCCGTTGAGCGTGTGGCACAGGTGGGTTTTCTTGTCGTCGCCACGGTAGCGGCACTTCAGGCGGTTGGCCTGATAGGTCTCGAAGTTGGAGACGCTGCTCACCTCAAGCCAGCGCTGCTGGGCTGCCGACCACACCTCGAAGTCGAAGGTAATGGCGCTGGTGAAACTCATGTCACCGCCGCACAGGCGCAGGATGTGCCAGGGCAGTTCGAGTTTCTCGAGCAGACCCTGCACATGGTCCTTCATCTCCTCGAGGGCGGCATAGGAGTCCTCGGGACGCTCGATGCGCACGATTTCGACCTTGTCGAACTGGTGCAGACGATTCAGACCGCGCACATCCTTGCCGTAGGAACCAGCCTCGCGGCGGAAACATGCCGAGTAGGCACAATTCTTCTTGGGCAGTTCGTCCTGCGGGATGATGACATCACGGTACATGTTGGTCACGGGCACCTCGGCAGTGGGAATCAGGTAGAAGTTGTCCACCTGGCAGTGGTACATCTGTCCCTCCTTGTCGGGCAACTGACCGGTACCCAGACCCGATGCCTCGTTAACCACCAGCGGGGGCTCAATCTCGAGATAGCCAGCCTTGCCGGCCTCGTCGAGGAAGAACTGGATGAGGGCACGCTGCAGGCGTGCGCCCTTGCCCACATAGACGGGGAATCCAGCACCCGTAATCTTGACACCCAGGTCAAAGTCGATGAGGTTATACTTCTTGGCCAAGTCCCAGTGAGGCAGGGCGTCCTCGGGGAGTTCGGGCATCTTGCCGCCTGTCTTCTCGACGACATTGTCCTCGGCGGTCTTGCCCTCGGGAACACCGCTGTAGGGCACATTGGGGATGCTCAGCAGGATTTCGGTAATCTCGTCCTGGGCAGCGGTAAGATTGTCGTCAATTTCCTTGTTGGCGGTCTTGAGGCTGGCCACCTGGGCCTTGACATTCTCGGCCTCGTCGCGGTTGCCCTGTTTCATGAGGGCACCGATCTGTGCGGCCATTTTATTGAGTACTGCGGCGTTGTCGTCGCGTTGTTTCTGCAGTGCACGGCGCTGCTTGTCCAGTTCCACGATGCGCATGATGGGCTCGCGGCCGTCAAACTGCTTGATGGCCAAGCGGCGAATCACATCCTCAGGGTCCTGGTTGATGAGTTGTAATGTCAGCATTATTATTTGAGTTTCTAGTCTTTAGTCCCTAGTCCTTAGTTTCTAGTTTTTGGTTGGTTTTTGGTTGGTTTTTAGTTGGCAGTAAGGAGTTCTTTCACTTTGGCACTGATGGCACGGCCCTCGGCTCGACCAGCGAGTTGCTTGGTGGCGATGCCCATCACCTTGCCCATGTCCTTCATGCTCGTGGCACCCGCCTGCTCGATGATATGCTTGACATGGGCGGTGAGTTCCTCGTCGTTCATCTGCTTGGGCAGGAATTCCTCGATGACGGCAGCCTGCAACAGTTCCACATCGGCCAAATCCTGACGGCCCTGGCCGGTGTAGATTTCAGCGCTCTCCTTGCGCTGCTTGGCCATGCGCACGAGCACCTTCAAGGCGTTCTCGTCACTGACCTCGCCGTTGTTGCCTGGAGCAGTCTTAATCAACAGGAATTCAGCCTTGATGCCCCTGAGGGCCTCGAGACGGCCCTTGTCATGGGCCTTCATGGCCTCCTTAATACCATTATTGACTTGATCAAAAATACTCATAGCGGTGATTTCCTCACTCTTACATTATATAATTATATATCTTGCAATCAGTCCATATCAAAGTCGATGGTCGGCGAATCACCACCACCGCCGCGCTTGGGCGACTTGGGCACCTCGACGGGACGCTCCTGGCTGGCGGCCTGCTGGCGCTCCTTGATCTGGGCGCGGAAGTCAGGTTTACGCTTGTAGGTAGGCGTCTTCTCAATCATGTCGATAACCTCGTCATCGTCCATCTCATCAGGCGAGAGCACGATGTAGCGGGCGCTATTCTGTTTTAGTGTCATGTCGTTAATCGCCTTGACACCATATTCATCGGCAAGACGCTTGGTCTCGGAAACAGGCTCGCCGCGAGGTGAAGATTGACGAGATGCGGGAACAGGGGATTCCTTATCGAGCGACACATTAAATCCTGAAGCCAATACCGTTACCTTGATTTGGTCCTCGAGGGTATTGTCGAATGCCATACCCCAGATCACATCAACATCCTTATCAAAGTTAGCCATGAACTCCTGAATCTCGTTCATCTCTTCCATCAACAGGGGTGACTCACTGTTGGGGTTGTAGTAGAAATTCATCAGAATCTTCTGTGAGCCATAGACATCACGGTTCTTGAGCAGCGGCGACTCCAGGGCGTCCTCGATGGCCTTGGTCACGCGGCGCTCACCCGTTCCGTAACCCGAACTGATGATAGCAGCACCGCCGTTGCGCAGGGTGGTGTTCACATCGTTGAAGTCAAGGTTAATCTTTCCCTTCACAGTAATCAGGTCACTGATGCTGCGGGCAGCAATCGTGAGCGTGTCATCGGCTTTGCCGAAAGCATTGGTGAAGTCGAGATCCTTGTAAATCTCGGTCAAACGCTGGTTGTTGATGATGAGCAGGGCATCGACATACTTGCCCATCTCGTCGGCACCCGAAAGCGCCTTGAGAATCTTCTTGGGACCCTCGAACAGGAAGGGGATGGTCACGATACCGATGGTGAGCACGCCCTTCTCGTGGGCAATGCGCGCCACGACAGGCGCAGCACCAGTACCGGTGCCGCCGCCCATACCGGCGGTAATGAACACCATCTTGGTAGTGTCGTCAAAGAGGGAAGCGATTTCGCTCTCACTCTCCTCGGCAGCACGGCGTGCTACATCAGGCACATTACCTGCACCGAGGCCGTGGGTCGTGTTCGGGCCGAGCAGCACGCGGTTAGGCACGGGCGACTCGTTGAGTTGCTGGCGGTCGGTATTGAGGACAACGAAGGAGACACCCTCGATGTTCTGCAGGTACATGTGGTTGATGGCATTGTTGCCGCCACCACCCACGCCCATCACCTTGATGATGGTGGGCATTGTCTTGTTATCCTGGAATCCTGAATCCTTGTCGAGCGTTGAATAGATGTCATGACCAGTCTCGCGCTGACCCTGGTTATTTCCGTTGAAATTGATATTGTTCTCGTCCATATTGTGATTGTTTTTTTAATTCGGGTAAATGAAATCTTAGCGCAGTTTACTAGTCATCGGCCATTTCGTCATCCTCAGACATCAAGCCAGAAAGTTTTGCCTTCAAGATATCCCAGCGGCTGGGTTTGCTACGGCGCTTTGAAGACCTCTTTTCACGCGGCTCATCCTCGGGCTCATCCTCGGGTTCGGGCCTTGAAGGGTGCGGATTGTTGAGGATGAGACCATCCTCATACTTGTTGAGCTCGACACAGGTCTCGCCCTCCTCAATCAACTCGGCGGCCTTAGCCAGCAGCGAGAACACCTCGATATACTCCATGCGGTTGATGTCGGGGTTGAGGATGTTGAGCGTGGGCGGGTTCTGTCCCATGCGCACCTTGATCTTGATGGTTTCCTCCATCTTGAGCTGCAAGCCTCCGAGATGGGCACTGCCACCGATGAGGACGATGCTCTGGATAGCATCCGATGCCATACCGGCGTCGGCAATCTGCTGGTTGATGTTAGCGATAATCTCACCCGTGCGGGCACTGATATACTTGGCGGCCTCAGGGGCATTGACGCCCTCGATGACCACATTGCTCACATTGTTGGGGTCGAGCGGATTGTTGATGTTCTTCTTGACATTCTCGGCGGTCTCCTCGAGCACACTCATGCCGTTCATCACATCGCGTGTGAGGTTGCGGCCACCCAGGGGCAGGGTGTTGAGGTAGATGAGGGCCTTGTTCTTGTAGATAGATACCGTGGTAGTCTCGGCACCCATATCCACGAGCATGCAACCCAGCTCACGGTCGCTGTCGCTCAGGATCTGCTCACCCACGGCCAGCGGGGTAACGATATAATCCTTGGCAGGAATGCCGAAGTTCATCAAGCGGTTAAGGTTGAGCTTGAGCGAGGGCTTGGCGACAATGAGGTTGACCTTGATCTTTATGGAAGAACCAAACTGTCCTACAGGGTTGGGTGTTTCCACTTTGTCAACATAGAAAGCGCGGGGCACGATATCCACAGTGTCGTGGTTGCGAATCGGGGTACTCGTCGCATCTTTGATGATGCGGTCGATGAGTTCCTTGGTAATGGCCTCGGTAGACCCGACGCTGCGGTTCACCTCGCTGACGATGCTGTGCAGCGAACGACCGCTGACACCCATATACACCTGCGTGATGCGGCCGTCAATCATGCCCTCCAGATTCTTGAGGATGTGATTGATGCTCGTCTTGATGTTCTCAACATTCTGAACTATGCCATATCTCACGCTGTTGACATGCTTTTCTTCCTGCAGATGCCGTACACTCAAGTATCCGGCAGAAGTCTTTTCGGCAATGGCTCCAACAATCTTGGAACTGCCGATTTCAAGTGCTACAATGTACTGGTTCTTTTCCATAAACAATGATTGATATATTTTGCTGTTTTTTAGTTATGATTATTGTTATTGTTGTTTCTTCTTTTTCTCGTCGGCCGGGGGCGTAGCCTTCGGCTCCTCGGGCTTGCTCTCGTCGCGGGCAGGCTCATCGGCATGCTTGGCATCGGCCGGCGTGCCCACGGTCACCGTCTCCAGACCCGGGAACTGCTCGTCGTCCTCGGGGTCCTCCTCGACGGTCTGCTGCACGGCCTTGATGCGGCGGGTGGCAACGACCTGGTGGTCCCATTTTACCGAGATGGTGTCAAACGCATTCCATCCACGCTGCGGCATGACCTTATTGTAGAACAGTTTGAGCTTGGCAAATTTACCCTCAAAGCCCTGGGCGTTGCCGATGTTCACAACATGTCCACTGATGTTGGGAACAACGATGATGTTGTTGGTGTCACGCACACAGTACATCGTCACCAGCGAGCGCAGCAACGAGTCATTCTCGACAAAGTCCACCAGCGGCATGATGCGTGTGACCGGATACTTCTTGGTGAAGTGGCCTTGAACGACAGGCACATCACAGTGATAGTTGGTCGACGCCATCATGCGCTTGCCGGCGCGGTTGACATAGTAGGACTCACCGCCGTCAAACACCCTGAGCACCGGCACGAGCTGGCTCACCCTGATGAGGACACGGCCATCCTGGCATTTTACGATATCGGCACTCTCCAGGTAAGGAGACTGGCGCAGGAGGGTCTCGATGTCGGTAGCATCGATGTCACCCATACGCTTGCCCACAATCTTGACACCCTGGCTCTCCAAGTCATTGAGTATGCCCTTGGGGGTGACAAAGGTTGTGCTGTCGGCGTTGATGACCTCGACCTGCACACCCGTGCACAGTTCATCATGCGACTTGCCCCGTGCCCACAGGATGCCTGTGGTGAGAGCAATCGCAAGAACAAGCAGTATGCTATTTTGTATCAGCCTTTTCAACGCTTCTGTTTCTTGAATTCATCGCAAATCTGTGGCAGCAGATTGGCGATATCGCCGGCACCCGCTGTCAACAAAAGGTCAAAATTACTCAATTGTATTGACTTAATCAAATTTTCTTTTGAGTAAATGCATTTTTTAGCACTTATTATATTTTCAAGTATCATTTCACTGGACACTCCGGGAATGGGTTCCTCACGGGCCGGATAGATGGGCAGCAGAATGACCTCGTCGGCCAGCGAGAGGGCCTGGGCAAAGCCGTCGGCGAAGTCGCGCGTGCGGGTGTACAGGTGGGGCTGGAAGATGACGGTCAAGCGGCGGCCAGGATACAGGCTGCGCACCGAGGTGATGCTCGCCCGCAGTTCACCGGGATGATGGGCATAGTCGTCAATCATCACCCTACCCTTGGGGCCTGGTTCCTTGAGCCAGAACTCAAAGCGCCGCTTGGGGCCCATGAAAGTCGCCACAGCCTGCCGCATCGCGCCGGCCGGTGTTTCCACCAGACGGCAAGCCGCCATGGCAGCAATGGCGTTTTCGATATTGATATCCACAGGAACACCCAGATTGACATCGGCGATTGTCTCCCATGGCGTCACCAGGTCAAAGGTAATCGTTCCCTCGCCCTTGCGGATGTTGGCAGCATGGAAATCGCCCTCGTCGCGGCTGTAGGTATAGGTTGTCACATCGGCCCCGGTGCGCGGCTTCAACGCCAGCCCCGTGTGCACGATGAGTGCGCCCCCGGGCTGGATGAGCGAGGTAAAGTGCGCAAAACTCTCCAGGTAGTTCTCGGCGGTGCCGTAGATATCCAAGTGGTCGGGGTCGGTCGAGGTCACAACGGCGATAAACGGTGTCAAGTGGTGGAACGAACGGTCAAACTCATCAGCCTCGATGACCGAATAGGGACTCGTGGGCGACAACAGGAAATTACTATCATAGTTGCGCAACACGCCCCCCAGAAAAGCATTGCAGCCGATACCTGAGCTGTGAAGGATGTGGGCCGCCATGCTCGATGTAGTCGTCTTGCCGTGGGTGCCGGCAAAGCATAGGGCACGCGAGTGACGGGTCACCACGCCCAACAATGCGGCACGCTTAATCACCTCAAAGCCGTTGTTGCGGAACCAGGTGAGTCCCTGATGCGTGTCGGGCACGGCAGGGGTATAAACCACCAGCGTGCGTTGCGGGTCACGGCAATCATCGGGGATGAGGTCGGGATTCTCGTCAAAGTCGATGTGCACGCCCTCACGCTGCAGGGCTGCCGTCAAGTCACTCGGGGTGCGGTCATAGCCTGCAACCCGCTTGCCCTGAGCGAGGAAATAGCGTTCCAGAGCGGCCATACCGATACCGCCTGCTCCAACAAAATATAATGAATCAAAGTCTTTCATTCTTCCTGAACAATTTGTTGCTATTGAGGCCGTTATGCCTTGTTGTTGCTGATAATCTTCTCCACTTCATCAACGATGTGCTCGGCAGCGTCGCGCAGGGCCATTTTCTCAACATTGGCGCTCAGCGAGGCCAGCAGGTCGCTGTTGCCCACTGTGTCGAGCATGGTCGGTACCAAGGTCTCGACAGCGTCGGCATCGGTAACCATCACGGCTGCATCGCGGTTGACGAGGGCAAGGGCGTTCTTGGTTTGATGGTCCTCGGCCACATTGGGCGAGGGCACCAGGATGGCAGCCTTGCCAAGCAACTGCAATTCCGAGATGGAACTGGCACCAGCACGCGAAACGACCAGGTCGGCAGCACGGTAGGCCATGTCCATGTTGCTGATGAACGGCATCTGGACTACATTCTTCACGCCCGACGCTTCCAGCGCCTCACGGCACTGCTGGTCATACAACTTGCCCGTCTGCCAGATGACTTGCACGCCATAGGCCTCACCTATCTGCTTCAGGCCGGCAATGATGGCATTGTTGACGGTGCGGGCTCCCAGACTGCCACCGATGATGAGGACAGTCTTCTTGTTGGGAGAGACACCCATTGCCTGGCGTGCCTGTTCGGGAGTCGCGCCGCACTCGAGCAGGTTGCGCCTCACGGGATTACCGGTGAGCACAATCTTCTCTTGGGGGAAGAAACGCTCCATGCCCTCATAGGCGACACAGATGCGCTCGGCCTTGGCAGCCAGCAGCTTGTTGGTCACACCGGCATAGGAGTTCTGCTCCTGCAGCAATGTGGGGATGCCCCGCTTCTGTGCAGCCTTGAGCATAGGGCCACTGGCATAACCGCCCACACCGATGGCAATATCGGGATTGAATTCCTTGAGGATGGCGCGGGCCTTGCTCATGCTCTTGAGCAACTTGATGCCCACGGCAACATTGCGCCACAGGCGCTTACGGTCAAAGCCGCTCACGGGCAGACCGATGATCTTGTAACCCGCGGCAGGCACTTTTTCCATTTCCATACGACCCTCGGCTCCAACAAACAGGATGTTGGCCTCGGGATAACGGCGGTGCACCTCATTGGCTATCGAGAGTGCGGGGAAGATGTGGCCACCTGTACCGCCACCGCTCACCAGGATGTTGAGTTTTTTGTTATTTCCAGACATTTTTTGCAGGTATTTCAGTTGGGTTTGCGGCGTCGAGACCATCGATAATCGGAGTCTCGTCGACCTTATTTTTCTTATTTCCGTAGTTGGCGATGGTGCGGCTCACGCTCAACATCACGCCAAAGGCGATACTGATGACGATAATCGATGTACCTCCCTTAGAGATGAGGGGCAACGGCTGGCCCGACACGGGGAAGACGCCCACATTGATGGCCATGTGGAACAAGGCCTGGAATGTAATAAACGACGCCATGCCAATGACCAGCAACGAGGGCAGCACACGCTTGCTGCGCCGCACGATCATAGCCGCTCGTCCGAGCAGCGACAGGTAAAGGAACAGCACAAAGATGCCCCCCACCAAGCCCAGTTCCTCGACGATGATCGAGAAGATGTAGTCACTGAAGGCCAGCGGCAGGCGGCTGCACTCGCGGGACTTGCCCACGCCCTTGCCCACGATGCCACCATGAGCCTGAGCCATGCGGGAGAACATTTCCTGCTGGTTCTTGGCGGTAATATCGCGATAGACCAGTGAATCGCTGTGCCACCACTCCAAGAGGCGGTTTTTCCATGTGTGCGAGCGGCCCACTTCATCTTTACTCTCACTCGCATCAGGGTTGAGTTCTACCTGCAGGCCTCCAGTCTGTGTATTGGCCTGCACCTCGGTAAAGAGCTCCTGTTTCTTGTCATTGTTGCTCTTGATGATGAAAAAGATGCCCATCATGATGATGAAGAAAATCATCAGGTAGCCGATGCGCTTGAACTGAGCGCCACCGATGAGCAGCATCGAGCCGCTGATGGCAACCAGCAGCAGGGTGTTGGTCAAGCCGCTGCGAATCATCAAGGCACCATACAGCGCCACGACTACCGCGGCACTTACCAAGCCGCCGTTGCTGATGTCCTTGTTTTTCTGCGACTTGGCGAAGATGTAGGACAAGATTGTGACTATCGACAACTTGGCCAACTCGGCAGGTTGCAATGTGACCAGACCGGGAATAATCGTCATGGCTCGGCGGGCACCATTGATGACCTCGCCAAAGAACATCACATAAATCAGGCTGATTACCGTGATGACAGCCAAGCCCGGTATCATGGCATACAAGAACTTCTGCTTGTTGTAGTCGACGCGCTGCAACAGCAACACGCACAACGCACCCGCGCCCAAGAATACACACTGCTTGATGATGGGCATGTAGATGCCCTGAGCAGCGATTTCACGGCTCGATGCGCTATAACTCTCGACTATCGAGATGATGAGCAGAGTGATGTAGATGCCCCAAATCCAGGGGTCGCCATACTTCTGCGAGATTTCGTTGTACCTATTTGTCTTTTCGGCAGGGGACATAGGGAGGGGGAACTAATAGCGGTTGTTGAACAGATTAATGGGTTTCTTTCATCTTGCGGACACACTCCTTGAACTGGTTGCCACGGTCGGCCATGCCGTTGAAAAGGTCAAAGCTGGCACAGCACGGCGACAGCAACACGGTGCTGCCGGCGCTGGCCAGGCCGCGACACTTGTCCATGCACTCGACCATGCTGGTAGCGTCGGTGACCACAGGCACCATGCCGTCAAAGAACTCATGCAGCTTGGCATTGTCCTTGCCCAGACACACGATGGCCGTCACTTTCTCCTTGACCAGCGGAGCAATCTGACTATAGTCGTTGCCCTTGTCGATGCCGCCCAAGATGAGCACACACGGTTCCTTGACACTCTCAAGGGCATACCAGCAGGCATCCACATTGGTGGCCTTGCTGTCGTTGATGTAACGCACGCCGTCGACAGTGTCGACATACTCCAGACGGTGGGGCACGGCTTCAAAGTCGGCCAATGCCTCACGGATGACATCCTTACGGATATCAAACACCTGGGCCGACAAGCCGGCCGCCATAGTGTTATAGACATTGTGCAGGCCTTTGAGTGACAACTGGTCGCGGGGGATGTCCCAGCGGTCGCCGTCCACATCGAAGTTGAGCACATCGTCATGCACCCACGCTGCGCAATGATCGTCATCGTCGCCGGTGAAACTCAACTGCCGCGACTCCAGGTGATGTTGACGCAACTGCAGCGCGATGACCGGGTCGTTTTTCCAGAAGATGAAGGAGTCGTCACCAGTCTGGTTGCGTGTGATGCGGAACTTGGCGGCGGCATAGTTGTCCATCTTGTAGTCATAACGGTCGAGGTGGTCGGGCGTGATGTTGAGCAGCACAGCCACATTGGCCTTGAACTCATACATGTTGTCGAGCTGGAAACTGCTCAACTCGATGATGTAGACATCATGATGCTCGGTCGCCACCTGTAAAGCCAGGCTGCGCCCCACATTGCCGGCAAGGCCCACATTCAGTCCCGCCTTCTTGAAGATATGGTAGGTGAGTTTGGTGGTCGTGGTCTTGCCGTTGCTACCGGTGATGCACACCATCTTGGCATCGGTATAGCGCCCCGCAAACTCAATCTCGCTCACGATAGGAATCTTTTTCTCGATGGCACGCGCCACCATGGGAGCCGTGTCGGGGATGCCCGGGCTCTTCACTATTTCGTCGGCATTGAGGATTTTCTCGGGGGTGTGGCCGCCTTCCTCCCAGGCGATGTCATACTGGTTGAGCAGGTCCTTATAGGCCTGACCGATGCTGCCGGCATCGCTCAGCCACACATCCATGCCCTTGACCTTGGCCAGCACAGCGGCACCCGCTCCGCTCTCGCCTCCGCCTAAAACTACTAGTCTTTTTGCCATATTATATCTTGTTGGGTTTTCTATAGTTGTTATCGTATCTTGAGCGTGACAAATGTCAATGCCGCCAGCAGAATGCTCACCAGGAAGAAGCGCATCACGATCTTGGCCTCGGGGATGCGGTGATCAGGGGTCTTGATTTTGTAGTCCCAGGTGAGTTTAGCGGGGTCGGCAGTGAAGTGGTGATGCAAGGGAGTCATCTTGAACAGACGCATGTTCTTGCCCTTGTGACGCTTGACATACCACACCTGCAGGATGACCGACAGCTCCTCGATCAGGAAGATGCCGCACAGCAGGGGGATGAGCCACTCCTTGCGGATGAGCACGGCAAACACCGCGATGATGCCGCCCAGGCACAGACTGCCCGTGTCGCCCATGAACACCTGCGCCGGATAGGAATTATACCACAGGAAGCCGATTGTGGCTCCGATGAATGCGGCGGCATAGACTACCAGTTCACTGCTATCCGGGATGTACATGATATTCAAGTAGGATGAATAGATGACATTACCACCCAGATAGCACATGATGGCTAGGGCGACTCCGATAATCGCCGATGTTCCCGTCGCCAAGCCGTCAACGCCGTCGGTCAGGTTGGCACCGTTGCTCACGGCAGTGATGACAAAGATGGTCACCAGGATGAACAGAATCCATCCGCCCACCTGCTTGTACTTGCCCATCCAGCCGGTGAAGTAGGCGTAGTCGAAGTTATGGTTCTTGACAAAGGGCAGCGTGGTCTTGGTGGCCTTGACCGCCTGGGACTTGTGGATCTCGACCAACTCGGGAGTCTCGTTGCGGTTGCTGACATGTACATTCTCGTTCATCACGATGGCGGGGCTCAGGTACATCGTCAGGCCGACAATGATGCCCAGACCCACCTGACCGACAATCTTGAACTTGCCTTTCAAGCCCTCCTTGTTGTGGTGGAAGACCTTGATGTAGTCGTCGGCAAAGCCCAGGGCACCGCACCACAGCGTGGATACAATCATCAGCAGCATGTACACATTGTTGAGCTTACCCAGCAACAGGCAGGGCACAAGAATCGAGATGATAATGATGATACCGCCCATGGTGGGAGTACCCTGCTTGGCGGAATTGCCGCCCAACTTCTCTTCACGCTCCTTGTCACACATCTGCTTGTCCTTGAGCTTGAAGATGATGCGCCGGCCGATGACTATGCCGATGAACAACGACAGGATGAACGCGAAGCCCGACCTGAAGGTGATGTACTCAAACAGGCGTGCTCCGGGGAAATGGGTCTCTTGCAGGTAATGGAAAAGATGGTATAACATATCCTTGCTTTGTTGTGATTAATAATCTTAGTTGGAGGGCTGCTCAGCGGCAAACACCTCGAGCACCTGTTCGCGGTCGTCGAAGTGGTGCTTCACACCCTTGATTTCCTGGTAGTCCTCGTGTCCCTTGCCGGCAATGAGCACCACATCGCCAGCCTGTGCCAGCTGGCAAGCGGTGCGGATGGCCTGGCGGCGGTCGGTAATCGTGAGGGTCGTGGGGCGAGATTCCTCAGGCAGGCCCACCTCCATGTCACGCAGGATGGCCTCGGGGTCCTCGTTGCGCGGATTGTCGCTGGTGAGAATCACGCGGTCACTGCGCACAGCCGACTCGCGGGCCATAATCGGGCGCTTGCCGGCATCACGGTTGCCGCCGCAGCCGCACACGGTGATGATGTGGCCACTGGTGCCCACCACCTCACGGATGGTGTCCAGCACATTGACCAGGGCGTCGGGCGTGTGGGCATAGTCCACGATAGCCGTGTAACCACGGGGCGAACGCAGCGTCTGGAAACGCCCGGCCACGGGCTCCAGCAGGCTCATGTTCACCAACACCTGTTGCGGGTCGAAACCCAACAACAGCGATGCGCCATAGACCGACAGCAGGTTATAGGCATTGAAGCGGCCCGTGAACAGCACCTCGACGAGGTTGCCGTTGAGCTCCAGTGTGGTGCCGTCCAGGCGCGACTCAACGATGCGGCCTTTAAAGTCGGTGATTGAGCGCAGCGAGTATCGGTACTTGCCGGCACGCGTATTCTGCAGCATCACCTCGCCCACCTTGTCGTCGGCATTGACCAGGGCAAAGGCACCGGCGGGCAATGCGTCAAAGAACATCTTCTTGGCTGCGATATAGTTGTCCACGGTCTTGTGGAAATCCATGTGATCGCGCGTGAGGTTGGTAAAGATGCCGCCGGCAAAGGTGATGCCCTCGATGCGCCGTTGCACGCAAGCATGGGAACTCACTTCCATGAAGGCATATTCACAACCAGCCTCAACCATCTCGTGGAGCAGACGGTTGAGCGTCAAGTGGTCGGGCGTGGTCTGCTGTGCCACCTCCTCGCGGGTGTCAATGATGTTCTTCACCGTCGACAGCAGGCCGGCCTTGTAGCCCATCAAGCGCGCCATCTCATAGAGCAGCGTCGCTGTCGTCGTCTTGCCGTTGGTGCCGGTGACACCCACCAGACGCAGGGCCTTGGAGGGATGGTCAAACCATTCGTCGGCAAGATGAGCCAATGCGATAATGCTGTTTTCAACCTGTATATAGGTCACTGCAGGATTGAGCGCGGCAGGCATATCCTCGCACACGATGGCACAGGCGCCAGCAGCAATCACATCGTCGATAAAGCGGTGTGAATCCACGGCGACGCCCTTGACGGCGACAAAGAGAGCACCCTTAGCGGCCTTGCGCGAATCGTTTACCAGGTCGGTGATGTCAATATCAGTGCCACCCACCACCTGCAGTGGTTTGATAGACGAGAGTAGTTGTGATAATTTCTTCATGATTTCAGTAGTTTCTCAATGTTAGGTTAATGCTTTGTCCTCTTGAATAGCTCGAGCCGGCCGAGAGGCTTTGTCCGGTGACCATTCCCGAACCCGTGAACACGACCGACAGGCCGGCATCCTCCAGAGTCTTGATTGCTTCACGGATATTCAGGCCCACGACATTGGGCACGCCCTTGGACACTGCCGTCGGGCGGGCATAACGATGGGGCTTGCTCCCGCCCAGGAAATGGTCGATATTGGCATAGGCCTGATCGTTCATCGACGCATACAGCGTGGGATAGTTCTTGAGGCTCTCGTCCTTGGCTGCAGCGCGGTAATCGGGGGCGTTGCCCAGCAGGCCGATGGCATACATTTTGCGGGCAATGTTCTTCAACACGACGCCACTGCTGGCACCGGCACCCATGTTGGCGTTCCTCAACAGGACGATGCACGAGTATTTGGGCTTGTCGTAAGGGAAGAAACCGCAAAATGCCAATCGTTTCTGGCCACCATACTGGCCTTTAACCACATCAAAGGCGGTGCCCGTCTTGCCGGCAATCTCGACCTTGTCGTCCTGGACCCACTTCCTGGCTGTGCCGTGGGAACCCCACACCACATCGTGGAGCATAATCCGCAGCTTGCGGGCATTCTCGGGCGAGCACACCTGCTCACGGATGTAGGTCACGGGGATGATGGAATCGGGCTCACCCTCACGCGACAGTTTCTTGACCAAGTGGGGACGCACATACTTGCCGTCGTTGGCAATGGCATTGTACATGGCCAGGGTACACAGCGGCGGAATGCGCGCTCCGTAACCATAGGCCTGGCGGGTGAGCGTCACGCGGCCACCGTTCTTGATCTCGACATTTTGGTACCAGGGGATGTTCTCGCCGGCGATACCCGAGTGGAACGGCTCAAAGAATCCCATCTCCCGCAGACGGTCATGGAAGCCCTGCGGGTTAGCGCCATACTTCTGGACAATCAGTTTGGCCATGCCGATGTTGGACGAGGTCTCGATAATCTGGCGGGGAGTGCGGGTAGCACCGCCGTGCTCGTCCTTGACGGTACAGCCGGCATAGGACCACAGCGTACCGGTGGATATGGGCGCATCGATATTGTCAACGATGCCGTCCTCCAGGGCGACCATCATCGATATGGTCTTTATCACCGAACCGGGCTCATAGCCCAGCACGGCATGGTTCACGCCCTCGACATAATCGCCCGTCTGCTTGTTGAGGTCCAGGTTGCTGATGGCCTTGATTTCGCCGGTGGCTACCTCCATGAGCACACATGTACCCCACTCGGCTCCCGTCTTGACGCACATGTCGTAGAGCTCATTCTCCACGATGTCCTGCAACTGGATGTTGATGGTGGTGGTGATGTCATAGCCCTTGACGGCAGGAACGCTCTCGGCCCTGACGATGCCGTTGGTGAGCTGGATGTTCTTGGAAATGCCGGGCTGGCCATAGAGCAGCGAGTCGAGCGCCATCTCCAGGCCTGAACGGCCGTGGATCTCGGAGCTCAATGTATCCTCGCCCACATTGCCGATACTGCGCGCCGCCATGTTGCCGTAGGGCTTGATGCGGCGGTCATGTTTCTCGCTATAGAAACCGTTCTTGTTGCGCGGGAGGTTCAAGAACGGGAAATTGCGCACCCGCTCAAACTCATTGTGGGTAAGCATCTTCGAGAACAATTTATAGGCACGGTTCTTACGGCCCTTTTTGCCATTGGCCTGGATGGTTTTCGGGGCATCGAGGATGGCCTTGCGGTCCTGCAGAATCTTCTGCCGCCACTGCGTTGCCGTCATCGTCGTGTCAAACGCCGCCAAGCTGTCGCACAGCGCGCCAATCTCCTTCATCAGGGTTTCCTCCTTGATGCCGTCGGTGAACCAGTCGATGCGCGGAACATAATAGCGCAGGTTGGCCGAGAGCACAGTGCCGTTGTCGGCAAGCAGTTTGCCGCGCTCGGGGGGAATGGGGGTGGTATCGGTAAGCACCTTGTCGGCCTTGCGGTTCCATTCGTCGGCATACACCACGGTGGTCTTGAACAGGTCCCACACTATCGTTACCGAGAAAAGCAGCATGATTCCCACCACGATGGCGTAGCGGGCCAGAATGTGTCGTTTGTTGTTTTGCTTCGTTGCCATTTCGTCTCTACTTTCATGGGGTTATTCGGAAGTCAATTCATAAGGGGGCTCGAGGGGCACGCTCAGCCCCAGGTGCCTCTCCTGCATGAGCCTGGTCATCTCGCTCTCGCGTATCATCGAGTTGTAATCGGCACTCGAGTGCACCAGGTCGGTCTGGGAGTCGTCCAACTCAGCCTTGAGGGCAATGACTTCCTGCATGCTGCTCTGGAACATGAACTTATTGGCGATATAGGCCAGAGCCATCGCCACAACAAACACGATATAGAACCAGTATCGCTTGAAGAATACAAGCGAAAACAACCGGCCGCGGATGAAACCTTTTGCTGCCTTCTTTCCTGACTTTGCGGCACTGTTTTTACTCTCGTTCATCGTTTCAATGATTAATGCTTTAAGGGTGATTGTTATTTTATTATCTTCATCACATTACCGTCGATGGGCACACGCTCGGCGACACGCAGCTTGGCACTGCGCGAGCGGGGATTGCGGGCCACCTCGTCGTCGCCGGGAGCGATGACCTTGTTGTTCACCACCCGCAACGGGGCGCTCACCCGACCGTAGAAGTCCTTCTCCACCTTGCCCTCGATGTTGCCCGCGCGCATGAAATTCTTGACCAAGCGGTCCTCGAGGGAGTGGTAGGTGATGATGGCCAGGCGGCCACCGGGGCTGAGCACCTCAAGGGACTGGGTGAGCAGTTTGCGCAGGGCGTCGAGCTCTCCATTGACCTCGATGCGCAACGCCTGAAAGACCATCGACAGTTCTTTTTTCTCCTGCGACGGTTTGAGCAGGGGACGCACAGCATCGACAAGCGCTCCGGTAGTCGTGAGCGGACGGGCCTTGACCAGCGCCGCAGCCAGGCGGCGGGACTGCCGCAACTCACCATACAGGTAGAGGACATCGGCAAGGCGTTCCTCACTGTAGGTGTTGACCAGTTCACTGGCCGTGAACGGGGCGTTCCTGTTCATGCGCATGTCGAGGGGCGCGTCGGCACGGAATGTGAAACCGCGCTCCACGGCATCAAAGTGGTGGAAAGAGACGCCCAGGTCGGCAAGGATGCCGTCCACATGACCGATGCCGTAATAGCGGAGAAAATTCTTGATGTAGGCAAAGTTGCCGTGTACAAATGTAAATCTCTCGTCCGCCAGACGGTTTTCCCATGCGTCCAGGTCCTGATCCATGCCCAGGAGGCGGCCGTCGGGTCCCAGTCGCTCGAGAATGGCACGGCTATGGCCGCCACCACCGTAGGTGACATCAACATAGGTGCCTTCGGGCTTGATGGCAAGTCCGTCAATGCTCTCGGCGAGCAGTGCAGGTATGTGGTAAACTATTTGGTCCATTGCTATCGAGTGTGTCTCATCCCCATTTTTTTGGGACTCCAAAGGTACAACTTTTTTCGCTAAAATTTACAATCTCAAATAAAAAAATTTACAAATTTGAAATATTTTTTATCAACACTTGATGTTAATAACTCTAAATACCCTGTAAATCAGTAATCTATATTAGCTGTTGTCAGAAATTTACAAGTGCAAAATCTTGGCTTTTTCTGGCTTTTTCCCCATTATTTTCTACTTGCTGTTTTCAATGCGGGCCAGTGCCGCTTTTCGGCCAAGACTCATCCTGTTTTTTTCACACCGCACCATCAAACAAATTCCTTAAAAAATTTTACAGATTTTATAGATTGTAAATAAAATTTTTGATAATTTTGCCGCAACTACCGCATCATCATTGTTGATTTAAGGCTAAGGATTATTGATGATGCTGTTAATCAACCGTTTAAAGTGCCAGCACGAGTGATTCGCGATGGCACTGCTAGAGAAAATCATCAATTGCAACCGATTATGGGCTACGGACTTAAAGACTCTGGTTTCCCGATGGAAACGCTGCAACAGACGCGCACGCCGTTCTACTACTACGACATGGATGTGCTGCGCAAGACTTTGGATGAAATCAATCGACTCACGGCCGACGATTTCTGTACTGTACACTATGCCGTCAAGGCCAATGGCAACCCACAGATTATCCGGGAAATAAAAGAGCACGGGCTAGGGGTTGACCTGGTGAGCGGTGGTGAAATCGAAGCCGCTCTCAAGGCTGGAATTCCGGCATCGATGATGAACTTCTCGGGGGTCGGCAAAGCCGATTGGGAAATCAGTTTGGGTCTGTCACACGACATCGGCTGCTTTAATGTGGAATCTGTTCCGGAACTACTGGCAATCAATGAGATAGCAGGAGAAATGGAGAAGCAGGCCAATGTCGCCATCAGGGTCAATCCCGACATCGATGCCCATACCCACAAGTACATCACCACCGGCACAACCGACAACAAGTTCGGCATCGACATCGAGGTTCTGGACCAAGTCGTCAAGCAGGCAATGGAACTCGAGAACATCAACCTGCACGGGCTGCACTTCCACATCGGTTCACAAATCACGCAGATGCGGCCCTTTGAGATGCTGTGCGACAGGATCAACAACCTGCTCGACCGTTTTGACGACAAGGGCATTCACTTCGAGTCAATCAATGTGGGCGGTGGCTTGGGCATCGACTATGAGCACCCCGACGAGCATCCCCTACCCGACTTGGAGAGATACTTCGGCACCTTCAAGCGCATGCTACGCCTACGGCCCGGCCAGCAGCTGCACTTCGAGTTGGGCAGAGCCATCGTCGGCGGATGCGGCTCACTCATCTGCCGCGTGCTGTATGTCAAGGAGAGCCGCAACAAGAGATTTGTCATCGTTGACGCCGGCATGAACGACCTGATACGCCCGGCCTTGTATGAAGCACGGCACAGAATCCAGAATCTCACTTCACGCCATGAGCAGACCGATGTCTATGATGTCGTCGGTCCCGTCTGCGAGTCGAGCGATGTGTTTGCCCACGACTGCCAGTTGCTTGTAACGCAACGCGGCGACCTCATCGCCATACGCTCGGCAGGTGCCTATGGCGAGTCGATGGCATCGACCTATAACATGCGTTCCCTGCCCGGCAGCCTGTGCCACGAGACCATGTAACGCGCCCCGCTCAGTCGGCAGCAACCATAAAAAGCCCCTATCGGCCAGTCGGTGACAGCCGCCCGATAGGGGCTTTTTTTTATACACTACAGGCAATTCCAAGCACCAGAACTTTTATAGATATTACACTGGTAATCAGTGTATTAAACATTACTATCAAAAAAAATGAAAAAATATTTACCGAAACCTATAGCCACATTAAAAAAAAATGTTACATTTGCGATTAATAAAAAATTTGATCTCATGGAAAAAATTGATACACTGGACAAGAAGATTCTCGAAATTGTAATGAACAACGCACGCATCCCCAGCAAGGATGTCGCTCAAGTGTGTGGCGTGTCGCGCGCTGCAGTGCATCAACGCATTCAGCGTCTCATCGACGATGGCGTCATCACTGGCTCAGGATACAATGTGAACCCCAAGCTCCTGGGATACTCCACCTGCACCTTCATCGGCCTGACCCTCGAGCGCGGCTCGATGTACCGCACCGTTGTTCCGGAATTGCTGAAAATCAAAGAGGTCGTGGAGTGCCATTTCACGACCGGCCACTATACCATGATGATTAAGGTCTATGCCCGTGATAATGAGCACCTCATGTCACTGGTCAACGACCGCATTCAGCACATCGAGGGTGTTGCTGCCACCGAGACGCTCATCTCGCTGGAACAGAGCATCAGCCGCACCCTGCCCATCTACTACGAGTAATAACCCCTTGAGGGTCCGGGCCGACACGGCACCCTCTAGGCTATCGGCACCGATGGCGATGCCGGTTCAGGCATTGGTGACAACATTTACCATGAGAATAATCACCCACATGAGTGATGAATCAGTTTTTTTGAGTTATCTTTGCGACAAATAACTTAATACACCATCCCAAGGTACACAACTACCTAATAACAAGACTACCAACATGGATTTCAACCGATATTGCGTAATCATGTGCGGCGGTGTGGGCAGCAGATTCTGGCCCTTCAGCAAAGCCGCCAAGCCTAAACAGTTTCTTGACTTCTTCGGCACAGGGCGCAGCCTGCTGCAGATGGCATTTGACCGCATGCAGGGCATCGTTCCTGTCGAGAACATCATATTGATTACCAACGAGAGCTACGGACCGCTCATCAAGGAGCAACTGCCCGAAATCAAGGACAGCCAGATTCTGCTCGAGCCTGCCAGGCGCAACACGGCACCGTGCATCGCATGGGCCGCCCACCACATCATGGCCATCAACCCCGACGCCATGATGATGGTTGCTCCCAGCGACCACCTCATCCTGAATGTGGATCAGTTCAGGGACAGTGTCACCAGAGCCTATGATTTCATTGAGAAGCATGACGCACTGGTCACCCTGGGCATCAAGCCGAGCCGCCCCGAGACGGGCTACGGCTACATCCAAGTGGGTGAGCATGTTGAGGGTAACTTCTCGTCGGTCAAGACATTTACCGAGAAGCCCAACGAGGACTTGGCCCGCGTGTTCCTCAAGTCGGGTGAGTTCTTCTGGAACTCGGGCATGTTCTTCTGGAAGACCAGCAGCATCATCAAGGCGCTCAACGACCATGCGCCCGATGTAAACACCATCTTTGAACTGGGCAAGCAATACTTTGGCACGCCCAGCGAGACCGAGTACATCAACACCCACTTCGAGGCCTGCCCCAGCATCAGCATTGACTTTGCCGTGATGGAGAAAGCGCCCAATGTATTTGTGGAGACGGTCGACTTTGGGTGGAACGACTTGGGAACATGGCGCTCGCTGTACGACCACTCCCCCAAGAACAGCGAGGGCAATGTCACCCAAAACTGCAAGGCCTTGATGTTCAACAGCCACAACAACATCGTCGCCGTCAAGGGCGACAAACTGGTCGTGACATCGGGACTCGAGGGATACATCGTTGCCGATGTTGACGACGCGCTGCTCATCGTGCCGCTCGACGAGGAACAGACCATCAAGCAGTATGTCAACGAGGTGAAGACATTATACGGCGACAAGTTCCTATAAACCAGCAGACTACGACTTGACAAAAAAAAGAACACAGGACCTCGGCACGACCATGTGCCGGGGTCCTGTTGTTTATCTTTATGGTGCTTTGGCCGCGAGAGCCTGAGCCGCCGGCTTCATGCCGCGCGGCACCAGGGGGCGGCTATCAGTCTTTATTGTTGAGGCTGGCTGCCGGGCTGCTGGGCCCCTGCATTGTCGCGGGCACGCGCCAGCAGTTCAAAGGTGTCCACATAAATCTCGGTGGTGAAACGCTTCACCTGATTGCGGTCCTCCCACGCACGGGTGCGCAAGCGTCCTTCAAGGTAAAGTTGTGTGCCTTTGCGGATGTAGCGCTCGGCAATCTCGGCATTCTTGCCCCACATCACGATGTTGTGCCACTCGGTGCGCTCGGGCACCTCCACACCGTTAGCATTGGTATAAGCACGATCGGTAGTAGCAAGCGTAAACGATGCAACGGGCTGATTCTGTGCCACATAACGCACATCTGGATCTCGGCCGACACGGCCCAGCAAAATGACTTTATTGACTGACATAATTTATGAATGGTATTTAGTGATTATATATATTATTAATGTATACTTCGTTTTTTAACAACCGGTGCCCTTGAGGGTGAGCCCCACCCGCTCATGCAAGCCGTACATCAGGTTCATCACATGAACCGCCATGCCGGCGCTGCCCTTGAGCAAGACATCCATCATGGCATGCACGGTGAGCGTTCCGGCGGCCCCGTCCTTATCGAGCATGATAAGGCACTTGTTGGTATTCTCCACATCAGCAGCCACAATGGGACGGTCCACAAGGAACACAAAGTTATGGTCCCCATAATATTGCTCATAGAGCTGCCTGACCATATCGCCGTCAATGCCACACTTGAAACGAGCGGTCGCCTCAATCGTGCGGCGTTCTCCCTGTTGCGAAATGGTCATCTCGACAGGTTGCTTGAAGTTAGGCTGGCACTGGACAAGCGCAAGCTGCACCTCCTGATTTTGTTCGTTGAGCCATTGTTCTCGTGTCAAGCCGTCGGGCGTGGTGCCCGACTCATTATCCTGTGCCACACAAGCACATTCTCCTAGCTCCACATGCAGCGATACAGGGCTGTTGAGCAACAGGTTGCGTGCCATCGGCATCAGCGCGAGCAACGAGGCTGCCGCGGCACTGCCTGGCACTGTCACGAGCTCAGCATCGTGCACGAGCACACGGCGCTGCATCTCACTCAAGCCGTAAACCCACTGATTCCCGGGCCCATGGTCCAGATTGTGGCCACCGCTCATGTCCACGACACGGGTCGTGCCCGACACCCCAATGCTACGCAGGCTGTCTTCCACGAGGCGGCGTTCATGGGTTACAAACACCACATCCACCTCATCCAGCGGGCCAACGGGGCTGACCACGAGGTCACTCTCACCCACAATGCCCCGCACGAGATGGTCAAGGCGCTCACCAGCGTGCACACGCGAGGCTACCCATTTCAACACCACATCAGGGTGATTGATGAGTACCCTCACTAGTTCGTATCCCCGCAAGTTATCGCACCCTATGATGCCGACATCAATCATCAGCAATCAGTTAATGGATCAACCCAGGCTATGGGGGGAATTCTTGGGCATGAACTGCTCAAACACTTCCCTAGCCTTCTCTTGGGTAACACCCTCGGCGAGAATTGCTACCACTGTATCAGCACCGGCAATGGTACCCAGGATCTCGGGGGGACGGCTCATGTCGATGTCATAAGCCAGACCGGGAGCATAACCGTTGCGCGTCTTAATCACGGCAAGGTTGCCCGAGAAGTTAACCGATACCAGACCCACTTGCTTGGCAGCATGGGCATCCGTCTGACGCATACTCAGCAGCCTGTCCTGCAACTGGTTGCTGTCAGGAATGATATACATGTAGGTATTACGGTCGGTAGCCACCTTGGAAATCTTCAAGGCCTTCAAGTCACGCGACAATGTGGCTTGAGTCACATTGATGTTGTGCTCACGCAACATGTCGGCCAGCTCACTCTGGCTTCCGATGCAATTTGTCTTGATCAAATCAGTGATCAACTGTAGACGGTCACGTTTTCTTTTCACGAGTACTTTCTTTTTTCTTGGTTTTTTTGTTAATGTTGTCGTTTCCATTTTACATATATACTTAAAAAGTTGGTTAGTCATGCAAAGGTAAATACTTTTTTGCTAACTCTACAACATATTTATTGATTTTTTTGCTTGATAGGATACTTTTTATGAAATTTAATTAATTATCCACCAAATCCAGTCATGCCGAACAATATATATACATCTTGTAAAACGGCTGATGAGCCTGCCGATTGCTCAATTCATCATCAAGCCCGTGGAGACGGCACCATGCACAAGGGGTCGTCCTTGAAGCGGCGCCAAGCCTCCTGCAGTTGCGGCTTGCAGGCGATGATGAGACGATGTGAGGCTGTGAGGTTGCTCGGGTCTTGCTCAATCTTCTCGATGTAGTCAAGCAGGTTGTAGCAGATGGTGTACTGGCCACAAGCCATCACCGCCCGAGGCAGACCGGCAGCCTTCTCCTCGGGCGTGTACCACAGCGTGGTACCCATTGCGGCAGCACGGGCGCTGTTTTGCTGGATGGCCTCACTCGGGGCCAGATAGGATGCCAGGGTACCGTTCTCGCTCCTCGACTGCCAACGCTCGGCCGAGCGCAATTCATAGATGGTGCTGCTCACAAGGCGGTTTTTCCATGCGTCCTCATTAAAAAGCGTGCTGTAGCTCATCTGGCGCAGGCGCTTCAGGAACACCTCGCTGCTCATCATCATCACCGACTTGGCACGGTTCATCAACATGCTCTCAAGGGTTGCAAACTTCAAGTGGCTGATAAAGGTGGCATTGTTACCCACAAAGGTACTGGCTATGGCACGGAACATCTTGCTCTTCAGCAAGAAACCGATAACATTGGCCCCAGTGACCACGGCAAGGAAAACCGACATCACGCCCAACCAGAACTTGCTGCCCAAGACCAATGCCAGAACAAAAAGAGCCGTCACCACAGCCTGGGCAATCAGGCCGTAATTGCGCAGTCTGCCCAATGTCAACTTGCCCACGCCCGACGGCATCAACTGCCGGCTGGGGACATAGCCATCCATATAGGGGCTGGAAACATCACTGACGATGACCACATCCAGGGCCTTGTCGGTGCGCGCCGCGTCCTTGCGGTACTTGCGCATGTGCTCCTCGGCCAGCAGGAGCGGCTCGATACCCTGATTGTCGGTGATGCCGCCATCCATAATGCCAAAACGGCTATTGATGCCAGCAGCCACATCGCGGTCTTGTGACACCTTGAAGTCATCAGGATACATCATCGGCTCAAAGCCGCTGGGGAAACATGAGGAGCAAGCCAGTGCCTCACCCGGCGTGATGTGACTGATCACGCTGCGGCCGATGCGGTGCTTGTTGTTGCCGAACACGCCATAGTGCACACGCTGGCCGTCGGTCAGGTGGCCGGCACTGATGCGGAAGCGGAAAGGCAATGAGTTGTCAAAATCGGTAGCCAGGGCGGTATAGTCCTTGACAGGGATGCGGTCAAAATTATCGATGATGTCGCCCATCACCGCCCCATCGAACAGGCACCGGTCATAGATGCCGGCCATTATCTTGATGCTCGAGGCGTTACGGTTAGCCTTCTCGGCACTCAGGCCATCCAGGGCGCGGGCTACCAGATCCTCGTTACACAAGAAGTCGAACAACTCCTCGACCATCTCATCAACAGGCTGCCCCTTGGCTCGAGCAAGCATGTATTTCAACGCGGGAATAGTGCCACCCGAGACCGAGGTCAACACCGTCACACAGTCCAGCAATGTGCGGCCATCGTCAAGATGGACAGAATTCAGGAATGATAATGTCCCCAGGTCAAAAGTGGCAGCACGGTAACCGCCCCCCGAAAAAGCCAAGCCTATATTCAGTTCGTTTTCCATCTTCATCACTTATTATTCTACAACGATAATGCAAGCCCTGGGCTGCGCAGGCAAAGATAGTACAAACCTTACATAAAACCAAAAATCCTTGTTGACTTGTGCATAACCAAAAGGAGGCGCACCCACATCGGTACGCCTCCCTGCTGTAATCAGTTATCCAGACTGGTGATTACCACTCACCAGTAAGAACGCGTCCAATCAGGGCACTCACATCGTTGATGTCGATGGTGTTATCACCGCCCTCAACATTGCAGTCGGCGGCAAGCGCGTTATACTCGACATCTTTACCCAGAACAACATCAATCAACAAGGCAACATCGTTGATGTCGATGAAGGTGTCATTATTCACATCACCACGCAGGTAGGTGGGAGGCGCAACATACTTCTCCCATTTAACGGGTTCGAACACCAAATTGTCGCCTGACTTCCAAATGAGACCATAGATGTTGTAACTGCCCATGGCGGGCTGATTTCCTGTTCCGGTCAACGAAATGTTTGTGCCGTCGGGCAACGGAATTGAGCGTATCGGCATGAAACTCTTGCTCACATTCTCAACCCAAACATAGGCGTTGAGCATGCTCTCTTCGGGGAAACTGGTGAGTTTTTGGGGAGCAGCCAGTTCGGCATTGGTCTCACCGCTTGCGCTGAGGTCTGAAGCATCGATGAACTTAACCCAACCGTTATTGCTGGTCTTGGTGGCATTCCAGCCCTGGCTCAGCACCTGACCGTTTTCAAAGACGGCGAGGCTGTCGACAATCTGGCCATAGCCAGTCTCGTCGCGCAGGTACACGCTACCCTTCCAGCAGATGGTTACAACAGCGTCACCGTCAAAGGTAAAGGCCTCGTCATCGGCCAGAGCGTTTGCCTGTGCGAGGGTGGTGATGCCGTCCTCCTGGGGAACATACTCTACATAGAGTACAGCGGGCTGCTGGCTGCTGGTATAGCAAGCAAAACGGGGGCTACTAGCATTGTACTGAAGAATGCGAGCGTTATCGGACTTGTTGCTCAGCACAATACCGTCGTCGGTTGCATTAGCAATCCATTGTGCACCGGTAGCACCAGTGGCGCCGTCACCGGTGACAGCGTCCAACGAATTACCTGTATTCCAGAGAATATAACTTCCTGAGCCATTGATCTCAAAGGTCCAAGTGTCATTGCCGAGGACATCCATACTACCCTCGCCCAAAGTCAACTCTACCACATCAGTACCACCGATGTATGCAACATCTTCAACAATGGGGATCTCGATATGGCTACCATAATGGGTAGAGCCACCAGTAATCTCACCCATGGCAAGTTTTCTTTCCTCATTGACGAGGATGTACTTCTTGCCTACTTCCAGTTCGTCAGCGCTGTTTACCTTCACATAAGGCTTGGTTAAGACAACAGGCTCAACCTTGGTGTAGGTGGCACTAACTACTTCACTCTCGACTTCGCCCTTGACAGCCTTGGCGTGAACCGTGGTGGTCTCGGTGATAGTGAGGGCTCCAGTGTATTCAGTAAATTCGCCATCATTGAGGGCGTACATGAGGTCAGCGCCTTCCTCATTGTTGGTGATGGTTACGCTGAGGCTGTTTTCAAACTCCTGAGATTCAGGCAGCGTGGGTGCAGCAACAGTCACGGGAGGCGTAACATTAGCATCCTGAACATACAGGACAGCGGGCTTCTGGCTGCTGGTGTAGCAAGCAAAACGGGGGCTACCAGCATTGTACTGAAGAATGCGGGAATTGTCCACCTTGTTTTTCAGTATAACGCCATCATCAGTCAAAGTAGGTAACCACGCAGAATTGTTGGAAGCGGGCAAGTTGATACCAGTCAACGAATTGCCTGAAGTCCAACCCATATAATAGCCGTCTTCGCCCATGCGGAAGTTCCATGTGGGATTGCCGGTTGCGTCCTGACCAGGAGCAGCCGCAATCAGTTCAACCACATCAGTTCCTTCAATATCGATAACATCACCGATAGAGATTTCGACAGAAGTGCCGTAGTTGGTGGAACCGGCAGTGTAGAGCGCGCCCATGGCAACGCTGTTCTCCTCATTAACGAGGATGTACTTCTTGCCTTCTTCCAGTTGGTCGATGCTGGCCACCTTCACATAGGTGTTGGCAGCCCATGCCGACATAGTCAGCAGAACAAGCGAGAATAAAGATAAAAATTTCTTCATAAATGTAATCTCATTAATCTGGTAAACTATATGCTAATAAACACTATAAAATTCCTTGCAATTCTTTCAAGTGGGCTTGATAATCAACTGCAAAAGTAATCACAACTAACGATATGTGCAAATATTATGAAGCATAAGACAATCTACTTCAAAATATTATTGAAAACAACAAGCCAACTCCTTGAATGATTTGGGCGCCATCACTTGGGACGACCTACAGGTAATCCCCCACACCATTTAGGCATGAGGGATTATCTTTCTATTGAAAGTTTATTATCAATCAATGGCCGTTCAATACCCAATCAATCAGAGTCGCCACATCATTGATATCCACGGTTTCGTCATCAGTGACATCGGCGGCAAGCGCGTTATACACGACATCTTTACCCAGTACAACATCAATCAATAAGGCAACATCGTTGATGTCAATCAAGCGGTCACCGTTCATGTCGCCGAAGATGAACGCCGGGACGCCGGTCAAGTAGCCTGGCCGCGCGGGGCCGCCGTCGATGCGTGCATATTCAAGTTCCACATAATTACCATCATAGTGCGTTCCCATGCCACCCACGAGATTACCGCATCCGGTGAACATCCTGCCGGCGATGGTAACGGCATCAGTATTCCATCCGTCACCGGCATAGATGGTTGTCAAGCCACTGCAGTAGGTGAACATTTCGTTCATGTCGGTAACATTGGCGGTGTTGAAACTGCTCAGGTCGAGGGTAGTCAGTTCCCTGTCGCCCCAGAACATTTCGGTCATATTGGTGACACTATCGGTGTTGAAACTGGTCAAATCGATGCTCTCCAGGCTGTAGCACCCACTGAACATGCGGTCCATATCTTTTACCCTGGCGGTATTGAAACAACGCAGGTCGAGGTTGACGGCACCGCTGTTGAAGAACATGCGCCTCATGTATGTCACATTCTCGGTGTTGAAATGATTGCCGAAGTTGATGGTTTTGGCGCTGCACAACCTGAACATTTCGCCCATAGAGGTGACCTTCTCGGTGTTGAAGGTGCTTACATCCAGGCTGTCGAGGCTCTGGGTGCCGTAGAACATGCCGTACATATTAGTCACATTCTCGGTGTTGAAATTGCTCAGGTCGAGATTAGTCACATCATCGCAATTATAGAACATACCGGACATGTTGGTCACCTTGTCGGTGTTGAAGTTGCTCACATCGAGTGCCTTGACAGAGTAGCAGTCGTAAAACATCCCTGACATGGTTGTCACATTACGGGTGTCGAAGTTGCTCACATCGATGGTCTGCAAACGCCTGCAGTCATAGAACATGCTACCCATTGATGTGACATTGGAAGTGTTGAAGTGGCTCACATCAAGGTCTGTCAACTTATAACAGCCCTCAAACAGGGCGGTCATGCTGGTCACATTCTCGGTGTTAAAAGTGCTCACATCGAGCGTTTCCAACGAGTGGCAGTAGCGGAACATGCAATACATTTCGGTCACGGCGGACGTGTTGAAGTTGCTACCCAGGTTAAGGTTCACCAACTTATCGCAACTGCCGAACATGTAATCCATATTGGTCACGCTGTCGGTGTTGAAGTTGCTCACATCAAGCGTCTTCAGGCTTTTGCACATGTAGAACAAGTCGCGCATGTTTTTCACCCTGGCGGTGTTGAAGTTGCTCACATCAAGGGCTTCCAGGCTATCGCAACTAGAGAACATGCCCGACATATAGGTCACTTTCTCGGTATTGAAACTGCTCACATCAAGGCTCCTTAATTTACGGCACATGTGGAACATGTCACCCATACCCGTCACATTCTCGGTGTTGAAATTGCTCAAGTCAAGGCTTGTCAGGTTCTCGCAGTTGCTAAACATGTCACTCATGACCGTCACATTGTGGGTGTCGAAACCGCTCACATCAAGGCTTGTTGCCCCACATCCCTTGAACATCTCTGTCATGCGTTTGACCTCGGATGTGTTAAGGTATTCCTTCATGCCCGTAATGGTCTTGAGGTTGGTCAGATAATAAAACCATCGCGCCGTGGATATGGGACGATAGTCGGCAAATGACGGGTCAAACACCACATGGGTGATGTCCTTATTGTAACCATCATTATACCAGCCCGGGCAATAGTAATACAGGTTCTTGGGCAGGTCATAGGTGAAGCCCGTGCGGGAACTCCTCAGGTCATCATAGTAGAAGGTCACCGTCGAGTCTTCGGGAGTGTACTCCATGTAGCCCTCCAGGGCCATCGCACTGACGGGGCACAGCAGACACGCCATCAGAGCAAAAAGTGAAAGTAAGGTTTTTCTCATAATCGCTAAGTTTTATTGGTTAAGTCAACAGGAATTTGTCTGTAGCCACTTCATGGCATCATCTTGTCACCACAACAAGATTCACAAAAGTAATACAATTTTTCTATTAATCATCACCCGTGACCCTAAAAAGATGGCACATCGACGCACCAGCCGGCAACCGGTTCAACCGCTCATCACGGCATTGTCACGGAGGGGGGGTGCACCTGTTGCCAGTGGTGGGCCGATGGCAGCAGGTGCAGCAGCTGGAGTGCTGAGGCGCCCAGCCATTATCTCACATATAACGAAAAATCCAAACGACTCATTACGAGTCGTTTGGATTTGATTCTGGCGTGTACCACAATGGAGTGAGACACCCGATTGTTGATAAGGAATATGAGAGTCCTTGATGGGGTTACTTGAAGATCTTCTGGGCAAACATGGTCAAGTAAATGCGCCAGTTGCGCCAGATGTGGCCTCCGTCGGTTTCCACATACTCATATTTGTAGCCCTTGGAATCCCAGTAGTCGCGCAGGTCGACGGTACTCTGATAGAGGAAGTCGGTCTTGCCCATGCCCATCCAGTAGAGTTTGGGTTTGCTAGCGAACAGCCGTGCCGACTGCTGCGCAAAGTCTGGGTCGTTCTTGATCTGCTCGGCGAAGGGCTGGTTCCCTTTGAAGTCTTTGCCCAGGTGCAGACCGGCTGAGAACAGACCATAGTAGTCGAATGTTGTCGGGTAGGTCAGACTGATGGCAAAGGTGTGTCCTCCGCCCATCGACAGGCCGCAGACCGCACGGCCCTCGCGTTTCTTGATGGTGCGGTAATTGGCATCGACATAGTTCACAATATCCATGAAACTAACAGGGATAGTAGCCACGGCAGGTGCCGTGGGGCCCGTGCCGCTGTTCCCGAAGCCAGGGGTGTACATGCCAAAAGACCACTCACCCGGCGCTGCCTGGCAGTTGGGGTTGCCGTTGGGCATGACGACAATCATCGGTTTGGCCTTGCCCATGGCAATGAGGTTGTCTAGAATCTGTGCCGCGCGACCGAGTTCGCTCCAGGCATTCTCGTCGCCGCCTGCTCCATGCAACAGATACAGCACGGGATACTTGCCGCCCTTGTCATAGCCTGGCGGGGTGTAGATGGTCATGCGGCGCTGCATCTTGAGCGTCGGGCTGTTGTACCACACCTTAGACAGGTTGCCGTGGGGCACCTCGTTCACGCGGTAGAGGTCACCCCTATCGCCCTTCTGCTCACTGACAATGAAGATGTTGGAAAACGATACGATGTCGCGGTTCACATAGATGTTGGCCGGGTCTTTCACTCCCGTCATGCCATCGATGTTGAAAGTGTAACTGTACAACTCGGGGGCCAGTTTGCCGGTGGTGTATGTCCATACGCCATCAGGTCCCTCGGTCAACGCAGCCACCCCGGGAGCGTCATAAGTACCGCGACCAGGTATCTCGACGGTGCGTGTGGGCAAGAAATCGCCGGTCACCTCCACCTTGACGGCCTTGGGTGCAAACAGGTTGAAAGTAACTGTTCCGTCAGGATTGACGACGGGAGATTGGACACTGGCACTGTTAAAGAGTTTCTCCTGCGCCGTGGCGCCCAAGCAGTTCACTGCCGCAAGAGCCATCATGATGATTATTCTTTTCATACGGTTACTGTTTTAAAAATTAGTAGTGATCAAAACATTAAATTCATTCACCCAGGAACAACAAGTACGCAAATATCGCAATAATCCATGGAGCACGCAAGCATTTGCCCAAGAATCTTTGAATGAGAAGAGTAAAGTGCCCAGATGAAAAGGCGAGACGCTTTCCTGGCATCATCTGCCCACGTTCGGGTGGTATGTCATAATTGTGACACGGTAATGCAACCGTGCTATTGCACGGGAAATTAAACAATTTTTTAATAAAAACACGATTTTTCGGAATAAAATCTTATTTTTGCATCAAGCATTTATCATATAACCATTTATAATAATAACCGTTATGGCCAGCAAAAAACGTGACAATCAAGTGCAACCACGCATAAAGAATAAAGGTGTTATCGTAGACCTGTTCGTTCTTTGGCTCGCTTTGACCGCACTTTCATGTGCCGCCATCAATCTTCATATTTCGCTGAATAAACTGGAACCAAAAGAAGAATCTTTCGACAGCACTAAATATAATATGCTACAGAATTAGGCTCCGTTGATCTCTTCAAGGAACTCCTTCAGTCGCATGACTGAGGCGTATCACTTGCGGGAGAACCAGAGGCGTCATCAACAAGACCCATCCCAATGATGCCCCCCCCCCCGCAGCCATCACCACCCAAAAATGTCATCAAAACAACCATCCTTTTTTCCTTACGGCAAAAGACACCGTTTTTGAGGAATATATTGTATATTTGCATCAACTATTTCACATCAACTATAAATTCATATATTTTATGAAGACTAGATTTCTTTATTTGGTTCTCTTGGGGATTCTAATTAGTTTCATCTCTTGTAGTAACGATAAGTCGAATCTGCCATCGGGTCCTGCTAGGAAAGTTTTAAGTCCGGATTTGTTTAGTCAATTGTCATCGAAGTATGGGCAAATAAATGACTTCGAATTTGGCTATGCTATAGTGCAGAAAGATAAGTTTGGACTTATAGATTACGAAGGAAACGAGGTTCTTGCCTGTATATATGATACAATATATTCGAGTAATTCTGATAGCAAAATCATATCCATGAATGGGAAATTTGGAGTGATAGAGTATAATGGAAATACTATATTTGATTTGGATTTTGATGATGTCAAAACACCAACTGATGATTCTAATTTGATTGCTCTAAAAAAAGGATCGCAATGGGGATTAATCACTACTAAAGGGGAAAAAATTGTTTCGTTTGAGTACGATAATGTTGCTAATATTGAAAATGGATATATCGTCGTTGGGAAAAACGGGCGATATGGTATTCTGGATTCAATAGGAAACACAAAAATCAAACTTGATTATGACACGATATTCTTTAATTATGAAAACTCAAATATCTCTCTAGCCAAAAAAGACAATAGAATAGGCATAATTAATTCAAATCTTCAGTTGGTAACAGATTGCAAGTATAATTGTGAATTTTTACTTGGTGGATCTCTGCCGATGATAGATAAACCCCAAAATGGTTTCATTAAGTTAGGAATCTACCAATCCAGTGCAACGCACCCTGTTCTGTTTGGCCTAATTAACTGTGAAACAGGAGAGATCGCTATACCATTTGAATATGATGATTTGGGCTCTTATTCAGAAGAATTAATATGGGGCATGAAGGACGGAAAATGCGGTTATCTTGATATCAACAATAATGTTATTATCAAGTTTGCATATGATCGGGCATATGATTTTTCGGAAGGATTAGCAGCAGTTGAAAAGTATTCTGGTCAATTTGTTCATACAAATATGGGAATAGTACCAGAGAGAAAAACTGGATTCATTGACAAATATGGCAAAACTGTTATTCCATTTAAATTCAATAGCCAAGTTGGAAATGAACCGATATTTAAAGAGGGGTTAGCTCCTATAGGTGTATCGAATAGTAATATCTATGGAATTAATAAGGGCTATATTAATAAAAATGGAGATTTTGTGATAAAACCTATTTACGAAAACGCAGCTCCATTTGAGCATGGCTATGGCGAGGTCAAAAAAAATGGAAAGGTCGGGTTGGTTAATCGTAAAGGAGAAGTCATAATTCCATTAGATTATGATTATTTATATTTTGAAAATGACAGTATTGTTCAATGTTCAAAAGAATCAGGAACGACCACTTCTGAGCACTATGTCATTAAAAATGGAATTATAAAAAAAACAGATTAAATATCAGTCATTTTTAAAAGATATTTCATGAAGCAAATACATATTTCTATTTCAGACTGCTTAAGATTCACATCACCCTCGCAGGGAGAAAGTCAGAGATAGAAAAATGAAAAAGCCAAACGGCTCATTGCGAGTTGTTTGGCTTTCATTTTACTAAAGGTATAGAACCAACCCTTAAGCCACTCTTTTCTGGACAATAATCACCATAAGATCCACCCCTGTTTTCTAGCCTGTTTTCTTGGATTATAAGTCTTCTCCATCAGCATGGTTGTACTCATTGTCATAGTACATCGTAATGTAATACTCTCCATAAAGTTCACATATTCTAAACCACACAGATTTTTTTGACAATAATTCAAATTCAATCTTTAAAACAACATTTAGGATTTCCTCCCTCTGCTTTTCAGAGGGATTGTCCAACTCTTCTTGTGTATATTTGCTTAGAATTTGCTGCTGTATTTTATTTTGCAAAGCAACAGTATCCACCTTGTTGTAATCTGGTTTTTGATAGAAATGTGCCTCATAGACCTTATTATGGACCATCATTTCATACGAAATATCTTCACTATTTGGTATTGATTCGTCTAGTATTGATATATACCTCTGGTTATTTTCGAATTGATGAATCAGATTGTTGAATCTAATGATGATATCGGCTTCATTTCGTGTCTTAACATCACTAAGCATAATACGATATACTTTGTTGTTATTAGTCACTATATATAAATGTACGTCAGTACCATTGAACTCACCTTCAAAGTATTCTGTACCATCAAATGTGTTAGGAGTAAAACCTTTTGCGATGATTTTCTTTCTCATTTCCGATCTGAATCCGTCAACAGGAATGCCCAAAAATGTGGTGACATCTTTTTGGGCAAACATTACTATTGGCAATAATAATGATACAACTATAAATGACAATCTTATTTTCATGATTATGTGTTTATTTGATCCAATTCACAAAGATACAACATTTCTTGTAAAGACAAACTATTATGCCGAAAAAGCAGGCGAGGCTTATGACCTAACCATATGTTTAACTTAAAAGATGATTAGTGTTTTAGTATGAAATCTTTCTATAAGGCAATAAGACAAAACTAACGATAACGCATAACTCCGTCATTCGTTTCTCCTCGCAGAAACCCTTCCGTCGCATGACTGAGGCGAAATACTGACGGGAGAACCATTGGCGGCGTTGGTTACAGCCGATGAACCGATGTATCACCGTGATTGGGACACCCGCACCGCGCGGATAACATGGCCATAGTAGCGGCTGAAGTCTTCCGAGTCCCAGTACTGCGAATCAAAGTAGAGGCAGTAAGCACGGTCTGGGAGATATGAGTAAAGCGAGCGCGACCAATAGATGCCGTAAGTTCCCGCGTATTCAAGCGAACTGCCGTCGCGGTATCCTGCAGCAGGCAAGAACATGGTGTTTCCGTTGGGCCCTGTAACCAAATGGCCATTCACGCCGTTACTTTGTGTCCACTGCCAGGTACAAGAATTAACGAGTTCGGCGACCTGCTCCACCGACGGCAAGCACCACGATGTGCCCATGTTCACGCGGGCTGCATCGTCCTCAGGCTCCATCTCCGTCTTGTTGTCAACAGGGCCAAAGTCGCTGCTTGTGTTGTACTTTGAAATATACCGATATCCATCCTCGTCATAGTACCACCACTTGTAGTTCTCATAGGTATACTCATCCTTGGGAACCGTTTCACTCCAGGCGAAGTAGTCACCATATTCCTCCGGGCTACTAGCCCCCAAATTACATGTTGCCCACAGTGTGCCACTGGGCAAGCCCAGATCCACATACTCGTAATTGCCAGCATCAGGCCAAGAGCCCTTTAACAGATAATCTATTAAGCAGGTCACATCCGATATATCAACTTGACCATCAAAATTCACATCACCACGGAGGTACTCCTGTGCATTGGAGGCCAGAGAGGACAACATCAACAATGATAAAACAAAAAATGAGTTGAACTTCTTCATATTGCATCTATATTAAGTGGAAGACTGACAACAAATTTAACTCAACTTTTTGATTGATAGTTGTTTCGCGCCAACAATTCAACGAATACCAAACTTTATCCTGTAAACTCTGAAAATCAGAAGAAATAGCCGGAGGCTTTGCATAATAGGCATTAGCCCTGTAGGTAGAAAGCCGATGACGCTATTTGACTCCCAAAAATTACATCAAAAGAACCGTCCCTTTTTTGCTGTTTACTTTAATCGGCGGGTTATTTCATCTCGGCATCAATCCAGCCCAGAAGCGATACCAACGAGGCATTCCAGTTGATGGCAATTTCGTTGCTGGCATAGGAGCCTGTAGCGTCCTGTTGGCCAGGATTGGGGCCGCCGGCGAGCAGGCCGGGCATGGGAGCATCAATGCCATCGGCCGACGAAATGCGATGGTGGATGTTCTTGGGGGGCTTGTGGCCATAGCCGGTCACATAGCAGTATCCGGAGGCATTACGGCCTAAAACATAATCGGCATTCTGGAGGGAGGCTTCAAGATATTTCTTGTCGCCCGTGGCACGGTAGCAGTACATGTGGGCAAGACCACTGGTGCAGAAGCACTCAGACAGGCAACCCCAACCGTAGTCATTGGCATGATTACCGGCGGGCGTATTGAACGACGAGCTCTTCAGGGTCGACAACTGATAGTCGCAGAAACCCAACAACTTGTTGAGCATGAGGTCATGCATGCCGGTTTTGTCGTCGCCGCAGGTAATCCATGAATACATGGCAAGTCCGGTGACATTTCCCCAACCGGGTTGTGAGAATCCGC
>ONYP01000017.1 GCA_900322135.1 uncultured Prevotellaceae bacterium
ATTGACTATCGGTCAGCAACTTGAGGACTATGACCTCACCGTGAAGTACATCGAGGATAACTATGCCGGTTTTCCTGACAAAGTCGTTGACAACACGCGTGCTGCCTATGAGGCTATGAAATACCGGCTGCGTGACAAGGTCGTCGGCGGTGAGAGCACCGCATGGGATGCACTCGCACAATATACGGCTTGGTTCAACGACCGTCATTTGCGTTTGCAAGGTTCTTTCTTGAATGAGGATGGCCACTGGAGAGGCTATACCAATCAGTACTGGCTCCGTCAAGAGATTTATTATGACGAACTGATGGACGAGTACGACCCGAAACCTGTTGCCTGCAAGGTGACGGATAGGACATTCCTGATCCGTTTCCCGACTTGTGACATGGAACTGCTTGACCTGAAATGGGTTAAGAATTCAATCAAACTGTTCAAGAAGTCCCATTGCGAGAATCTTATCATCGATATCCGTGGTAATGGTGGTGGCGCTGATGCGATGTTTGATCCGTTCTTAAACCTGCTTTACGACCATGCTGGTACTATCACCGGTGCGGAAATCCGCAACACTCCGCAGAATCGTGAATATCTGGTAGAGCATAAAATGCGAAAACGGCTGCAAAGAATATTGGCACAGAATCCCGATGTGGAATTTATGGCCTATTCTAATGAAATCTTATCTGGAGGAAAGAAGACCAACGCTGTTCGCAGGGCCGCTCTGATCATCGATGATGGCGTTTGGAGTGCTGGTGAACAAATGGTATTATGCATGAAGGCATGTAGCGACCGTGTCACTCTTTATGGCCGTGACAATACGGGAGGTTGTCTGGATTATTCTAATTTGGCATATCTGAAGTTTAAATATGGTGATTCGTATTTTTCAGTCCCTATGACGCGAAGAATAGGCCTTCCCGAGACCTCCATCGACGCCACAGGCATTGCCCCCGATGTGCGCATCCCGTTGCCACTGCCCGCCCGCTTGACCGACAACATCGACGAGTGGGTCATCTGGGTAGCCGAGCAACTGGAAAAATAGCTTTACATTGCAATTTTGGATATAATAATAAAGTGATTATCAAATTTCGATAATCACTTTTTGATAATTAATGGGATTGTAGTTACTTTTGTGCAAAATTTGGAACGAAATGTTACAACAACGCATGAATTGGGACCGATTGATTTCGGACAAACGCCTGGGACTGGAGCATTATCACGATGACAAGGGTGGGGGAGTCAGGAGCGACTTTGAGCGCGACTACGACCGCCTGGTGTTCTCGTCGCCCTTCCGCCGCCTGCAGAACAAGACGCAGGTATTCCCGCTGCCCGATAGCATTTTTGTACACAACCGCCTGACACACAGCCTGGAAGTGTCCAGCGTGGGCAAGTCGATGGCGCGCGAGGTGGTCAAGCGCCTGATGCCGCGCTATGCCGGCGAGCCGTGGACCGACAAGCTGCGCGACATCGGCGAAATCGTTGCTGCCGCCTGCTTGGCGCACGACCTGGGTAACCCGCCGTTCGGCCATTCGGGCGAGAAAACCATCGGCGCCTACTTCAGCGAGGGCCGAGGGCTGGAATTCAAGGATAAATTCACCGTTGAGCAGTGGAACGACCTCATCCACTTCGAGGGCAACGCCAATTCGTTCCGCACGCTGGTGCATCAGTTCAAGGGACGCCGACCCGGCGGCTTTGCCATGACCTACTCGACGCTGGCGGCGATTGTGAAATACCCTTATTCCTCGATGCATGCGGGCAAGAAGGGCAAGTTCGGCTTCTTCACTACCGAGAAGGAAATCTATGAGCGCATCGCCAGTGAATTGGGCCTCATCGCCCTTGAGGAAGACCGCTATTGCCGCCATCCCCTCGTCTACATCGTCGAGGCTGCCGACGACATCTGCTACCAGATTATGGATATTGAGGACGGCCACAAGCTCAAGATTATCGGCACCGACGAGACCATCGACCTGCTGCTGGGCTTCTTCACCGAGGAGCGTAAGGCCCACCTGCGTGAGCACATGGCCCGTGTCGCCGACCCTAACGAGAAGATAGCCTACCTGCGTTCATGCATCGTCGGCCTGCTCGTTGAGCAGTGTGCCGCCGCCTTTGCCCTGCACGAGGACGAGATCATGGAGGGATGCTTTGAGGGCAGTTTGATCGACTGCATCGATCCCTTGCCTGCTGAGGCCTATAAGGCGTGCAGCAAGTTGGCCCAGGAGCGTCTTTACCGCGCCGGCTATGTCGTCGATGTGGACCTGGCGGGTAACCGCATCATCAACCTGCTGCTCGAGAAGCTCATCGAGGCGGTGATGCATCCCGAGCGCAACTACTCCCAGTTGCTGATGAACAAGTTCCCGCAGCAATATGATGTGCATGCCCCGACGCTGTTCGAGCAGGTGCAGGCCGTGCTTGACCACATCAGCGCGATGACCGATGTGTATGCCCTCAACCTCTACCGCCAGCTCGACGGCATCTCCATCCCCACGGTATAAAAACTAAGGACTGCTAAGGCCTAGGGGCGCTTCTCACTCATGACAAATTCCAGCGTCCCACCCGCCATGATGTCTTGATGCTTGAGTTTGAAACCCTGTAGCCGCTTGCCGTTGAGGCGGATTTCCTTGACATATATACCCTTGCCGCCCTTGCGGACGATGTTGAATTCCTTGTCGCCGGCCAGGTGCAGCGTGGCATGCTGGAACAGTGGCGTGCCGATGACATATTCGGCAGCGCCCGCATTGAAGGGGTAGAAGCCTAATGCCGAGAAGATGTACCATGCCGACATCTGTCCGCAGTCATCGTTGCCGGCATAGCCTGCTGGAGTGGCATTATAGAATTCGGAGCGCACTTGGTTGACCAGTTCTTGAGTGCGCCAGGGGCGACCGGCGAAGTCGTAGAAATAGACGGTGTGGTGGCTGGGTTCGTTGCCGTGGGCATACTGGCCGATAAACGCCGAGGCATTGCCGTTAGTCTCACGGTTGGCAGTAGTGAGGCTGAAATTCTCATCCAGTTTTTTCAGAAATGCTTTCTTGCCACCCATCAGCTGGATGAATTGCTCGGGTGCGTGGGGCACAAACCACAGGTACTGCCAGGCGTTCCCCTCAATAAAGCTGTTGTTCTCATAACTGAGCGGGTCAAATGGCTCTGCCCATTGTCCCTTGTCGTCGCGTGCCCTGAAGAACCCCGTCTTTTCATCATACAGGTTTTTATAGTTAGTCGCCCTCTGGGCAAAGTGTTGATAGTCGTCGGTGTGTCCCAAGCGCGCGGCAACGGCAGCGACGCACCAGTCGTCAAATGCCTGCTCCAGTGTGATGGAAACCGATGATCCTTGTCTGTTGCAGGGCATGTAGCCCAGTTTTTCCCACAGGTCAAACGGCGAGTTGGTGTGCGGCCTGGTGCTGCTCTCGACCATCGCCCGGTAGGCTTTCTCGACATCGATGCCGGGCAGGTCGGCGAGAATGGCGTCGGCGATGACCGGGATGGCATGGTTGCCTATCATGCAGTAGTTCTCTTGTCCCCACAGGTCCCAGATGGGCAGGTAGCCATAGGTGTCGTGATGGCGCACCATGTCGTTCACAAACTGTGCCGCCAGGTCGGGTTTGAGCAAGAGGTAAAGCGGATGCGCGGCGCGGAAGGTGTCCCACAGCGAGAATGTGGAGTGGTAACTCTGGCCCTCGGGCATCTGGCGTATCTCGTAGTTGGTGTCCATGTATCGGCCATCGACATCGCTCATGGTGTTGGGCTGCAACAATACATGGTAGAGTCCGGTATAGAAAATCTGCTTTTGCTCATCGGTGCCGTCAATATCGATGCATGATAGTTGCCGCTGCCACTCGTCGTGGGCTTGACGGACATACAGGTCAAAATCCCAGCCTGGTGCCTCGGCGGCGAGGTTACGGCGTGCTCCATCGATATCGACCGCCGAGAGGGCGACCTTGACCGTCAATTGACTATCACCTGTAGCGTCAAATGACAGGGCGCAGCGCAGTGTGCGCCCGTTGATTACTGTAGCATCGCCCACTGTGCGCGTGCCGTCCATGAGCAGGTGCCCGGTGATGGGACGGGAAAACTCGGCGCGGAAATAGACCTTGCGCAGCTTGGCCCAGCCGGTGATGACGCGGTAGCCCTCGACCGTGTGGTCATCGACAAGGCGGATTTGCGCCTGGATGATGTCATAACTGCGGCGCCCACTGTAATAGGCCTGGCCGCGGAAGGTGGAGTGGTCGAGGTCAAGGATGACCTGTTGCGGCTTCCCTTGGGGGAAAGTATAGCGGTGGATGCCGGTGCGGGTTGTGGCGCTGAGTTCGGCTGTTACTCCGCTTTCCCCAAGTACAACCCTATAGTATCCCGGGCATGCCGCTTCTTGCTCGTGTGAAAAAGTCTGCCCGAAGTTGCCTGCCGACAGATACTCCGGGGTCACATTCCAGGTCACCGGCATGAGCGAGATGTCAAACAGGTCGGTGCAGCCCGTGCCGCTCAAGTGGGTGTGCGAGATGGCGTAGATGCTGTCACGGTTGTAGTCATAGCCGGAGCAGGGATCCCAGGTCACCATCTGTTCGGTGTCGGGACTCACCTGCACCATTCCCTGTGGCATCGTGGCTCCGGGGAATGTGCTGCCGCTCAAGGCACCGGTGGAATCGGTCTGCGTGCCGATAAACGGATTGACATATCTGGTGTAATCGGTTGTGGCGGCCTGGAGCAGCAATGTGCTCCACAGGGCCAGGAATAAGATAGTCTGTTTCATATATCGATAGCGTATCAGTTGTTTTCTCACATTTGGAAGAATTTGGCTGCGCCTCAACCAAGAAAGTAAACTTCATGGTGTTCGGCTTGCACAAATTTTGTATAAATTTGGCGGCGCCTCAACCATTGAAGTAACTTCATGGTGTTCGGCTTGCACAAATTTTGTGGTGACAAAATTAAAAAAAAACCGCAGTTATTTAGTAATTTTGCACCAATTAATAAAAAATGTGACTCAATGGGACTGATAGACGACAGTAAACGCATCAACGAAATAGACCAGAAAGAGGAGCGTGCTATCCTCGTGGGACTGATTACCCCCCAGCAGGGCGAGGCCAAGGCCCGCGAATACCTCGACGAACTTGAATTCCTCGCCGAGACGGCAGGAGCCGTCACCGTGCACACCTTCCTGCAGCGTTGTGACGGGCCCAACAGCACCTCCTATGTCGGCAAGGGCAAACTCGAGGAAATTGTCGCCTATGTCGAGCAGAACGATATCAATCTGGTCATCTTTGATGATGACCTCACCCCCAAGCAGGTCGCCTTCATCGAGAAGGCCGTCCAGGTCAAGACGCTCGACCGAACCAGCCTTATCCTTGACATCTTTGCCAAGCGTGCACAGACTGCCAGCGCCAAGATGCAGGTCGAACTCGCCCAGTACCAGTACCTGTTGCCGCGACTGGCGGGTATGTGGACCCACTTGGAGCGCCAGCGAGGCGGTATCGGTCTGCGTGGCCCCGGTGAGACTCAGATCGAGACCGACCGTCGTATCGTCAAGACCAAAATCTCCCTGCTCAAGGAGAAACTGGCTCAACTCGACAAGCAGAAGGCCACCCAGCGCAAGAACCGTGGCAAACTCACCCGCATCGCCCTCGTGGGCTACACCAATGTGGGGAAATCAACCCTGATGAATGTGCTGAGCAAGAGCGAGGTGTTTGCCGAGAACAAACTGTTCGCTACCCTCGACACCACGGTGCGCAAGGTCGTCATCGCCAACTTGCCCTTCCTGCTGACCGACACCGTCGGCTTCATCCGCAAGTTGCCCACTCACCTCGTGGAGTCCTTCAAGAGCACCCTCGACGAGGTGCGCGACAGCGACATCCTTGTCCATGTCGTGGACATTTCCCATCCTCAGTTCGAGGAGCAGATCGAGGTCGTGAACCGCACCCTTCAGGAAGTGTGCGATGCCGGCAACAAGGAGATGGTTATGGTGTTCAACAAGATTGACCAGTTCACCCATGTCCCCAAGGATGAGGACGACCTCACCCCGCGACAGCGCGAGAATATCCCCCTCGAGGAACTCCAGGAGAGCTGGATGGCACGCATGGGCGAGAACTGCGTCTTCATCAGTGCCAAGAAGCAGCAGAATATCGACGGCCTCAAGCGCATGCTCTACAACAAGGCCAAGGCCGTCCACACCGCCCGCTTCCCCTACAACGATTTCCTGTACCAGACTTACGATGACCTGGAAGAAGATAAGAATTAAATAGATGTGTGTCATGCAGAAGGGTCTAACGGGCTCTGCTCTCTGTAATGGCGTTGAATAGTTTTATAGAGCCCTCAAGAGACAATTATGAAGAAATTATCTGCTTTATTAATGGTTTTGGCATTGGCATTCTCCATCACTACCAACGCAACAGTAAAGAATGGAGATGTGAATGGTGACGGCGAAATTGACATCAACGATGTGACCGAATTGATCGCTTATATCTTGAATGGAGGGCAGCCAACCCCTGACCCCACTCATGAAACAGTTGATCTGGGTCTGCCCAGCGGCACGCTGTGGGCTACCTGCAATGTGGGTGCTACCGCTCCTGAGGAGTATGGTGACTACTTCGCTTGGGCCGAGACCGTCCCCAACAAGGATTTCTACCAGTGGGCCACTACTCCGTATGTCGTTATCGAGAGCGGTCAAGTACATTTTACAAAGTACAACACCAAAGAAAGTCTTGGTCCGGTTGACAACAAGACCGAATTGGATCCCGAGGATGATGCTGCCTATGTGAACTGGGGTCCGGAGTGGCGTATGCCCTCCAAGGAGCAAATCGATGAATTGTCGGCCAATTGCACCTGGGAGTGGACGCAGGTGAATGGTGTGAACGGCCAACTGGCGACCGGCCCTAACGGCAATACCATTTTCTTCCCCGCTGCAGGTTCCCGCTTGGAGTCTGACCTATCGGGTGCTGGCGAGAGGGGCCACTACTGGACGCGCTCGCTCTATATCCTCAATGCAACTGTTTCCTTCCCCAATAGCGCTTACAAACTTTACATCACCAACAATTCTTTTGGCTGGAATTCAGGCAACCGCAATTGTGGTTTTGTAGTGCGTGCCGTGCTTGCTGACTAAAATAAGCACATTGCTTTTAGCACACTGAATATTTGACATATTCACGCCGCTTGTCGACCCGTGCAGGGACCGACAAGCGGCGTTGTTTGACAGGGACACCTGAAAGGGGGATACATGTTGGCTGGATGGGTGATAATAATTCAAGGTTAAACCTATTTACTGTGATAATTATTGTACCTTTGCATGGTGGAAGAGCATTGGAAACCTGTGCAATCGCTAGAGACCTGAATAATTTGCATAGGCTAAAATGCGTCGTAATCAGCATGAATAACCAACTGGAGTGAATGCGCAAGGTGTGCGCTCGGCCAACTTGCTGAATACCATCTTTTTTGTGTAAAGCACTCATTAATACTGAATAACTTGTGAAAAAGAGAATTGTCACTGTTTTCCTGAAGCCGCTGGTTCTGTTGATGTGTGTTATCATGTCGATGGATGTGACGGCTGCCGGCATTGATGCTGCCGGCGCACGCGCCAGGGCATTGCAGTTTCTGAATAGCCAGCAGCGCAACATCCTGTCATCCAGCCCTCGACAACTGTCGCTTGTTCATGCCGAGAAATCCAAGGCCGACGCAAGCCTTGCCGATTACTATGTGTTCAATGCCGATGACGGCAGCGCATTTGTGATAGTCGCCGGCGATGACCGTGCGGCTGGTGTGCTGGCCTGTGGCTACCATGCCATTGACATGGATGATATTCCTTGCAACATGCAGTGGATGCTGGATCATTACAGCAAGCAGATGGACTACTTGCGCGCTCATCCCGATGTGCCTGTTATGGCTGTCGCCAGGCAGAATTCGGTGGTGGTGTCGCCACTGGTCTCCTGCACCTGGAACCAGCGGGCGCCTTTCTACAACCAGTGCCCGACCAGCGGCACCCAGCATTGCCTGACGGGATGTGTGGCAACAGCGATGGCCCAGGTGATGTACTACTGGAAATTTCCGGCCGTGGCGCCTGCTTTGGACAGTTACACTTCCCCGGTCAATGGCGCTACTGTTGACGCTTTGCCCGGTGGCACATTTGATTGGGACAATATGCTTGATGTGTATCCGACCAACGCTACGGCACAGCAGAAGGATGCCGTGGCGATGCTCATGCGCTATTGCGGACAGGCTTGTCACATGGGCTACGGCACCAGTGCCAGCGGTGCTTACAGCGACGATGAGCTGGAAGGCATGAAGACTTTTGGCTACAACAATGATGCGGTGCTCCTTGACCGTGACGATTTTACGGCCGACGAGTGGGCCGCGATGATTGAGCAGCAACTTGCTGCCGGCTGTCCCATCCTGTACGGTGGCGTGGATGCCGACAAGAATGCGGGCCATGCCTTTGTCGTGGATGGCTGTGGGGGTGGCATGTATCATATCAACTGGGGATGGAGCGGTTCAGGCGACGGCTACTTTGTGCTCGATGCTTTCACCACGATGAATCTCCAGTATTCAAGTGAGCAGCAGATGCTCTATCAGGTCTATCCTGCCGGATACCTGTATGATAAACATGCGGCCTTCATGCTACCCGCTACCCGTGTCGGTGCCACCTCTTTCACAGCAACCTGGACCGATTCAACGCCTAGCGAGTGGGTGACCGGCTACACACTGTATGTGCAGCCCTACGACCCATCGGCCCACGAGGTGGTGCTCAACGAGACCTTTGCCGCCATCAATGTGAACCTTGATGCCACAACGGCCCTGTCGGCCAGCAAGGTGGGAGACTACTGCGACAATCCCGGCTGGACAGGCAGTTTTGTCTATCTGGGTGCTGGCGGCTGCTTTATCGTCGGCGGGCAAAAGTATGTGGGTTCCCTGACCACGCCGCAACTCTATCCTGATGCTGACGGCAGGATTACTGTCAGGTTCAGTGCCCGCTACTACGGCAACGAGAACAGTTCGGCCCTTGTGACCTGTGGTGATACCCAATTGAGCGTTCCCTTGATGCGCATGGCGACCACCTATGCCCTGGTGTTTGATGATGTCGCGCCGGGAGCACGGGTGACCTTTGGCTGCACGGCCAGGGCCCAGCGCTTCTACCTTGATGATGTGGTAGTCACCGCGGGCGACGACCGTGACCCTGTCGAGATGGGCCCCGATGGTGCGGGATTTCTCGTCGTTCCGGACCTCACCGCCACGACATGCGATGTCACCGGGCTCAGCACGGGGGCAACCTATCGCTTCCTGGCGGTCACCCGGTTTGCCGACCTGGTGACTCTTAAGTCCAATGTGCAGTTGGTGACATTGCTTGATCAGGAACAGCACACCTACAGGGCTGGCGATGTGGACCACAACGGTGCGGTCGATATCAATGATGTGGCGCTGCTGATTTCCTGTCTGCTCAACGGATGGGATGACGGCATTTGCTCAACTTGTGCCAATGTCGATGGTGTGGGCGGCATCGATATCAACGATGTGACAGGCCTCATCGACATCGTGCTGGGCATGGACACCCGATGAGTCCCCTTGAGTATAAAAAGTTTGTTTAACCGTTAAAGTGCTGAATGTTTTGGCTAACCCAAGTACTAAACAGGAATTGCTGGCTTCCATCACCGATGGATATGCCAAGTTGTGCGACCAGATCGCTAAGATGAGTGATGATGAGAGGGCTGCGGCGTTTGATTTCACTGCCGACCCCAAGAAGTGCGGTGTGCGCTGGCAGTATGACAGGTGCCTGCGTGACTTGCTGATACACCTCCACGAGTGGCAGGTGCTCATGCGCGAGTTTGTGCAGAACATCCGCGAAGGCCATCCCAGGGATTACTTGCCCGATGAGTACCGCCGCAACTATCACGAGATGGACAAGATGCTGGTCCAGAAGCATCAAGGCACTCCACTGGAGGAGGCCACACGGCTCCTGGGACAGACCCACGACGAGATGCTCGCCCTCGCCGATAGTTTCTCGGACGAGGAACTCTTCACGAAGGGCTACTACAAGAACACCTACACCACCACGATGGCGGCCTATTTCGTGAGCGTCACCACCAGCCCATACGGCCAAGCGGTGAAACTGCTCAAGTCCCACCAGAAGAATTGCCGCAATCGCGGTTAATACGGCCACCCGGCTGCAAGAATACTGCAACGCGCCATGACCGTCGTTCGGCAGGTTTCATTTATGGCAGCAAAACCGATTTAGTTTTTACAACCCGTGCCCTTGGGCTTATCCGAAATTCATTGTACCTTTGCAAGTACTATAACCCAGCCGGTTGCATCTGGCGGCATTCCCCGGGAACAATGGCAAGAAGACAGGTCATATTCATCAGCATATTGATTCTCATGCTCTCGTTGTTATCATGCAGCAACGACGAGAAGCGTTTCCTGCCCATGAACGAGGCCGAGATCTACTTTAATGAAACGCTGGCCTCGATATCGTGTGATGCCGTCGACATCAACAGGTTCTACATCGGGACTGAAAACGGCACGGTCTATGTCTACCATGCCGACAACAACCACCTGGACACGCTCAAGACCGACTTTGACCGCATCTATAAAGTGGTCAGGGCCAGTGACGGCGATAGGGATGTCTACTGGCTTGGCGTGCGCAACCAGGGTCTCAGGAAGTGCCGTGTCGACGGCGACAGTCTGGTGGACACCAACGGCGGCTACCCGATGGGCAGAAAAACGACACGGTATTCCTGTTATGATATCGCCCTGCAGGGAGAATATGCCTATGTGGCGACATCCCAGGGACTGTTTGCCGTAAACCGGGACAACGACCGCCTCGTTGCTATCAAGACCCTGAACGGTGATGACTACAACACCCATGAGCTGTTGCCGTTCTCGGTCACTCACCTGAGTAACTACCGTGACTCGTTGCTGCTATGCGCTAGCGACAGCGGCGTGCTGAGGGTTGATCTGAAAAAGAGTCCGTTGCAATGTAGCAAGAGCGCCATCAGCAGCAAGACAACACAGGTCGTTGTCGAGGGTGACAGGGTGTGTGCCCTGTGCAAGGATGTATTGATGATTACCGATCCCGGTGCCATGCATGTCAAGGATTCCATTGCCACGGGGCTGAAGGATGCCCAACTGTTTTACTATGCCGCCAGGAGGAATTACCTTGTCGGCCAGAACCAGTTGGCCATCGTCCGCGACACCTTCCTGAACATGCCCGAGCGGTATGAAATCATGCCGATGCGCCGGCATGTGAGGACCGATGCCTATCATCCCATCGTCGACGACGCGGTGCGCAACCAGTCGTTGCTGCTGACCGACCATGCGCTGCTCAGGATTGCCCACATGTTCAACGATGTGGGCCGCGTGACCCTGTCCTGCCTTGACGGCAGTGACATCTACTACATGGTGGACGGCAATAAGCTGTTCAGGCAGCGGACCCATGACGAGGCTGCCAAGCAGGTGTATACACTGCCTGGCGGCAGCAGGGCACAAGCCATGACCGTCTCGCGAGGTATATTGTATTATGTCGATATGCAGAAACGCGTGATGAAGGTCAATGTCGAGGACTCCTATGTCGCCAACTCGTTGTTCTCGTGGGAAACGCAATATGCCGACGCGATAAAAAGGCGCATCACGGCAATGAGCGCTTATCAGGATAATATACTCATTGGTGTCCAGGATGTGCCGTGCCTGGGTGGACCCTTGGAACCCGTGGCACAGCGTTTAAATGATACCTTGGGGGAATCCTATATCACGAGATTTACCGTCATTCCCAACAGCGGCAATGCTCAAGATTCAATCCTGCTGGTTGCGACCTTGAACCATGGCATCTGGGTGGTGAATGGCGGCAATATTAAGAGGATGCCCGATGCCAAGCCGTTTGTCTGTGACATGGCTGTTGATGGAAATCTGTATTTCATCACCAACCACGAGTTGTATCGGCAACAGGCCGATTCCCTGCCGGTGTTCTGTGGCAAGACCTCGGGATTCAATCGGTTGTTCTCCCTGAAAAACCATCATCTGGTGGGCCTGGGGGAATATGGAATCAAGGATTTTACCGATTCCCTGTCGGTGACTGGGTTGCATGGCGTCAGATTTGAACCTAACGCCTGCGTGGCTAGAGACGGGGTAATCTATGCGGGCAGTTCAATCGGTCTTGTCGCTATCCAAGCCACTCAAGACGGGCAGGGACTGCAACACCGATTCATTGAACTGGTACCGGCCAGGGAGATGTTCACCAGAAACAATGTGCTGATTGCAGCAGCCATCGCCATCCTGTCGATACTCTCGGTTTGGTGGTATGATAGGCGCAGGATGAGCCAAAGGTCTATCCAGAATATCAAGAATGACCTCACCTTGCGTCTGGACGAACTCAACTCGGTGCGCGAACATCTCGACAGGGACACTTGTGCCCACCTCGATGAACTGGCGGCAGCGGTCGAGCAGGTGAGCGATTCAGGCAAGAAAGAGTCGCTGTCGTCCCTGAGGGCCATCAGCCTGAAGATTATGGAGATAACAGGGCGCACTCCCGCCATGCTGTTGAAAGTGCTCAATGGCCAACTGGATTACATCAGGCAGAGTAAATCGGATGGGGCCGTAGAGTGTGTCAAAAAAACCAATGAGGCTATAAAAGTGCACACGCTGTTGAGGATGGGAGGCCAAATCAAGGCCAATGCACAATGGATAGAAAACGAGAAACTGACCCAAAGTAAACTCGACCGATATGCCTCGGTTTCAAAGAATCTGCCGTCGATTCCCAAGTTGACCGATGAAACGATGCTGATTCTGAACTCGTCAAAGTCGGCCGAACAAAAAATCAAGGAAATCGAGAGGGTATTGAACAACATTGATGACCCCGACGCTGCAGCCAAGGTCACCACCTATGTTGAGCAGCGAATCGATGAATGTGAAAAGGCACAGCGGGGAACCGACGACAGCCTCTTGATAGATTCATCATTAAAGAGGATTATCGGTGGCTATAACTCTGTCTTGGAGGGCATGGGTGCCGCCGAGGACAAAATGGACCTGTTGAATCGTATTGCGATGTGCGATAAATGTCATGATACAATCAAGATTCTGTTGGCAATCAACACTCACCTGAGAGACTATGACAAGCTCAATACCGCATTTGAGAAACAGGAAAAAGAAATTGAAAAGAGGGCAGCCGAGGGGCATTATGCGCTCAGCGAGTCCTTGAAGGATGAAGACAGGAAGGTCAGGGCCCGGATTCAGAGGGAGATTGAGAGCGTGTGTGACGAAGTCGAGAAGAAGATCGACCGTCTATATGACCGCTTGAACCGTGGCTCGGAAAATGAGTTGCTCAACATCATCGAGATAAGTATGAAGGCTGGGCAAGGGCAGTTCCTGCAGGCTAAAATCCTGGCACTGCTGTTGACAGGCACTGAAATTCCTGTGAGCCGGTTTAAAAACCTGTTTAAAGTAAACGAGCAGAGCATCAGACGCGTTAAGCGTTTAACGATAAAGCAGCTGCAACTTCATGAAAATGAAATAATTGAGTTTGCTGCAAGGCGACCCATGAGTATTGCTCCCATGCTTTCAGATATTATCGTGTTGGAACAAAAAACAGGCCAAAGATAGACTCAAAACAGCGTTACAAAATACCTGAAAACCTAAAATGTACCGTTGCAAAGCGGGATAATGCAGGATATGCTCGCCTGTTATTGTTAAAGTAATTATTTTTTTTTGAAAATTTGTCTGTCGATGATTTCAGTCATGCTGAAAACACCGGCAGCCGATAACTTTTTATTCACTCGTTTTACTTTCTTTAAATTGTTACTATTATGAAAACTTTATTTGTATCATTGATGATGACATTGGCAGTTGCAGCTTCAGCTTCAGCAAGCAACTCCTGGCCCGTGTCATCTGACCAGACCCCATCTGTAGTTGTATCGATGGTTTTGGACCCCTCTTGGCCCTTGTCGGTGGACTTGGACCCCTCCTGGCCGGCACCAGGCGAGATGCTCGCTTCATGGCCTTATGTTGTAGATATGAAACCCTCGTGGCCGGTATCGGTGGATGTGAATCCTTCATGGCCAGTTACTAATAATTGAAAACTGATGTATTTATCCTAATGTAGTTTGTCGATGAAGAGTTACATCGCAATATTAACATTAGTTATGGCCAGTCTTGCTGCCCATGGTCAGTCTCTGGTGGACCATGCCATGCAAGAGGCGGCAAGACAGGCCATTATGGAAATGGTGAACTCGGGTGGCGAAACAGGGTTCTCGGCAGTTTCGGTCGCTGTGATGGATAATGGTAACGGCAATGTGTTGACATTGCTTGACTTGAAGATGACGACCGATGGCTTGCAGGAAGTCGCCGATAACGATTACCGGCCCTATTATCACGATGGCAACACGATGGCAATCATGTATCTCCTGTTGCTCGAGAGTGGGGTCTCTCCCGACGAGATGCACTACACTCCCTGTGTTTACCGCGACAGCGCGTCAAGGCGCATCAGAATCCTGGACCACCAGGTGGGTGACCCTTGTTATATGTCTCTAAAGGTGGCTATGGACCGTTCAGATGTTGTCATGGTCAAGGCACTGGAAAAGCGCTTCGGTAAGTCGATGAGAGAATTTGCCTATTACCTGAATATGACGGGCTCATGGTTAGGTGATACCGATCAGGACTGGACAATTGACGACTTTAGCGGTCAAGAGAATGATGATTGGCAAGCGGCGGATGCTTTTGCGCCTGGCGAACAATCAACTACGCTGCAGATGGCAGCATGGATGCAGGCTGTCGCAAATGATGGAAAAATGATGACCCCTCGCCTGGATGCGAGCGACAAACAAGATGTGTACATGACGATGAAGGCTCAGGAATCAAATATCGGTTTGCTCAAGGAGGCCTTGCGCGATGCGGTGTTGGTGGGATGTGCCAAATCGGCCAATTCCCCCATGGTGCCGGTCAGCGGCATGGTCAATGTCACGGTGGATATGACTACCAGAGAACGCTGTGCCATGTTCAACGGTTTCATTCCGGGCTATACCGTCACGGTCAATCTTGTCATGAGAAGCGGCGATGCCAACGATGCCCCTGCGGCTATTGCCCGCAACATTATCGAATGGATCGCCAACAATAGAATTAACAATATTCACCAATAAACACTTATCACTATGTTCGACAAAATTTTCAACAGCAGCGGTTTTACCTTGTTTATGGTAATTGTTGTGGCCATCGGTTTTCTGGTACCTGTTGACAATGATGAAACCGAGACCTCAACCCAGTATTCAGGTACATCAAGTATGACGACTACTCCACATCACATCATGATGTTGGAAGAGAGTGCGGCTCGGCGAGCAGCAATGCAAGCTGCTCTGGATGAGGTTCATGCTGCTCATGGGGCTTTTTGGCGTGATTCTGTCAAGATTCATAAAATGACTTTGCCTTCGGCTTTGACACGCCCCAGTCTGACTGAAAAGGAACGCGAGATGTTGACTGCGCGAGGCATCAGGATGCCAATAGGTCCCGGGTTGAATGTGGACCCGATGACGGAGGGAGAACCCGGGACGGGGAAAATGCAGGAAGCGACATCGCCCCCCGAGCCGATTGTCCCCAAGGCCGATGTCCCCGAGGCCGATGTCCCCGAGACGGATGCTCCTGAAATTTAATGGTTAAGCCCACGATTTGGGCTTTCACGATGGCAGATATCAACAGGATAATAAATGGGATAAGATATGGGAAATAATTTAATAGATATTGAACGGGCAAGAAAAACCAGCCTGCGGATGAATTTGGCATTGCTCAGTGGCTTGTCGGCCGTTGATGCTGAACGGGGGCAAGTGATTGTAATGGATATTCATGACCGCTTGGAAGTAGGGTTTGCCTCATTAAAGAAACGCGAGGGCGAAAGCGGATTTGCGTTCACCGCTTCGCGCGTGAAGAAAGTGGATAGTGTGTCGATAACAACCGAAGAGACCAATGAATATGTTGTGGATCATGGGGACTTCATGTTGCCTCTTGGCGTGATGATGCCCGTTGTCTCCTATCTCGCTCTGCTTGAGTTCGGCGCGCAACCTTCAGATCTTGTGGATTGGGCCGGTGGCACAACCAGTGTGGAGGATTTGTTCCTGCAGCGGCAGTACTGGCCGCTGACTGAGGCGGCAGTGGATTTCATCCCCGATGGAATGGAAATGATGAACGCAATGCTATATCGACTTACTTTCTTGTTGAAGCCGGAACCCCCTCAAACACCGGAACAACTCAAGGATTTGACGATTTATCCTTTTCAGGCGACTCGCTGGATCGGTGACTGGGCCCTCGGCAAAGGGTTGTCTAGGGTGTTCCGTCCCAATCCCGATAGCCCTTTTGAACCCCGGCAGAGCATATTGATGTTACAGCAACTCTTGCAGCGCAGTGGCGTTCAAGCCATGAACGAGGCCGAGGGGGATTCCAAGACTCCTGTCTGCGGTTTTTCCTATGTCTCAATTCCCGACGAGAAACACTGCCGTGACATCGCCTTCTGCGGATATTTCCCTGCCGACAACCCCAAATACAGCATTTTGGTTTGGTTGGGCCAGGAGAACTTGCCCGACGATTTCAATGGTGAGAACCGTCAGGAACTGGGCATCCATGCCGCAAGTGTATGCAAAATCTTGGCGGATTACATAATGGAGATCTGACCGGCCCGACGATGATTGTTGCGGGGGTGCTTCATGACGAAGCCGCCCCCGCGTTTTGTTTGGCTGCATGTGTGCCGGTGGACACAATCAGGGGTTGTAGTAATCCTTGTGGTAGTAGGCGAGGAGTTCCTGCAGGTGGCGGTAGGCCTCGGCGGCGGGGCCGTCGGGGTCGAGTTCCATGGCTTCGAGATAACTGTTCAGGGCCATGCGCACATTGCCCTGCTGGCGGTAGGCGTTGCCGCGCAGGTAGTAGGCATTGGCAAGCGTGTCACGGCCGATGCCTTTGCTTTCGATAATCTCGCTCGCGGCGTTGAGGGCCTGTTCGCCCTCGCTGCGGGAGAGCATTTCCTTGATTTCTTGTATGGTTTTCATCTTCTTTTGGTTTTATAGGTGCAAAATTACATCAACTTCATGAAAAAACACTACCTTTGCTTCTGGAAAAATCAAAAAGATGCTTGGATGTGATCAACATACAGCAGTGCTGGACCATGACGCCATCGTCGGGTTGCTCACGACGGTTCCTGCCGGGGACCTGTACCGGCGTGCCGATGGCGTGCGTCATGATTCCGTGGGCGACGCTGTGCATCTGCGCGGACTTATCGAGTTCTCCAACTATTGCCGTAACGACTGCATGTATTGCGGCATTCGCCGCAGCAATGCCCATGTGAAACGATATCGCATGACCCGTGAGGAACTCGTCGAGACTGCTCGCCGTGCCGTCGATATCGGATTCCAGACCATAGTGCTGCAGTCGGGCGAGGACATGCACTTTGACCAGGCGGGTATGTGCCGCATCATCGAGGCCATCAAGCGCATGGATGTTGCTCTCACCCTGAGCATCGGCGAGCGCGACTATGCCGACTATAAGGCTTTCAGGGAGGCTGGTGCCGACCGCTACCTGTTGCGCATCGAGACGACCGACACCGACCTCTACCACCGCCTGAATCCGGGTATGAGCTGGCAACGGCGCCACGAGTGCCTGTTGATGATCAAGGAGTTAGGGTATGAACTAGGTTCCGGCATCATGGTGGGACAGCCTGGCCAGACCATCGACTCGATAGCCGATGACCTGCTCTATTTCAGGGGCATCGGAATTGATATGGCCGGTATCGGTCCCTTCATCCCGCACCCCGACACACCTCTGGCGGGTGAGGCCAGCGGCACCCTGGAACTGGCATTGCGCGTGATGGCCGCCATGCGACTGCTCATGCCCGACATCAACATCCCCGCCACCACGGCCATGGAGACCCTGCATCCCCAGGGACGCATCATGGCTCTGCAGGCCGGGGCCAATGTGGTCATGCCCAATGTCACCGAGGGCGAATACCGCCGATTGTATGAACTATATCCCGGCAAAATCTGTGTCAATGACACGCCGGTTCATTGCCGCAGTTGCATCGGGCTGAAAATCAAAAGCATCGGCCGCACAATCGGGCAGGGGTGGGGTGGACATGTTACCCACAGGAATTATTAACCACTAGATACAACAGATATGAGCAACAACATTAACAATCCCCAGGAACAGCAGCGACTGGGACAACTCAAGAACCTTGTAATGCTTGCCGCTGCCGACGACCGTTTGACCGACTCTGAGATGGCTGTGCTGCTTGCCGTGGCTTCGCGGGAGGACATCACGCCCGAACAGTTCAATGAGGTCATCGACAATCCCGAGAGCGTCACCATCACCTTGCCCGAGGATGAGGAAACCAAGCTCGCCTACCTGCGTGACATGGTCGCCATGATGATGATTGATGGCGAACTCGATGAGCATGAATTGGCTATTTGCAAGATTTACGCGATGGCATTGGGCTATCGTGGCAGCATCGTCGACGGCATGATTGCCGGTGTCATTGACCAACTCGATGCCGAGGCTGCCGGTGCTGAATGAGATTGAGTATAACAGGAAACGGCTCGGCTTCATCGGTTCATCCCCTTGCTGGGGCAATGGTCTCCCCATTGCCGTGCCCGAGTGATGACTGGAGCGGCAGTTTTCCATAAAAGATTTGCCAATGATTAAATGTAGATTGTATTACATGGCTGTGCTGTTGCTGTTCCCGCTGATGGCTCAAGCACAGGACGATGTCTCTAAGGCATTGGATGAATGCGTCGAGGAACTGAATGCCAAGTGCCCCCTCGTCTATGATGACGAATGGGCCATCAATTCCCTTACCAGCGTGGGCACCAGTTACGAATTGGTCGATGTCGAGATTCCCGCTGTGTTGTCAATGTTTTTCGGCACACTGACCAATGACACCGACAATGTGAGGCAGTTGTGGACCAGGCAATTGTCTCACTTTGGCAATGACTGGAGGCGCTATGTCGCCGCGGTGACCGCTGCCAACCGGCGCACCATCCTCAATGTGCACACGCGTGGCAGCGGCGAATCGGTTCTCCTCACCCTGAACCCCTCCGATTTTTAATCAGAGCAAGCTCCTCTTGTGCCATAAGGGATTGATAGCGAGCGCATCATTGGCACAATTCTTGCTGTAGATTAAACTAGCGGCGTTTGTGTCCGTCTAATGTGTGTGTAACCAAGATTATATAGTTTGAGAAGATGAATAAGAAAACTATCTTTATGGGATTGATGGCTTCGGCCCTGTTGTTGTCGAGTTGCCAATCGATGAACCAGTTCTATGGAGCTACCACCGGGGCATCGATAGGTGGTATGTTCGGGTCGGCCATCGGAGGCATTGCCGACGGATGGCGTGGACATGATGTCGGCACCGTTGTCGGCATGGCCGTGGGGGGCATTATCGGCGCTGCAGCAACGGCCCCCAAGACCGATGACGGCAACTACCGCTCGTCGGACTACTATTATGACTATGATATGGACGATTACCGGCAGAACAACGCTTACAGCCCGTTTGCCAGCATTGAGATAGAAGAGTTGCGATTCATCGATGAGAATGACAACCAGGCTCTGGATGCCAACGAGCATGCCAAGCTGTCGTTCATCATCCGCAACACTGGACGCGATTATGTGTATGATATTGCTCCGGTCATCATTGTCAGCGGCACCAAGGCTATCTACCTGTCACCCACAGCCATCGTCAAGGAATTGGGTCCAGGCAAGGCTGTGCGTTACCGTAGCGAGGTCATCGCCACCAAGAAGCTGAAAAACGGTTATGCCGATTTCTCCATCGGTTTATCTGACGGCGATAAACTCTACACGCTTCGTTCTTTCCAGTTGAGGACCAATAAGCGTTAAAAAAAGGACCCTGGTTAATCAAGGCCCTTACTGCCGTGGCGATGGCCGCGGCTTTTTTTGTCTCTAACCCTTACAGGATGACCCGTCGGGCCTGAACAGGCTCGTTGACAAACACGCTTGCCAGGGGCGAGAAGTGGTCAGGGTCCTCGGTGGTGAAGTACTGGCAGGTGCCCCCACGGCTGCAATGGCTCTCGATCTCGGGGTGGCGTTGCAGGTAGTTGGCAAGGCTCTCGGCCACGATGGGGCCCTGTTGCACGACTTTCACGCCCGGGGGCATGTGCTTGTGGATTTTGTCGATGAGCAGGGGATAGTGGGTGCAGCCCAGGATGACTGTATCAATCTCGGGGCAATCGTCCAGCAGCAGGCTGATGTCTTTCTTGACGAAATAGTCGGCGCCGTCGCCGCTGCTCTCGCGATTCTCGACCAGGGGCACCCACATGGGGCATGCATGGCCGTGCACCTTGTAACCCGGATACATCCCCTCGATCTCGATATTGTAACTGCCACTGGCTATGGTGCCGGGAGTGCCGAACACGCCGATGTGTCCCGTGCGGGTGAGTTCTCCCACCTTTTCCACTGTGGGTCGCACGACACCTAGCACGCGCCTGGTGGGTGCGATGTGGGGCAGGTCGCGCTGCTGGATGGTGCGCAACGCCTCGGCCGACGCCGTGTTGCATGCCAGGATAATGAGGTGGCAACCCTGTGCAAATAGGTGCTTGACTGCTTGCAGGGTGAACTCATAAACCAGTTCGCGTGAGCGGGTGCCATAAGGGGCTCGCGCATTGTCGCCGATGAACAGGTAGTCATAGTGTGGCAATGCCCGCCTGATGTCGCGCAGGATGGTCAAGCCCCCGAATCCTGAGTCAAAAACCCCGATAGGAGCTCGCTCGATGCTGTTTCCTTGTATATTGGTTGCCATAACGGTTGATTTCTATAGTGCAAAGATACGCCATTTTCGGGAAATGTTTAGTATCTTTGCAAACAAAATGAGATTTCATTAGCTGTCATGCAACCGTTCAAGCCATATAGTCTCAACTTGGACGGCCGGTTGGTTACAATCGACCGCCCGTGGGTAATGGGCATCATCAACATCACGCCCGACTCGTTCTACACCGCCAGCCGTGTCAATGACGAGCAGTCGCTCATTGCACGCGTGAGGCAGATGGTAGACGATGGCGCCGACATCATCGATGTGGGAGCGTGCTCGACACGGCCAGGCAGTGAACCGGTAGATGCGCATGGCGAGATGGAGCGCCTGCAGTGGGCGCTGACCATCATCGGCCGTGAGGTGCCTGATGCCATTGTATCGGTAGACACCTACCGCTCGGTGGTGGCCCGTCGCTGTGTGGAAGAGTGGGGCGCCGACATCATCAACGATATTTCGGGCGGCACGCTAGATGGCGAGATGTTCCGTGTGGTGGCGGGTCTCAATGTCCCCTATGTGCTCACCCACATGCGCGGCACCCCCGAGACCATGTCCTCGATGACCGATTACAACGATGTCGCTGCCGATGTCCTCGAGTGGATGGCACGCCGCATCGACGGCCTGCGACAGATGGGGGTGGCCGATATCATCGCCGACCCGGGCTTCGGCTTCGCCAAGAATCTGGAGCAGAACTACCGGCTCCTCGCTTGCCTTGAGGCCTATCATGCCCTTGATGCCCCGTTGCTGGTGGGCGTGTCGCGCAAGCGCATGATCTACACCCCGCTCAACATTATGCCCGACGAGGCCTTGAACGGCACCACAGTGCTCAATACTCTCGCGATAGAGCGTGGCGCGCACATCCTGCGTGTCCACGATGTCAAGGCGGCTGTCGAGGCTGTCAAACTCACCACATTGATGCAGGCACAGCTGCAGCCCGTAATTCATAAACAATAATACAACCTCATCAAGATATGCCCACTTCATTTTTTACTCTTTTCAGCATCAAGGACTTAGTCGATATCCTGCTGGTAGCGACGCTGCTGTTTTATCTCTACCGCACGATGAAGGACTCGGGCTCGCTCGACATCTTTGTCGGCGTGCTTGCCTTTGTCGTCGCATGGGTAGTGATGTACAAAATCATGGACATGCGCCTCATCGGCACCATCATGGACAAGTTCATCGACATCGGCCTGTTCATCATGGTCATCCTGTTCCAGGACGAAATCAAACGCTTCCTCACCGGTTTGGGTTCCAGGCGAGGCCTTAAGTTCATAGAAAAGCTCTTCAAGTCCAAGACCAAGGTCGATGGTGCCAAGAAGTGGATCATGCCTGTGGTGTATTCGTGCATGAACATGTCCAAAACCAAGACGGGCGCACTCATCGTCATCCAGCAGGACATACCGTTGACCGACTATGAACGCACGGGCGATATAATCAATGCCGACATCAATTCCCGTCTCATCGAGAACATCTTCTTCAAGAACAGCCCGTTGCATGACGGTGCCCTTATCATCGCCGGTAACAAGATCATGAGCGCAGGTTGCATCCTGCCCGTCTCCCATGATACAAGTATACCGCGTTATTTGGGACTGCGGCACCGTTCGGCCAAGGGTATAGCACAGGCCACCGATGCCATCGCTGTCGTTGTCAGTGAGGAAACGGGCCGCATCTCCTATGCCCACAAGGGCGAGCTTCACATGAACCTGTCAAGCACCGACCTCGAGCATGCCCTGGCGGCGCTCGTCGAGAATGACTGACAGAAAATAGATATAAATAGCCTGAATTGAGAGATGTTTGATATCGACGGAACATTGGTCAGCCTGGATTTGGTAGAGCGCTTCTTCTGCTGCGATCTGGACACCTGTTTGGGTGCCTGTTGCATCGAGGGGGATTCGGGCGCTCCGTTGACCGAGGCCGAGTACCAGAAACTAAAGGAAATACTGCCCGAGGTGTGGAATGACCTGCTGCCACAAGCCCAACAGCAAATCAAGGAGCATGGTGTGGCATTTGTCGATGTCGAGGGCGAACTCGTGACACAGCTTGTGGGGAGTGCCAACTGCGTGTTCACGACCTATGAGCGCGGAGGCATGTGCCTGTGTGCCATCGAGAAGGCCTACCGTGAGGGACGCATCAACTGGCGTAAGCCCATGTCGTGTTACCTCTATCCTGTGCGCATCAAGAAATATCCCGGCTACGAGGCCGTGAACTTTGACCGCTGGAAAATCTGCAAGTGTGCCGAGGTGCTGGGCCGTCGTGAGCACATCCGGCTCTACCAGTTCCTCAAGGAACCCCTCATCGAGCGTTATGGCCAGCAGTGGTACGACCAGTTGGTCGCCAATTGTGAACTCTACATCAAGGAATATTTGTCCTGAGAACCTGAACCTGCATTGGCTTGATGATTAAGCCTCACAAGGTAACCATCGGCCACAGCGAAGGCTGCCTCCCAACTTCATCGATTTCACTGTCCTCGTCGACCTCATCGGGACCGTGCTTAGCAGGTTGCCCGATGGGCAGGATACCTGCAACACCCGACTTGTTGCCAGGGAATAATTGCAGTTAATCGGTGGAAATTTGTCAGGAAACGAAAAAATGTTGGGCTTTTCTATTGCCAGGTCGCAAAAATGTACTACCTTTGCCCCGCTTTTCGTAATCTCTGACAAGAAATAGAGTAGCTTGTGTATATTGCGAAGTGATTATTAACACATTAAATGATATAACAATGGACTTGATTAAAGTTGCAGAACAAGCATTTGCTACAAACAAGCAGCACCCGCAGTTTTTCCCGGGTGACACAATCACGGTAGCATACCGCATCAAGGAGGGTAACAAGGAGCGTATCCAGCAGTACCGTGGTGTGGTGATTAAGATCACTGGCGAGGGTGAGAAGAAGCGTTTCACCGTTCGCAAGATCAGTGACAACATCGGGTGTAGAGCGTATTTTCCCGCTCGAGTCTCCGTTCATCGACAACATTGCCATCAACAAGCATGGTAAGGTGCGTCGCGCCAAGCTGTATTACCTGCGTGGTCTCACCGGTAAGAAGGCTCGCATCAAGGAGCGCCGCATCATCAAGAAGGAGGAAGCATAATCATCTCCCTCTTGAATACAACAAAACTGAAGGTCCGTGGCATTACCGCCATGGCCCTTCGTTTTTTTTTACTCACTGAGTCTTGCTCTAAAAAACAGGCACCGACTGATACGATTCAACTGGATTCCTCATTATTCTTACTGATTCTCAGAAAAAATGAGGGAAAAATTACCATTGTATAATAAATAATGTGTAACTTTGGAGGCAGAGAATGCCGAAACGCTTGAAAGGGAGTAGGCGCATAACCAGTAATCATACAGGAGATTTTTATGGATGAGGAAATGAAAAATGCCGAGCAGGCAGCCAATGAGGCACAGAACGAGGCCGGTAACTTCTTTGACCAGCTAAAGGATATGTTGAACGGCGCTACCAACGGCGAGGACAATGTATTTGACAAACTCAAAGGCTTGTTCGAGAGCAAGGAGGGCGACCCTAGCATCTTTGAAAAAGCCAAGGACATGTTTGACGGCAAGGACGGTGAGGCTGGCATGTTTGACCAGCTCAAGGAACTGTTCGAGAAGGGCACCACTGCCGCTGGTGAGATGAGCAGTGATTTCCTGGAGAAAGCTAAACAGATGTTTGAGACCAAAGAAGGCGAGCCCAGCATTCTCGACAAGGCAAAAGAAATGTTTGGTGAAGGGGCAGCTGCTGCAGGCGAGATGATGGATAAAGCCAAGGACTTTGTGGAGAAGGGCGCTACCGCCGCCACCGAGATGGCTCAGGACCTGGGACAGAAGGCCAAGGATGCCTTTGATACCAAGGAGGGCGAGGACAGCATTCTCGACAAGGCCAAAGACACTTTCCAGGATGTAGCCGACGCTGCCGACAACATGATGGACAAGGTGGAAGATTTCCTGAAGGACACCTTCAGCGGCCCTAAAGACGAGGGCCAAGCCTGACCCACTTGATATAAAATACGAATTACGCGAATTAAACGAATGGCGGCGGCCAGTTTCGGGAAATTCGCGTAATTCGTGGTTTTTTTTATGGTTTAGTCGAGGAAACGCTTGTCGAGGTCACCGTAGCACTCGATGCGGCGGTCGCGCAAGAAAGGCCACCAGCGCCTCACCTGCTCACTGCGCTCCATGTCGATGTCGATGACCTGCATGTCCTCGCTGTCGTTGGGGGCACGATAGATGAGCTCACCTTGAGGCCCGGCGACAAAACTGCTGCCCCAGAACTGGATGCCGTTAGTCTGACCCGACGGGTCAGTTTCCAGACCCACGCGGTTGACGGTGATGACGGGCAGGCCATTGGCAACGGCATGACCGCGCTGCACGGTGGTCCATGCCTCGCGCTGCCGCTCCTGCTCGTCGGGGGTGTCGCTGCTCTCGTAGCCGATGGCGGTGGGGTAGATGAGCAGTTCGGCACCGCTCATGGCCATCAAGCGTGCACCCTCCGGGTACCACTGGTCCCAGCACACCATCACACCCAGCTTGCCCAGTGAGGTGTTGATGGGGACAAATCCCTGGTCGCCAGGCGTGAAGTAGAACTTCTCGTAATAGGCGGGGTCATCAGGGATGTGCATCTTGCGGTACTGGCCCGCCACGCTGCCGTCGGTGTCAAACACCACTGCGGTGTTGTGGTAGAGGCCTGTAGCCCTTTTCTCAAACAACGAGGTGACGAGCACGATGCCGCACTCCCGCGCAACGGCAGCATATTCCTGTGTCACTTCGCCGGGAATGTTCACGGCTAGGTTGAAGTTGTCAACGCTCTCCACCTGGCAGAAGTAGAGAGAGTCATGCAACTCGGGCAGGACAACGAGTTGGGCTCCCTGGCCTGCAAGTTCTTTTATTTTGTTGATGAGCGACTGGCGGTTGGCCTTGACATCGCTGCTGTTGCGTTGTTGAATGATACCTGTTTTCATGATGGGTTATTAGTGGTTTAAAAGTGATCCTTGGGGCAGTTGCATCGTGGCGCAGTGGAGTGAGCCGTGCTGACAGATGAGCGCACGGCAGTCGATGCCCACGACTTTGCGGCCCGGGAATGCCTGGCCTATGAGCTCACAGGCCTTGACATCATTCTCGGGCTGGCCATAAATGGGCACCAGCACCTGGTGGTTCATGACCAGGAAATTGGCATAGGTGGCAGGCAGCCGTGATATTTCGTCAAACATGGCAGCGGGCAGCGGCAACTTGATGAGGTGATAATGGTTGCCGTCGGTGTCGGTGAACTGCTTGAGTTGTTCTTCCATCTTCATCAGCGGCTCAAAGTGATCGTCATTGGGGTCATCGCAACCTGCATACAGGATGATGCCTCCAGGGGCGAAGCGCGCCAGGGTGTCGATGTGCCCGTCGGTGTCATCACCGGCAAGCTCTCCGTGGTCGAGCCACAGCATTTTCTTGCAGCCCAACCGTTCCAGCAGCTCTTTCTCGAGTGCTTCACGGGTGAGGGCATCGTTGCGGTTGGGGGCGGTCAGGCAGCAGGTGGTTGTCATTACCGTGCCGTTGCCGTCGGTTTCGATAGAGCCTCCCTCCAGCACCAGGTCGCGATAGTTGAGAAGCGGCATCTTGAACACGCCGCGGTCGGCAAGCCTCGAGGTGGCGAGGTTGTCGCAGTCGGCGGCAAATTTCATGCCCCAGGCGTTGAATGTAAAGTCGGTGAGTACCATGCCCCCTTCCTTGACGACGGTGATGGGACCATAGTCGCGCACCCATGTGTCATTGGTGGGCAGCTCGTGGATATCGATGCGCTGCCAGTCGATGTCGTGGCCTAGCGCGGCTTTTACTTCTTGGGCATCGGCAGCGATGATGACCAGGCGCTCATCGTCATCGAGAATGGCACGGGCGATTTCCACATAACAAGCCGTCACCTCGTCGAGCATATAAGCCCAGTCGGTGCCGGCATGTGGCCACGAAATGAGGACTCCGTCTTGGTAATCCCACTCGGCGGCAAAACTGAGGTTTCTTTTTGAAGGAAACATCTATTATTGTTGTCTAGTCGTTTTTCTGAATGGTCTATTTCTTGTTGTCAGTTATTGGTATAAACGGATAGCGTGGTTAAATGTTGTTTCCAAACTCTTGATAACTGTCCCAGTAGGAATCCTGCGACTCGATGATCTCGTTGATGAATTCACGATAGCCGTTCTTGACATTATAGCCATTCTCCTCACACCAGACGGTATATTCCTCCTCAAAACCTTCCTCCTCGCGTCTCATCCTCTCAAACTCTTGGTCGAGTTCTGGAGTATTGCTATAGCGGTCAAGGAGTTCTCTAAGCATGTCTGAAATATCATTCATAGTCTTTTCGTTGATTTATAGGCGGTTATGGTTGCCCTGATTGGGTTAGTACTATTACTATCGATTTTAGATGTTCAAATATAGTACATTATTTTGAAAACTCATATTAAGTTTCGTTAAAAAAAGCGATATACTATTGAATATAGTGATTGGCCGGAGCAGCCGGGGCTTGGCCCGGTCGGGTTTAAAGGCTCCCCTTATCTCGGGATTGATGCATCTCATGAAAAAAAGTAATCGATTTTTATTCCACTATATCATAAAGTTGTAGTAACTTTGTACCGTGTCAAGCGACATGCTGCCGCTTGACATGTGTGTGTGACCGCATGATACATTTTTAACGCTTCAATCAACGACACTAATCCCTATGAGGTGGTTGAAATTCTTTTCGCTGGTGCTGATGCTGGTGCTGATGGCTGGTTGTGCTGGAGACAATCTCGAGAAAATGATTCCAGCCGATGCTACCGGCGTGGTGAGCATCGATGTGCATGATATTCTCAAGAAGGCCGGTATGCTTGACGATGGCAGCGTTGTCTTGCCGCAGTCACTGAAACAAGTCATTGACGAGAACGATACCTCGCCGCTATGCATCTTCTTCAGCGACTTGCCCCAGTTAGGCATCGACACCGATAGCAAGGCCTATGTGTTCTTTACTACCAAGACCTTCGGACGCGTGCTGCTCAGCGCCCTCGAGGATCCGGACAAAGCGCGTAAAACCCTTGAGATGAGAGTAGGGGGCGAGTTTGAAAAAGTCGAAGGCCTCGACTGCATGTATGTCAAGGACAATCTCTATGTCATCAATGACAAAGTGTTGTTGGTGGGCACGGTGAACAAACCCATGGAGGTTTCGCGCGCTTCACGCGGTGCCAAGACCATCCTGGCCAAGACTGCCACCAGCATTACCGGGGAGAAAGATGTCAAGGAACTGCTCGACAACGATGCCGAAATCAATGTGTGGCTGCAGGGCAAGGGCTTGAAGACCATCCTGGGTAAGAGTGAGGTCTATCGCGAACTCTCACAGAAAATGCCGCTCATCGAGATTTTCACCGAGAGCGACATCGACGCTGTGACCTGTAACATTGAATTTAATGACGAGAAGGTTGACATGCAGACACGCATCCTTGCTGCCGACAACAGTGAGTATGCCCAGCTGCTCAACACCACTCTGGCAAAGCCCAGCGACGAGGTGCTCAAAGCCATCCCAAACTCGATGGATTACATCTTCTCAATCTGTGTCAAGGGGGACAACTTTGTCCGACTCGAGCAGATACAGCAGTTGCTCAAGATGTTCGGCAAGCTGCCCTATATCGGCAGCATTGACCTGGCCAGCATCCTGGCCACGGTTGACGGCCCGTTCACTATCGGCCTGGCGCGGGACCCGCACCTCGAGGGCGAGTGGAACATGGTGCTGGCAACGCGCTCCTCTGACCCCGATGGCGTGGTCGAGCAGATCAGCAATTTCGCCAACTCGATGGGGCAGGCGCCCGAACTCTATGAGGGTGAGTACATCTACCAGTACGACAACAAGATGATACGCATCGGGATTATCGACGGCATCCTTTACCTCAAGGTGCTCGACTATGAGCAGACCGAGGGGTATGCCTATGAGATGACCCCTGTACGCGAGGTGTTTGACGGGTCGGTAATAGGCTTCTTTGCCCAGACCCGCAACGACAGCATCAACGGATATTTTGACTTCGGCCTGGAAGACCCCTTCGTGGGCAAGGGCCATTTCTACACCAACCAGTCCAAGGCCAATAACACGCTGGAATTCCTGAGGTCGCTGTGCTCGATTAAGGTGAGCGACGGTTTCGGCAACGAGGACGACGACGATTCCTTCTCGTCGTTCATGTCTACAACCTTGGGGGCAGCCGGCGAAGAATAACGACTGTAGGTAATCTAACAAGCAATCAGGGTCCTCCGATGCCGGAGGACCCTGATTGCTTGTCATGGTTTTAGCGGATAGTCGCTTTTCCCCTAGAACTTGTAGTTCACGCCCAGGCCTATAACGCCCTGGTCTACCTTGCGGATGATGGTGTGGCGGTACTCGAGGTTCACGCCCCAGTGCGGGTCAATCTCATACTCAAAACCAGCTCCCAGGTTCAGGCCGATGTGGTTGCTCTCCACATTCTTTTCTCCGTTCTTGTCGGTGACCATCGTGTAGTTCAGGCCGGCGAGAGGGTAGGTGTAGAACTGCTCGTTGCGCAGGCCGATCAGGTAGTGCGCATTGACATTCACATCCCAGCACCCGAAGTGGTCATGATCAAAGAAATAGTTGAAGCCTACCTCGGTGCGCAGTTGGTCAATGATGCCGTACTGGTAGCGGGCTCCGATACCCATGCTCTCGATGCGGCTGCCATAAACCAGGTTGGCACCCACTGCTGACTCGTTCTCATGTACCTGAGCACTGCCAAAGCCCACGCCAAGCATGAGCAGGCAGACTAATGTCAAAATTTTTTTCATGTCTTTCTCGTTGTTAAATGTTTATTGTTTAAATAAGTTTTGCCGCAAATAATCGGTAAAATTACATTGCCTTTTCCACTTTTGCAACACTTTAGGCCATTTTTATCGCGTTTTGGACCGATTTGGGGGTATTTGGGTAGCATGTTGCGGCAATAACGCTCCACTGCCTGCACAAAAAAAGCTGCCCTTGAGAGGCAGCCTGAAATCTTTTTACTGACATGTAGTGCGGCTTTAACCCAAATAGGCCTTGAGCAACTTGCTCTTCTGGCCCTTCAGGCGGCGGATGGCCTTCTCCTTGATCTGGCGCACGCGTTCGCGCGTCAAGTCAAACTTAGCACCGATTTCCTCGAGAGTCATCTCCTGGCAGCCGATGCCGAAGAACATCTTCAGGATGTCGCGCTCGCGGGGATTGAGCTGGTCAAGGGCTCGGTTCACTTCCTTGGAGAGCGATTCCTGGTTCAAGGTCGAGTCGGCCATGGGGGAGTCGTTGTTGGGCAGCACATCCAGCAGGCTGTTGTCCTCGCCCTCGACAAACGGCGCGTCGACCGAGACATGGCGGCCCGATACCTTCATCGTGTCGCTGATCTTGTCAACGGGAATGTCCAGACGCTCGGCCAACTCCTCGGCCGAAGGACGACGCTCATGCTCCTGCTCAAACCGTGACTGGGCCTTACTGATCTTGTTGATCGATCCCACCTGGTTAAGGGGTAGCCTGACAATGCGAGATTGCTCCGCTAGGGCCTGGAGGATGGATTGACGAATCCACCACACAGCATAGGAGATGAACTTGAAACCACGCGTTTCGTCAAATTTCTGCGCTGCCTTGATGAGGCCCAGATTCCCTTCATCAATCAAGTCGGGGAGACTCAATCCCTGGTTCTGGTACTGCTTTGCGACTGAAACGACAAAACGCAAGTTGGCGCTGACAAGTTTGTCAAGGGCTGCTTGATCGCCTTGGCGGATGCGCTGTGCCAGCTCGACTTCCTCATCCACCGTAATGAGTTCCTTACGGCCGATTTCCTGAAGATATTTGTCGAGGGACGCGCTCTCGCGGTTAGTAATGGATTTTGTAATTTTAAGTTGTCTCATCTAACTTGTGTAGAGTTTAAGCGTGCAAAGATAAGGCAAATTTCTGAAATGTCCAAGCCATTTTCCCGAAAAAATGAAAAAACCTTGCTTTTGTGGGGCGTGGAAGTCGGTTTTTGGACGGTTCCACCCCTTGATGTTCCGTCTTGTTCTCGTCGGTGCGGGCACTGGGCGGCTTTACCCCAGGTAGGAGATGAGAAGCCGGCTCCGCTGGCCCCTCAGGTTGCGGATGGCCTTCTCCTTGATTTGGCGCACGCGTTCGCGCGTCAAGTCAAACTTGGCCCCGATTTCCTCAAGGGTCATCTCCTGGCCGCCGATGCCGAAGAACAGTTTCACGATGTCGCGCTCGCGTTGGGGCAGTTGCTCAAGCACGCGGTTCACTTCTTGAACCAGCGATTCCTGGTTGACAGTCGAGTCGGCCATGGGGGAGTCGTTGTTGGGCAGCACATCAAGCAGGCTGTTGTCCTCGCCCTCGGCAAACGGGGCGTCGACCGATACTGAACGGTGGTTGGCCTTTAGCGTTTCGGCCATTTTCTCGACGGGCATGTTCAGTTCGACGGCGAGTTCCTCGACCGAGGCCTTGCGCTCGTGCAGTTGCTCAAAACGCGATTGTGCCTTGCTGGCCTTGTTGACGAGCCCCACTTGGTTTTGAGGCACCCTCACCAGGTTGGACTGCTCGGCGATGGCCTGGAGGATGGACTGGCGAATCCACCACACCGCATAGGAGATGAACTTGAAGCCTCGTGTCTCGTCAAACTTCTGGGCAGCCTTGATAAGGCCCAGGTTCCCCTCGTCAATCAGGTCCGACAGCGACAGGCCCTGGTTCTGGTACTGCTTGGCTACCGATACGACAAAACGCAGGTTGGCGCTGACGAGTTTGTCCAGTGCGGCCTGCTCTCCCTGGTGGATGCGTTGGGCGAGTTCCACCTCCTCGTCGACCGAAATGAGTTCTTCACGGCCGATTTCCTGAAGATACTTCTCGAGAGACGCGCTCTCGCGGTTGGTGATTGATCTTGTGATTTTTAATTGTCTCATACCATTTTTTTTGTGTAATTGTGAAATATGGGGTCTGTAAATGCTAAGCAACAAATATTATATAGCTATAGCAAAAATTGTGCCAAATCCCTGTCAGGGCTGCACATAGTCAACTTACCGCATCTTGATAGGGCTGCGGGGTGTGGTGGGCAGTTGTGCTCTTGTGTTCTTCTCGAGATGGGGCTCCTGGAGTGGGCTTGTTATTGCGTCGCTAATGGGGCGTCGTGTGCTGTGAGGGGCTCGGGGCGGTGCGATGGCACTGGCTTGAGCCTGCTCAGGATGATAATGTCAACTCGTTGTGCTCGTTGATAATCAGCTGTTCAACAATACCTGCCAGGGGCTTATCCAATGCTTCGGATAATTCCTTGAGTTTAGCTTTGGTCTCTTCAGAAATCAAGATTGATAACTGCACTCTTTTTCCATAAATTCTGGGCCTTCCGGCTCCGGGTCTTGATCCTCCTCTCATGTCATTCTAGTTTTTGGGGTTCTAGTTTCTGTCTGCAAAGATAATACAATTTTTTGAAATATTAGTCATTTTCGGTAATTTTTTTTCAAAATAATCATGAAAATCAAGAATTTGCAATAAATATGGGATTTTTGCGCTTTCTATGGGCCCTGGCAAAGGACACTATTATTATCGGTAGTTCACGGCATTAGCCTTTTCATGGCGCTCTTTCTCGCTCGATGGGGTAGAAGAAATGAGGAGGTTATGACCCCACGGCCATAGCCCCCTCGGCTGAATTGTGTGATATGATATGAGTGTGTATCTTCCGGGTGGTTAGTCCTCCTCGTCGTCGCTCAGGTCGACGGCATAGTAGACCTTCTTACCGGTGGGGTAGAAGCCCGTGATGAACATCACCTTGTCACTCTCGCCGCTGCGCATGATCTTGTTGTAGATGTTCTCCACATCGTCGCGCGAGTCGACAGGGAAGTTGTTGATGTCGGTGATGATGAAACCGTCACGGATGCCTGCCTTCTTGAATTTGCCGGCTTTGACACCGACAACCTTCAGACCCTTGCTGATGGCGAGATCCTCTTTCTCCTCCTTGCTCAGCTCCGAGAAAGCACATCCCAGCGACATGACATCGCTCTGCTTGGTGATCTTGGTGTTGCCCTGGTCGTTCTTGAAGGTGACCGTGGTGCGCCTGAGCTTGTTGTCGCGGTAGTATTCGATTTCGGCCTTGTCGCCAGGACGCAGCTTGTTCATCTCCTCTTGCAACTCGCCGCTGTCCTTGACGGGGTTGCCGTTGAGTTTCACGATAACATCGCCCTCTTGCAGGCCGGCTTCCTTGGCTGCGCCGCGGTCGGTGACACTGGCGACATAGATGCCCTCGGTCGTGGCGGTGATGTTCTCTTCCTTGGCTTTCTCGCTGGTAAGCGGCGCATACTGGATGCCCAGGACGGCGCGCTGCACGGTGCCGTACTGCTTGATGTCGGTGATGACTTTCTTGACCGTGTTGCTGGGAACGGCAAACGAGCATCCGCTGTAGTTACCCGTCTGGGAATAGATCATGGTGTTGATGCCGATGAGCTCGCCGGCTGTGTTCACCAGGGCGCCGCCCGAGTTGCCGGGATTAACGGCGGCATCGTGCTGGATAAAGGCCTTGATGCTGTTGTCTCCCGTGTTCATGCCGCGGGCTTTGGCGCTGATGATACCAGCTGTGACGGTGGAGTTGAAACCGAAGGGGTTGCCCACGGCGACACACCACTGGCCGGGCTTGACGGCATCGCTGTTGCCAAAGGTGATGGCGTGAAGATCCTTGGCGTTGATCTTGATGAGCGCGATATCGGTTTTCTCGTCGGTGCCGATAACGGTGGCGTTGTACTGACGATTGTTGTTGAGGGTGACCTCAAGCTTCTCGGCGCCGTCAATCACATGGTTGTTGGTGACGATGTAGCCGTCGTTGCTGATAATCACGCCAGAACCCATGCCCATGGGTTGAGGTTCGCTCTTCTGCGGCTGCTGCTGGCGACCGCGCTGTGAGCCTCCATAACCGGGGCCAAAGAAAAACTCAAACGGGTCAAAGAAATCCTGGCTCTGGCGGGGCGTGGCGTAGCTCTTGATGCTCACTACACAGTTGATGGTGCTCTCGGCCACATCGGTAAAGTCGCGGCTCAGGTCCACGGCACGGGCCGATGTCTGTACTAGTCCGTCATTAACCTCCTTGCTGTCCTTGGTGAGGACATAGGTGTCGGTGATGATGCCCTTCTTTTCCAATTCGCTCGTCGCCATCATGGTGAGTGCCGAACCCATCATGGAGGCGGCAACAAACATAATTGCTAATTTCAAATTTCTTTTCATGTGTTCTTTTGTTAATTTATTATTGATTTTAATTTTTTCAAATGTTAAATTTAACTTTTCAAATTGTGTGCCAAATGTACAACCAAAAACGACAATAGCAATATTTTTGTCCTCGTTTTTAGAATTTATTAATAGCGGGAGTGTCACTTTTTAATTTGTTTTGCATTGTGCACCGGGATAATAACAATTGATGACATTTTGACACTGCTGCGCTGTCATGTTCTTGCAGATAATAAAGACAATCCCGCCCGATGGGTATTGACATCGAGCGGGAGGATTGCGGTTGGATTTGTTGGTTGTGGTGGCTAGTCTTGCTCGTCGCCGTAGCCGAAGAGCTTGAGCAGCTCGGCAAGCACATACATGCTGCCGCCCACATAGATGAGGTCTTTGGCCCGTGCCGCCTTGCGTGAGGCGTCGAGCGCGTCATCCACTTGGGTGTAGGCATTGCCGTGCAGGTTGAAGTTGGCTGCTGCCTGCTGCAGGTCGGCGGCTGTCATGCTGCGCGAGGTTTGGGCTTGGGTGAAATAGTACTGGGCGTCCTTGGGTAATCTCTTGAGCATGGTAGTGACATCCTTGTCGCCCATGAATCCCAGCACCATGTGCAGCTTGTCATATTTCTGGCGCTTGAGCTGCTGGAGCATCTGTTCCCATCCGGGGGGATTGTGTGCCGAGTCGCACAGGATGAGCGGTTTGTCGCTCAGCTTCATCCACCGTCCCATCAGGCCGGTGTTCTCAACGACATGGGCAAAGCCCTCGCGCACGGCGGCGGCCTTGATGCGGTAATTCATTTCCTTGAGCAGGTTGAGTGTCACCAGTACCGTGTTGCAGTTTTCCACCTGATAGTCGCCCGTGAGTTGGCAATCGATGATGCCGTGGCTCTTGGTGTTGAGACGCAGCACACCGTCGACATGATGCGCGTTGACCACTTCGGGCGCGTCTTGGGCAAATGTGGGAACGACAGCCTTGCGGCTGGCCTCGTCAATAATGACATCCCTGACGACACCGTCGGCATGGCCCACGATGACAGGACGCTTTTGCTTGATGATGCCGGCCTTCTCGTGCGTGATTTCCTGGAGCGTATTGCCCAGGAACTGCTGGTGCTCCAGCCCGATGTTGGTGATGATGCTCACCTCGGGGGTGACAATGTTGGTGCTGTCGAGCCTGCCGCCCAGCCCGGTCTCGATAACGGCGATGTTGACATTGCGCCAGGCGAAGTAGTCAAAGGCCATCGTCGAGGTCAGCTCAAAGAACGAGGGCTCATAGCCCTCAAGGCTTTTTTTCTTGTAGTCGGCGACCCATTTCATCACATAGTTGCGGCTCACTTTCTTGCCGTTAACGCGGATGCGTTCCCTGAAATCTACCAGATGGGGCGAGGTGAACAGGCCCACGCGGTAGCCGCACTGCTGCAGGCAGGACGCCAGCAGGTGGGCTGTGGAGCCCTTGCCGTTGGTGCCGGCGATGTGGATGATGCGGTAGTGGCGGTGAGGCTCGCCATACAGTTTGTCAAGGGCGATGCTGGTGTCGAGCCCGGGCTTGTAGCCCGATGCTCCCTCGCGTTCAAAGGCGGGACGCTGGTTGAACAGGTAATCCAGGGTCTGCTTCCACAAGCGGCGCAATTCTTCTTTTCGTGCCATATGATAGGTCGTTTATTTTTTCAAGTTTAAGCAGTGATGAGCGCTTCGTGACTTGAAGGTTAAAGGTTGATGGTTAGAGGTTAGTGAAGAAAAACTCCATAATTTCTAGATTTATAATGAGTTGTCAGACCTCTCTAAACTCTAAACTGCGAGCGCAGCGAGCATAAACGCGGAGCCTCTCTAAACTCTAACCACTAAACTCTAAACCTCAAGTTTTTAAAGTGGCGCAGCTGCTTTAGAAACTTGAATATTATATATAATGTCCATGCAACTCTCGCGGCATGACTCCTTCAACATTTTAAAAAAGCAGTATGGCTGTAAGCCGGGTTATGTGCCTGCCGTGACGGCAGGTGCCTGTCATTTATCTGTCCGGCGCATTGCTGCGACGGTATAGCGTTCTACCCCCCGGCAATGGACGAGCAGCCCTTAAATGCCGGTATACATGAACTTGCAACTCACAGGTAGTGCGGCACGCTGTGTCGCCACAGCGCCCGGTGGGCTCTTACCCCGCCTTTTCACCCTTACCGCTTGCGCGGCGGTTGTTTTCTGTCACCTTAACCCTACGGTCACCCGCAGCTTCCCGTTAAGAAATGTGATGCTCTGTGTTGCCCGGACTTTCCTCTCGCAACCATGTGATGTTAACGAGCGACAAGCCACCATACTGCTCACTTTTGGACTGCAAAATTACAACGATTTCTCAACTGTCGCAAATCTTTTGCCGCTTCCTTGCCGTTGCGGCTCATTATGGCCGATGGCACCTGTGGCGTGTTTGGGCTCTTTTTATCGATGCCCGCTGCAATTTGAAATGCCGTTTTCCGTTATGATAATAACCAGATAACAACAAACGCCATGGGTTTCATCAAGAAGTTTTCTTTTAGTGCAATGGTCGAGCGCCTTGGCCAGAGTTTCAAGCGCTTTCCGATAGCGATGGTGCTTACTGCTTTCCTGACTTGTTTCCTCATCTTTTTGAACCACGGGGGTGATCACGCGGTGAGCGACAAGATGATGTTTTTGCTCATTTTCTATCCTGCCACGGGAGCCTTGTTGGCCGTGGCGATATCGTTGCTCACCGAGGATTTCAAGAGCAAGGTCCTACGCTGGATATTGCCTGCCTTTGTCCAACTCGTGTGGTTTGCGGTGTCGGTCTGGCTGGCGCAGTTCGACCGATTCTCCTTGCCCCAGGCGATTGCCGTGAGCGCCACAGTGGCGGCCTTCGCATTCGCCGTCTTTCTCCTTTGTTTTTACCGTAAGAGAATGGAAATCCCGTTCTGGAACTTCTCAGTTCGCACACTGGGTGCGCTATTGGCGGCGTTGGCCATTGCCGGCATTTTGACCTTAGGCCTGATTCTGCTCGTGGAGTCGTTAAAAATGCTCTTCGGTCTGGATTTTGATTACAAGACTGATGTGGATATCGTAACCGTGTGTATGGTCTTGTTGGCACCGATGCTGTTCATGAACCTCATCCCCAGGGGAGAGATGAAATATCTTAACGAGGTGCCTGAGTACTCCCGTTTTGCCAAGGGCGTCGTGCAATACCTGTTCTTGCCGCTGCTCGGGCTGTACATGCTCACGCTCTATGCCTACGCCATCAAGATTCTGTTGCAGTGGTCGCTACCCGTCGGCGGCGTGAGTTATCTGGTCACGGGCAGCATGATGCTCATGGTCTTGCTCATCTATATCACCTATCCGCTCCAGCACCTCGAGGGCAACAGGCTCTTCAAGCAGGTGGCCCGCTGGCTGCCTGTGGTGATGCTGCCCTTGCTCGCACTGATGACAATCGCCATCGCTCGTCGTCTGAGCGACTACGGCATCACCGTGAGCCGCCTCTACCTGCTGGTGTTCAACCTGTGGTGCTATGCTGTGTGCCTGTGGCTGATTTTTACGCGCAACAAGCGCATCTGGCTCATCCCGGCATCCTTTGCCGTTATCCTATTCCTTATCTCGGTGGGGCCGCAGAGTATCCCCAACATCACGCGTGACATGTTGAAGAAAGAGATCAAGGGCCTCCTGGTGTCATCAGGTGTCAATGATATCCCCGTTTCAGGCGGAACCTATGAGCAGTGGCTCAAAACCGCCGACCCCAAGGTGGCTGCAGCCGTTGACTCCAAACTCGATTACCTGAAAACTGACTATGGCTTTGAGACCATCAGCGACCTGGTCCAGAAGGATGCCATCCTTGGCAAACTGCGTGTCGCTGTCGACACCGCCGACACTTCCGTTGCCGTGTCGACCGAGTATTTCAGGAATGAACATCTAATCAAGTATGTGACCCTGCCGCAAGGCTACTCCAAGATGACCAAAGTGGACTTCTGCGAGTCGGACATCCCGTTGAATAAGGATAACCGTTTGTCGATAAGAATCTCTGACCAGGTCGGAACAGGCTATCAGTTTGTATTGGACAGTAAGCTGCTGGCCGCGCACGACATTGAGCGGAACATCGAGCGTCAGGACCTTGAGCCCATCATTGTCGACAACGGCGAGCAACTGCTCATGATTGACGAGTATTTCTTGAACACAAACACCGACGCCACCTGCTACCTTAACCTTTCAGGCATCCTCTTCACCAAGTAGCCCTAAAACATAGGGCAATGTATTGCCGTGGGGCCAAAGATGGGTTGAAGCTACGACCCTATAGCTCGGCGTAGCCCATTAATGGTTCTGCAAGGCCCATATAAATTCGTATAATTCGAAGACAAAAAGCCATAACGGCTTGGGCCGACATCTGTACCGTTTCAAAACATGATACCCGCGGCCAGGAAAAAGTGCGCTTGTTGATAACTTTTTTTTGACCTTTATTGCAATAGTGACGGTTTTTGGCAGTAATTTTGTACCAGAAATTATTAATGTGCAAATGAATCGTTTTTACTCCCTTTTTTTGATGGCCTTTTTGGCCTACTTTTTTACATTGCAGGCAGCCGAGGTGACCTTTGACTTCTCGACCGCCGAGGGTATTACTGCCATGGGATACGCTGTGCCCGAGCAAAGTGCCGGAACCAATCTGGTAGACGCCGGTCCTGTGACCGTCGACGGCGTGTCGCTGTCGGCTGTCAATGGTGCAACCCCGACGCGCATCTGGAACTCACAGGGCAGTTTTTCCCTGCGTATCTATGTTGACGGCTCCATCACCTTCTCGGTAGCTGAAGGCAGCATTACGGGCGTCACCATCAATGCCGCCAACACCAGCAACTTTGACCTGTTGGCCGATGTGGGCGACTATAGCGTTGATGGCGGTGTGGGCTCATGGACGGGCAACGCCGCATCGGTGACCTTTACCCATTTCGGCACCAAGAACGCCCAGGTCGCCAGCATTGTGGTGACCACCAGCGGTGAGGGACCTGTTGACCCCGACCCCGAAGACCCCATCGACCCCGACATCTTCAAACTCGACTCGCTCCATCACCTGGCTGCGCTTGAGGACGGCACCCCGTTCCAGTTCACCAGCGATGTCTATGTCAACTACCAGTGGAACGACCACCTGTGGGTGATGCAACTCGACGATGAGGGTAATGCCCTCGCGGGCGTTATCTACGGCGACACCGGCAAGCAATACCAGCTGGGCGCTGTCATCCCCGCCGGTTGGACGGGCGTGAAGCAGACCTACAGGAGCCTGGTGGAGATTGGTCAGCCTGCCCACTTTGCCAATGCCAAGGGTGTCCTCGATGAGGATTACTACTCTGCGTTTGACTGCACAGGCTATATGAGATATGTAGACAACCCCGAGGAGGGATGGGTAAACTACAAGGTGTCGTTTGATGGCGTGCGGTTGAGTGATATTGAGCAGAATGGCATGTTCACCATCATCAGCAACGAGACCGACGATGACGGCAATCCCGTCAAGGTCACGATGGCAGGATTCAACAAGTTTGCTATCGATTATCCCGAGGTTGACCCCACCGAACTCTATTCCATCGAGGGCATGATGACCATCTACTACGACATGATGGAGTTGTTCCCCATCAGCATCAAGTCAGACCCCGGCACGCGCCTGTGGAAGGTGCTCTATGAGGGCGAGGACGGCATGCAGTACAAGGTCAACGATACCCTGTATGTCGCTGCCGTGAGCGATGCTGCCGACGGCAAGCTGGTTTATGTGACCGATAATGTTTCCGAGATCTATTACGACACCTACGAGGATTGGGGCTATGCCGAATGGATGGCATGGTACCCCGACTGGATTGCACTGGACTGCTCGGGCGACGACGAACTGTTCAATGCCCTTGCCGGTCAAACCGTCCTCAAGCCTGCTACCGTCAAGGGTACGCTGGCCGATCGCTTGACTAATCCCCGTCTGGTGCTGAACAGCACGCCCGCCGCTATCCCCGATGCTGAATATCCCACGCTGACCGTGTTTGACTATGACCTGAGCAATGACTACCTGGGTGCAATGGGCAATGAACTGGGTCGCATCGACGGTTACTTCTTCTATAAGGACGGCAAGCCCTGCATCTGCAGCGAGGAGGATACGGTCGTGGTTAACCTGTGCTTCGATTACGCTCCTGAATTGGAGGCTGAAATGGCAGCCAAGGAAGGTTTCAACTTCGGTCTCCTGTCCATCTTCAAACTGGTGGAGCCGTGGGAAGAGAATTTGCCCGCATCGATGCGCCGCGTCAGCGCCAACGCCGATGACTACTACACCAACTACATCGTCTATCCGCTCCAGATCCTCTCATCGGCTTCGGTCGACGAGACGAGCATGGGCAAGCAGGTCGTTGATGTGAAGTATGTCACCCCGTCAGGCATCACTAGCGAGACCCCGCAAGAGGGTGTCAACATCGTGATAATGACCCACGGCGACGGCTCCCGCACTGCCGTTAAACGCATTGGTAGGTAATCCCGACATACCATAACAAAAAGCAGCTGGACAATCTGAGCAACAGATTGTCCAGCTGCTTTTCAATCCCCGGTTGCTGGTGCCGGGAATATATCTCGTGCTTTGTCCAAAAGAACAAACCTGGTGCCCAGGCGTGAGGATAGAACAGTGCCGATGCCGAACGGGCGGCTTTAACGCAATTGGATGTGCTGCAGCACAATCACGATGTTGCCCTTCTTGTCAAGCAGCGCCATCTCGTTCTGGTTGATGCGTTTGCAGGACTCGGTGCACTCGAGTGCCAGCAGCAGTTCGGTCTCGTTGTCGATGTTCTCACACTCGTGTTCGGTAGAATGCAGGTCCTCGAACTGGATAGCCATGTCCTTGGCCGGGTCGAGGGTGATGATGCCGTTGATGATGTTGCAGCCCGTGTCGCCGTGGATAGTCTGCATGACGGCATCAATGACCACACGCATGTTCCGTTCGCTCACATTCTCGCTGTTGATTTCCTTGACGAGCCATGCACCGTTCATGGCATCGAGGTTGTGGCGCTTGAGCACGGCAACAACGGTACCCTTGGAATTCATGAGATTCAGGTATTGAGCATTGTACTGGGCCGTGAGGGTGAAGCGGCGCACATCGGCCAGCGCATGCATGATGGTCTTCTCGCTAGTGACATTCTCACACGAGTGGTTGGTTGAAATGAAGTCGTTGAACATCAGGTTGTTGCCATTCAGTTGGAATGTGCCGTTGATGGTGTTGCAGCCGTTGTTGCCGTAGACCTTGTTACCCCCAGCAAAGTCCAGGTACAGGTAAGTGCGCTCCAGGGTGTAAACCTTCTTCTTGCGAACGCTCACGATGTCCCATTCGCCATAGAGTTGCTGGGCGGCGTTGGTGATGGCGATTTCGTGCATGGGCTGTTCCACATCTACCGGTACCTCCACCTCAACGCTGCGTTTGTCGTTTCTCTTATCTTTCTTCTTGCGGGCATCCATGGTGGCAGGGGCCATCAACAACGCCAGCAGGAGAGTAAGAACAATATATTTTCTCATTTTGTGCAGTCCGTTTTTTGTTTCAAACTTCAAAGGTATGAAAAAATCTGCACTTTTTCCGCCTCCTGCCAAAATTATCACAATCCTTTAGCGACTTTTAAGAAATTAAGCCATTAAATGTGAAAAAACACCACATCGGGCCATGATTTTTGGCTGCGGTGAAATTTTGCCTTACTTTTGTCGTTACTATTGCGCGGCGGGGCAACGATTGCAGCGCTCGCCCCGTTAAGGAAGTATGAAGACGATAAGTGCGATATACCGTTGTGTGATACTGCTGTTGATGCTCACCGGGGTGTCATCAGGCGTTGTGGCACAAATCAACACCGACCAGGTGGTGAACATTGGCCGCAATGCCCTGTACTTTGAAGATTATGTTCTTGCTATCCAGTATTTTAATCAGGCCATCAAGGCCAAGCCGTTTCTAGCCGAGCCCTATTTTTACCGCTCGGTGGCCAAGATAAGCCTTGAGGACTATGGCGGCGCCGAGCAGGATGCGGCGATGGCTATCGAGCGCAACCCGTTCATCGTCGATGCCTATCAAGTGAGAGGTGTCGCCCGGCAGAACCTGCGCAACTACAAGGGGGCGGTCGAGGACTATGATGCAGGCTTGAACCTGATGCCCGAGGACAAGAACATGCTGATGAACCGCGCCGTCTGTGAGATTGAACTCAAAAACTATGACGAGGCGCAGCAGACCTTTGAACGCCTCTTGCAGCTTGACCGACGCAACGACCGTGCTTACCTCGGCTTGGCTCAGATGAGCCTGGCCAAGGCCGACACTGCTGCTGCACTCGAGAACCTGAACCGCAGCATCGCCCTGAGCAAGAACAATGCCGGTGCCTATGTCATGCGCGCCGAGATTGCCACGCGCACCAACCAGGATTTTGAAAGCGCGGTGGCCGACATGGACAGCGCTATCATGCTGGAGCCTCATTATGCGGGCTATTTCATCAACCGTGCCTACATGAAGTATAACCTGGACGATTACTTCGGTGCAATGGCCGACTATGATTACGCCATCAGCCTGGATCCCGCCAGTCAGGAGGCGCATTTCAACCGTGGACTGCTGCGGGCCGAGGTGGGCGACAACAACAAAGCCATCACCGATTTTGACTTTGTCCTGAACAGTAACCCGTCCAATTTTATGGCGCTCTATAACCGCGCCCTGTTGCACATGCGCACCGGCCAGTACCGTGAGGCTGTCGGCGACTTCACGGCCATCCTGAAGAAGTATCCCAACTTTGAGGCAGGTTATATGGCGCGCGGCGAGGCCAAGTTCCGCATGGGCGACCGCAAGGGGGGTGAGGCCGATTATGAGCGGGCGATGGCCATCTTCAAGCGCAACAAGACACATGTCTCGACATTCAATCCTGCCGATATTGAGGCCACTGCTGCCATCAAGAAGGCAGAGCAGCGCGCCCTCAGCGATGACGAGGAACCCGAGACGGCCGAGGATATCATCAACCGCTTCAACACCCTGCTCACTGTTTCCGAGTCCGACCCCGTCAAGCCTGAGTATGCCAACCGCCAGCGGGGCCATGTCCAGAACGACAATATCGAGGTCGAGCCGATGCCCATGTTCATGCTGACTTACCATCAGAGCGCTAATCAACTCAACAACAATCCGTATTACCTGAGCGAAATCAGTGCTCTCAACGAGGCGCGTGTTTTGCCGGGCAAGCTCATGCTCGTCGTGGGCGAGGGTCAGATGAGCGAGGACGATATCCAGCGTCACTTTGGCAATATCGACTACTATAACAGCCTGTTTGCCCAGGGCCGCTCACGCAGTATCGATTATTTCGCTCGCGGTCTTGAGTACTTAATGGTGAAGAATCCTGAGTCGGCCATCAGCGATGCCGACCAGACTGTCGCACTCTCGCCTGATTTCATGCTGGCCTATTTCTTGCGTGCCGATGCCCGCTACATGCAGTACCGCATGGCCCAGGCCCGCGATGTCGCCCAGGATGACCTTATTGCCGATGCCCCCGACAGCAAGTCTCAAGCCATGCTGCGACAGCGTCAGGATGTCACTGCGCTGGAGCAGATGATGTCCGATTTGAACCAGATTCTCAAGCTGGCGCCCAAGAATGTCTATGCCCATTACAATAAGGGCAATGTCTATATGTTGCAGGGTGACATCACCAGTGCCATCAGCAGTTACACCAATGCGATTCAACTCAAGCCCGACCTTGCCGAGGCCTACTACAACCGTGGCTTGATGTACCTGCGCATGGGTAACAAGGCTTTGGGCATTGCCGACCTGAGCAAGGCGGGTGAATTGGGCGTCCTTCCCAGCTACAACATCCTCAAGCGCATGACGCGGTAAAATAAAGCGCCTGCCGGCTCACTCAGGAGTGGACGGCAGGCGTTAGTTTTTTTGATGTCTGTCAAGAGCGCTATGCTCGACTTCCAGGGACCTCGGGCTTTATTTTAAGATGGTCTCGGGTGTCACCATCCTCATGTTCACCATCTTGCCTCCCATGTCATACATGATGACGAGGTACAAGGCGCCTTTCTCAAAGTGCATTAGGCTGGTGTAGGACTTCACGCCCTGGATACGCCTGATCTCCCAGGCCTCGTGGCTCTTGTACTTGCCCATCTTTGTCTCGATTTCGGCGAGAGCGTTTTCAAAAATGGTGGGTTTGATACGGGATTTGATTTTCTCGGACATGTTGTCATAGATTTCCTGACCCTGGTTGTTGATCAGGTATTCCATTATCTGCTCGCTGTTGATGGCGTTAGGGTCATCGGCGGCTGCAGGAATCGGCGCCACCTCCTCTTGCTTGGGCTTGGCGGCCTCTTTGGGGCTGACTTTCCGGGTCTGAATATCGGGCATTTGCGTTACAGCCTGGGCGGTGTTTGGCTGCTTGAGCATCGCTTCGACCTTATTCAGGCTGCCCTCGTTCTTCACCAGCACCTTGTAGTCCTTGTCCAGCAAGTAGAAGCAGGGCAGGGTGGGCAGGTCGTACAGCTCGTTGAACTCGATGCTGCGGCTCTGGTTCCAGCCATTGATCATCATCCCGGGGTACTTGGCCTTTTTCCACAGTTTCTGGTCGTCATAGGGGTAGATGGCGAGCACAATGAGCTTCTTGTCCTTCACGAGTTGGTTGATATATTCATTGGTCGCCAGGCGCTCCTTGACCAGCTCGCACGATTCGCAGTCGGGATTGTTGAAGTAAATCAGGATGTTGTCGGCTTTCAGGTCCTTGAGGTGGTGGACTTCATTGCTCGTGGGGGTCACATAGTCAAAGTCGGTGGCTACTGACCCTATCTTGTTCTTCTTGGCACCCTCGAGCAGCAGGCGTTGTTTCTCTCGCTCGGCAGCACTGAGCACAAATTTTTCGGTGGCATGTTCCAGCACCACCATATACAGTGCCTCGTTGTGGATGGGGTCGGCGGGATCGCTGAAGCGCCGCTCGGCAAGTTCCAGCATCTGGCGGTAACTGGCGGGGTCGCTGCTCAGCGTTTCCATGGTGGCGCTCATCAGGATTAGGGCGTTGGCGGGATCCTGTTGGGCAATCTGCTCGATGAAACTGTTGAATTTGTCGGGAGCAGGCTTTGACTGTGCCTGGACCATGCACCATCCAGTGATGGCAATAATTACGGTGAAAAAGAGTTTTTTCATTAGTCCTATATGATTTAATTATTTGTTCTGTAGCCGCAAAAATAGTAACTTTGCAGCAATAAAGGCAAAAACGAATGAAAAAAATTGCTAAAACCAATGCTGCACGGCTCCTGGATGCTGCCGGAGTCCAGTATGAGCTCATCCCCTATGAGGTGGACGAGAGCGACCTGGGTGCACAGCACATTGCCGACCAGTTGGGCGAGAACATCGAGCAGGTGTTCAAGACATTGATCCTGCAGGGCGACAAGACGGGGCACCTGGTGTGTGTCATCCCCGGTGCCGAGGAGGTGGACCTGAAAAAGGCCGCACGCGTGTCGGGCAATAAGAAAGTGGACCTCATACCCATGAAGGAACTGCTGCCCACCACGGGCTACATTCGTGGCGGCTGTTCTCCCGTGGGCATGAAGAAACCCTTCCCGACCTATATCGACGAGACCTGCATCCTGTATGACTACATCTATGTGAGCGCGGGAGTGCGCGGTCTCCAGTTTAAAATCGACCCACAGGCGCTTGTCGCATTTGTTGGCGCTGAGATTGTTGACCTGATAGCCGAGAAGACAGAATGAATACGATAGGCAAGATATTGACGCTCACTACCTTTGGCGAGTCGCATGGACCCGCAATGGGTGGCGTGCTCGACGGGATGCCGGCAGGGGTGGACATCGACCTGGACCTGCTCCAGTGCTTTGTGGACCGCCGGCGCACAGGGCAGCACATGGGCAGCAGCATGCGTGGCGAGAAGGATAGGGTAGAGGTGCTCTCGGGCATCTGGCAGGGGAAAACCCTGGGAACGCCCATTGGTTTCGTCGTGCGCAACACCGATGCCCGCAGTGCCGACTATGAGGAGATAGCGCGCTGTTATCGTCCCAACCACGCCGATTACACCTGGGATGCCAAGTACGGTATCCGTGACCCGCGTGGCGGGGGGCGTGCATCGGCCCGTGAGACAGTGGCGCGTGTGGTGGCTGGTGGCATCGCCGTTCAGGCATTGAATCGCCTGGGCATCTCGATCGAGGCTCATGTCGTGCAGGTGGGGCCTCGCCTTGGCGTGGCAGCCGAGGAACAGGAGCGCTTGGTTGCCGAGGCTGCCAAGGACGGTGACACCTTGGGCGGCATCATCGAGTGCGTCGTCAGGGGAGTGCCTGCCGGGTTGGGCGAACCGCTTTTCGGCAAACTCCATGCCCAGTTGGCTGCGGCCATGATGAGCATTCCCTCGGTACATGGTTTTGAATACGGTGACGGCTTCGACATGGCCTCCAAGCGTGGCAGTGATGTGATGGACCTCTTTGTGAAACGCGAGGACGGCTCCATCGGCACCGCGACCAACCACTCGGGCGGCATCCAGGGCGGCATCAGCAATGGCGAGGACATCACCATGCGCATCGCCTTCAAGCCCGTGCCCACGCTCATGCGTCCCGTTGCTACCGTTGACCGTGAGGGCAATCCCATGACCTTGCAGCCCCGTGGCCGCCATGATGCCTGTGTCTTGCCGCGTGCCCTGCCCATTGTCGAGGCGATGGCTGCCCTCGTTATTTTAGACAACTATCTCATCAAGAAAACCAATGTGCTCTGACGACAAAAAGGTCTTTTCCAAGACTTATTACCTCGCCGCCGGCGAGTGCAATCCACAGGGCGAGATGCCCTTGACGCTGTTGATGACCCGCATCATCGAGGTGGCCACTTTCCATGCCAACTCCTGGGGAGCCGGATATGCCCGACTCATCAAGGACAATCAGGTGTGGGTGCTTTCCCGTGTGACCATTGAGCTGAAAGCTTATCCCAAGGTGGACACCAACTACCGCCTCACCACTTGGATTGAGGACTACAACCGCCACTTCTCACAACGCAACATGCGTCTCGACGACGCCCAGGGCAATCCGCTGGGCTATGTGCGCACTATCTGGATGGTCATCGACATGAACACGCGCGCCAGCGTGGACATCTCCCAGCTGGACTACATCAGCGACAAGATATCAGACCTGCCTTGTCCCATCGAGCCGATGAGCCGTCTGCGTCCCATCGAGGAGGGACAAGCCGTGGATTACACCTTCGGCTACATGGACTGCGACTTCAACCGCCATGTCAACACTGTGCGCTACCTGTCACACCTGATGAACCTTTTTGACATGGACTGTTATGACCATTACTTCATCCATCGCATGGAAATCTCGTTCATCAAGGAGACCCATTACGGCGATACCGCTCAATTTGTCATCGACGACAGCAACCCGATGGATTCCCACATGAGCATCACCGTCGATGACGACGACCATGTGCGCGCCCGCTTCATGTGGCAAGAACGCTGACAAGTAGAACAACCGCACAACAGAAGCGAATCACCGATTCGGTGATTCGCTTCTGTTGTTTTGGGGCGTGAGTTTTGGAGTTTATTCGATGATGCTGGTGCCATCGATGCCGGCGAACTGCTCGCGCAGGCCAGGCACCTTGTCGGCATCGGCCTCGATGGTCATCGAGCACACATTGTCAAAGGCCTGTTCGATGACTTTGAGTTCGCTTTTCTTGACCACCTTCATCACATCGTTCATGCTCAGGTAGGGGAAAGTGAACGACAGCCGTGCCTGCTCGTGGCACTCGAGGATTTCGCCTGCCTCGATGGCCAACTTGGCGGCCTCGCGATAGGCAACGATGAGTCCCGAAGTGCCTAATTTGATACCCCCGAAGTAGCGGATGACCACGATGACGATATTGGTGAGTTCAAATGAGTTGATTTGGCCCAGGATGGGTTTGCCTGCAGTTCCGCTGGGCTCACCGTTGTCGCTGCTCAGGTACTCGTTGCGCTCTGTGCCTATCATGTAGGCCCAGCAGCAGTGGCGGGCATCATGGTACTCGTTGGCATAGCGCTTGATGACGGCACGGGCTTCCTCGGCGCTCGACACGGGTTCGGCAAACGCCAGAAAACGCGACATCTTCTCGCGGTAAATGCCCTGCGAGACTCCCTTCACGGTTTTGTAGAAATCACTCATGATTGATAATTATGTCACAAATTTAGGTGTTTTTTCCATATTATGTCTAAATTTGCAACAAAAAAAACAGAGATATGGACAAACAAGCACTGGAACAAACAAAAATTGCATGTGCTCGCGGCCAGAAACGCGGCATTCATTTCATTTTGGCATCGGTAGTGATTTGGTTGATGGTCTTTTTTGTCCACCTGTCCCGACTCCCCCTCGAGGCCAAGAACCTGTTGACCTTCTGTTGCACTTGTCCCTTGATGCCGTTGGCGTGGTTGTTATCCAAACCGTTGCACATCACCTTCAGCGACAAGGAGAATCCGCTCTCGTCGTTGGGCATCGTCTTGTCGGTGGCTCAGATTCCTTATCTGCTCATCGTCATGTGGGTCTATGCAGAGGTGCCCCACAAGATGGTCATGACACTGGCAATGGTCTTTGGAGCCCATCTGTTGCCTTTCGGTTGGCTTTATAATTCCAAGGTCTATTATGTGATGACAGGTATCATCACAATAGGCGCGTTGATTCTCGGCTTGATGTTCCCGCCCCAAGTCCTTGCACTCTGCATGGTGGCAGTGGAAATCATCTTCTGCCTGCTGCTCTACCTCGAGAACCGCAACCTCAACTAGTAGCGGCGAGCATCGCCCGCCGCCTGTTATGTCCGGTGTATTGCGAGCCTCAGGCTCGCACAATTTTTCAGAATCCTAATTTCTTGCGCAAGTCCTTGCCCACGGCAGCCTTGTTGAGGAAGATGTAAGTCGTGTTCAACGCGATGTAGGTCTTCGACATGTACCAGATGCCGTGGTAGTCGCCCGTTTTGCCCCACGAGTTCTTCACCATATAGTATTCGCGGCCGTTCTGGTCCTTGGCGATGCCGTAGATGAGCATCACATGGTCATAGGTAGACTGCCAGTTGTCAAAACGCTCCTGCCGTAATTCCTGTGTGGCGATAAGCTCGGGAGTCTGGGCACCCAGTTTCTTCAGTGACTCGGCCTTCTCCTGCTTGGTGAGCTTGAGCCAGCGTGCGGCATCACTGCCCGTCAGGTCGGGCGCATGCTCGATGTCGGCGGCAATCCCCAGGCCTGTGCGTGTGAAACCGTCCTCACTCACATCACCGCCCCATGCTACGGTGTATCCGCTCTTCAGGGCGTTGTCGATGGTTGCCATCATCTCGTCGAGCGTGACATTGTAACTGGGACGCGGACGCCACTTGTAGGGGGCCTCAATCACAAACTGCTCATAGAATGGGTGGTGGGTAAAACTTGTGATGCTCACATAGTTACGCTTGTCGATGCCCAGGGCCTGGGCAAACGACTGGGGCGTGTATTGCTTGCCCTCATAGGTGAACCGCTCGGGGCACTTGCCCAGGTAGGCGTCGAGGATGCCCTGCAGGCCCACTTTCCACTGCGTGGTCAGCTTGGTGCTGTTCCCCTTGGCAATGGATTCCACATAGGGCTCCAGTGTGGCAAAGAACTCGGTGAAGTTGGCCAGCGTGTCGCCAATCATTGAGCCGGGGCGCGCCATGGCTTCCTCGGGGCAGATGCCGTGGCGGTCGATGACCTCAAACACATCGTCGGCCGAGCCTCCCTCCGAGAATCGGCTGCTCCCGTGCATCCTCACATGGTACTCGGCGCAGTCCACATAGTCCTTGTTGGCAATGAACATCTCGCTCAAGTCATACACCTTGCCCGTCGTGCGCAGCAGTTCGGCCTCGATAAAGCCGATGGTCGCATAGTCCCAGCATGTGCCGCTACGGTTCTGGTTCTTCACTGGCGTGATGCCGTTTTCCAATAAGGTCGTGAACACAATCTCGTCATCTGCCTGGGCACTGAACAGGCAGCCCAAGCACATCATCAATACAATAGCAGTCTTTTTCATATCACTCATTTTTTTTGCAAATATACATTGAAATCACCATACTGCAAAATTCTCCCGCTATGCCAATTAATACCATGCCTCCCATTTTTGTCATAGTACCATGAATCACTATGTTGCTGTGGCTCAATCCGTTTCCAGCCTCGGGTCGCTTTTGTGCCGATAAATCGTCTGTTGTTCAAAAGAAGATGCTACCTTTGTCATCAGACATTGATTATAGGGATTGATATGGCAGTCTACTATGATGAGTGGAAGTCATAAACCGGTAAAACCAGATGCTTATGAATATTGAGTGGGAAGACGGATTCAAAATCCATGTGGGTGTTGATGCACAGGGTGGCGCCGTAATCTCGGCCAACAGGGAGGGCTTGCTCTCTCTGGCCAAACAGTTGACGGCGTTAGCCAATGAAACCGATGGAGCCCATATCCACTATGACGAGTACAACTCCCTCGAACAAGGCTCCCGAGAAATGATTATCCAAAAACTACCCTGAGTTCCCGTTGCCAAATGAGGTTTATTGGTTACCAATAGTGTTGGCAACCTCAATCGGCTACATGGCCCAAACCAGCAAACCGGCGCAGATGATGATACCGGTGATGAGCAGGTCGATGAGGCAGTAGCCCATGATATCCTTGGCATCAAGACGGGCGATAGCCAGGGCAGGGAGTGCCCAGAATGGCTGGATAAGATTGGTCCATGCGTCGCCCCATGAAATGGCCATGCCCGTCAAGCCCGGGTCCACTCCCAGGTTGGCACCGGCGGTGAACATGACAGGTGCCTGCACAGCCCAATGGCCGCCGCCGCTGGGCACAAACATGTTGAGCACTGCGGCGCACAGGAAGGTGAGCAACGGATAGGTGACGGGATTGCTGATCTGGATGCAGGCGTTGGCCATGACATTTCCCAGGCTGATGCCGCTGGCGCCGATGCCGGTGATGATGCCCATAATGCCGGCATAGAAGGGGAACTGCAAGATGATGCCGGCTGCACCGGTCGCCGCTTTACCGAAGGCTCGCACATAGTCGACAGGGGTAGGGTGTAGCATGAGTCCCAGCGCGAGGAAAATCATGATGACACCGCCAAGGTCCAAACCCGCACCGCGCAGGCCGAGATGAATCACGAGATAGGCAACAATCATCAGCGCCACGAGCCACGAGAGCAATTTGCTCTGCTCGAGCCGCTGTGCCGGCGTCTTGGTCGGGGAGGACAAGACATTTGATATATGCTCATCTTCTTTCAGGAGCGCGGGGTCGATGGTGAGGATGCCTTGCTTGGGGTGCATCAGGGTGTTGGCAACGGTGATGCCGATGATGGCAAGCAGCACCGTCAACAGGTTATGCCAGTCAAAGACGGTTTGCACCAATGGCACCGGGTCGACCAGAGCCCCATTGGTAGCCGTGGCGAGTGCTTCGCCGGGTGTGGCCATGGTAAGGGGGATGGAGCCGGAGATGCCGGCATGCCACACGACGAAGCCACTGTAGGCCGATGCGATAAGAAGCCGATAGTCGACATCAGAACGCTGGCGTGCTATCGCCTTGGCGAAAATGACACCGACAATCAGGCCAAAGCCCCAGTTGAGCCAGCATGCCAATGCCGACACGACAGTCACAAGGGCAATCGCAGCGGGAGCACTCTTGGGCAAGCGGGCCATGGCAGCGATGGCTCGCTTGACAACCGGTGCCGCAGCCAGGGTCGATCCGCACACAAGAACCAGAGACATCTGCATGGCAAACGCCAGCAGGTTCCACACACCGCCACCCCAGTGCTCAACCACCTCGAGGGGGGTCTGGTGACACAACGGCATCGCCACCAGTGCGGCTACAAAGGTGAGCAGTATGGCGAATATAAACGGTTCAGGCAACCATCGTTGCACTAATCGCACACAGAATTTAATCATTGGAGGTCATTTTAGTTTAATGGCGCAAAAGTAACACTTATTTCTTGAATTCGGCCCAATCCAACTACGGTTTTCCCTGAAAAGATGTCTTTTGGTAAGTGGGACCGTCATTCTGCTTTTGCAATAGAACTATGGTCTTCGCTCCTGTTTTACTTTGTTGCAGGGTTACGCGTGGGTGTCGCCTGCTTGTTGCTGGTTCAGCAGTTGGCGATGGGTCTTGGTACAAGCGACATATTGTTCAAAATACCATTCCTTGAATCCTTGGGCATACCTGTCTATCGAACCGCCCATATAACAGTTCCAGTACTCATAGCGGTTGAACAGCAATGCTTTTAGCCCCAGTGGTGTGCCGTCGCTATCAGGCAGGAGAGTCGGCAAGTCATAGGCTTCGCTGTAGTGATCGATGTTTTTTTGAAGTTTGTCACAACCCTCCAGGGCCCATCCGGCCCACACCCGCTCATAGTCCCAAAAGATGGCCTTTCCTGGGTGCAATGTGGTCGGTACCTCATCCTCACCATTGTAATAACGGCAATCCAGTATCAATTCTTCTTTTGTCATAATAGGTGCAAATATACTGCTTTTTCTCAAAACTTTACCATATCATCATCTGAAGTGAAGCCTGATTTTTTGTGATGAGCCGTCAGGAACTTTTATTTGTCAACCGCTCCCTCGATGATTTGTCGTCGAAAGGCTTGTTCGGGTTCATAATTTTTCATACTTTTGCGACAGCAATTAACAACCCCCACACACCTGAAACTAAAATGAAAAGTCTCATCACCTCTGCCCTGTTGCTGCTGGCCCTGCTGCTGCCAGCCGCTGCTGCCGCCCACGACTTCGAGGTAGGCGGCATCTACTACAACATCAACGGCAACGAAGCCACGGTCACTTTCAGGGGAATGTATACCCACTCCTATTCCGATGAATACACGGGCGATGTGGTCATCCCCAGTGCAGTCACCTATGGCGGCACCGCTTACGCTGTCACCGCCATCGGAGAGAGCGCCTTTCTGTTCTGTGACGAAGTGACTAGCGTGACCATCCCCAACTCCATCACCTCCATCGGCAAGGACGCGTTCTATGCATGCGCTGGCCTGACGGAACTCACCATCCCCAAATCCGTTACCTCCATCGCTGATAGGGCGTTCTTTGCATGCATCAATTTGACAAGCCTCACCGTGGCAAGCGGCAACTCTCATTACGATTCCCGCAACAACTGCAATGCCATTATCGAGACGGCGAGCAATACATTGATAGCGGGCTGCCAGAACTCCGTCATTCCCCGCACCGTCACCGCCATCGGTGACAATGCGTTCAATGGATGCACCTTCTTGACGGACATTTCCATCCCCAACTCTGTCACTGCCATCGGTGCGTATGCGTTCGAGGACTGCTACGGCCTGACAAACATGACCATCCCCAACTCGGTCACAGAAATCGGAATCATGGCGTTCTATAACTGCATTGGCTTGACA
>ONYP01000077.1 GCA_900322135.1 uncultured Prevotellaceae bacterium
CCGATTCCTGGCGATATGGAACAAGCGGGGTTTCAACATCTACCTGTACCAGAGCCTGGTGTTCGTGGCCGTTTTCGCCATCCGCTGCCGCACCTACATGAACGCTTCCAGCCCCCTCGTCTTGGTGCTGACCGACAGCATGCTCGCCATCCTGCTGGCCACGGCACTGTCGTTCGTGACCTATCCGCTCGAGCGTGCGGTGATGAAACTGTGGTACAAACTAGCGTCTAAAATCTCCACTTATTAAATAACCACGAATTACGCGAATTACAATAATCTGGCGTCCTCATCCGTATAAACGGCTGTTGTCGTGCATAAAGAATAGTGTTTAGAGTTGGCATCCGCTTTCCAAATCGATGGCGAATGTCATTTGTTTATCTCTTTCTTCTGTTCAGTCATGATGGCAATAAAAAATAAGTGGATGTCTTTGAAATTTGCTGGGTTAGGGTTATCTTTGCGTGACACTAACCATTAACGCTTTTTGGTATGATGAATAGAAAACTCTTATTGTCGCTTGTCGTGTCGCTCCTGGCTTGTGTATCGGCGCGTGCCGACTTTGTTATCGACGGCACCACCTATGCTGTCGACACGCTGGTGCACCGTCAGGTGGGGCCGGGCATGGTCAACACAATCGTCAGGATTCCCGGCTATCCGCTCAATGTGTATGTGCTGGAGGTGGACCTCAACAATCCCAACAACCGCATCGAGACGACCATCGGCTATAACACCGTGGGCCGCACCGAGGCCCTGGCCAATGCCTACACGCGCAACCGCACGGCGACCAAGCGCCCTGTGGCGGGCTGCAACGCCCCGCACGGCGACCAAGCGCCCTGTGGCGGGCTGCAACGCCAACTTCTGGGTCGTGTCGGGCAACGGCGCGCCGTGGAGCAGCTTCCAGCTAGGCACTCCGCTGGGTGGCGTGGTGCGTAACGACACCAGCCTGGTCAACGACAACACCACCTGGGACTGGTGGAACGGCGGTCCCGAGCGCTCGGCAGCCGCGGCCATCACCCACGACAAGACCGTGGTGCTGGGACGCATCCGCTGGGACGGTGTCATCACAAGCGGCAAACTGGCGCAGCCGCTGGCCTACCACGACATCAACCGCCGCGCAGTGGCGGGCGACATCTGCCTGTATGGTCCCAACTACACGCGCACCCGTGAGTTTGAGGACGACTGGACGGGCTTCAACGAGCGGGGCAACAACCACACGGACAACTATTACCTCACCCTGGCCGAGGGTAGCGGCTGGGCCAACAACGCGCCCATGCGGTTCATCATCGCCGGCATCGTCCCCGATGCCGACCGTCAGACGCTGGGCGACTATGACGCCTGCCTGACCGTCACAGGCGATGCCAACAAGGCTGCGATGGCGGCGCTTGCTGTGGGCGACGAGATTGAGGTGACCTCGGGGTGGACTTGCCTGGATGACGACAAGTTGGGCCAGCGCCCCGACATCGAGAACATGGTGTGGGGCAACGCGCCCATCATGCACGGCGGCGAACTGCTGGGCCGCAACTATGACGAGACCTACAACAGCCAGGTGTATTCGCGCACCTGCTATGGCAGCAGTGCCGACGGCAAGCACCTTTACTTGCTGGTCATCGATAAGGCAACGAGTCCGCTTTACGGCCAGTCGGCAGGCTGCCCCACAGCGGTGGCATGCCAGATTCTGCAGCAGATGTGCCCCGACGTGACCGAGATTGTCAATATGGATGCCGGCGGCTCGGCCGAGATGATGCTCTTCGGCAAAATCATCAACACTACTACCGAGGGCAACCCGCGTGCCGTGGCTTGCGGCTGGCTCGTCGAGGCAGTGGGTGAGGAGGACAATGAGGTGGCGAGCATCGCCTTCGATCTGCACCGCATCGACCTGCCGCAGTACTCCACCGCCACACCCCGCATCCTGGGCTATAACCGCATCGGCGAACTGGTTGACGAGGATGTGCAGGGCGTGACCCTGTCGTGTGACCCCTCGCTGGGCACCACCAGCGGCAATGCCTTCAAGGCCGGTGGCGATGTCACCGGTGGCACGCTCACGGCAACCCTGGGCGACATGACGGCGACGGTGCCCGTGCGCATCATCGCGGCCCAACCCGCCATCACGCTGCACCCCATCCTCATCGACGGCCGCGACTATCCCATCGAGGTGACTGCGACGGTCAATGCCAACACCTATTTCTATGATTCCGCGACGCTCGACTGGAGCATCGGCGACAGCGAGGTGGTTGCTGTGACCGATGGCGTGCTGCACGGTCTGAAAGAGGGCTCAACAATCCTGGCGTGTGAGGTGGGGGAGTATAGCGACGATACCGAGGTGACGGTGGAAATCATTTCCGCGCCTTATCTGTACCAACCGTGGGACGGTTGGAGTTTTAAGGGCGCCGGAGCCAAGAACATCACCATCGACGAGGCCACGGGCATCATCTCCTATACCTACAGTACCAACCGCGCCCCTTACCTGCAGATGACCAAGGACATCACCCTCTACAGCCTGCCCGATACCGTGGGCATCGTGTTCAACTCCACGATGCCCATCGACTATGTGCAGATTGACGCGCGCAACCGCTATTATACCACTTCCAACTTCCTCAGGATTGACCCCGTGGAGGGCGACACCTTTGAGGCGGGCAAGGACTATCGCATCCTGCTCGACCTGGGCGCACTGGGCGGAGCCGACCATCTGGGCACCTATCCCATCAGCATCAAGTCCATCAAGTTCACCCTGAACAAGGGCGGCGAGACAGGCGACCACACGCTGGCGATGAAATCATTTTATTGCCACTACCCCGACATACCGCAGACTACCCCCGGTGATGTCAATAGCGATGGCGAGGTCAACATTGCCGATGTAAACAGCGTCATCGACATCATCTTGAAAGGCACCGGCGGCACCCCCGCTGACGATGTCAACGGCGACGGCGAGATCAACATCGCCGATGTCAACACCCTCATCGCCCTCATCCTCCAGTAACAGCGTTATTTCATCGTACACGCAAGAGAAATCAAACAAAAATTGTTACCTTTGTAGACTCAACGAATTGAGCCGCATGAATATGGGAAATGAGAATAACATCAAGCTGAAGTCCATGCTCCGCAAGGGAACGATGCTGCATGGCACCTACCGCATCGACGGCTACCTGTCGAGCGGTGGTTTCGGCAATACCTATGTCGCCACACACATCAATTTTGAAAAGCAGTATGCCATCAAGGAATTCTTCATGGACGGCGTGAACGAGCGTGTTGGCGACAGCGCCACCGTCAAGGTGAGCAACGACAGCAAGGTGGAGGAGTTCAAGGGCCAGCGCGCCAAGTTCTACAAGGAGGCGCAGCGGCTGCACGAACTCAGCAACCGTCACATCGTGCGTGTCCATGACCTGTTTGACGAGAATGGCACCACCTATTATGTCATGGACTACATCGACGGCGAGAGCCTGAAAGAGCGTCTCAGACGCACCGGCCAGCCCATGAGCGAGCAAGAGGTTGAGGATGTATTGCGCCAGGTGCTTGATGCCCTGGGCGAGGTGCACAGCCAGGGACTGTATCACATGGACCTCAAGCCCGCCAACATCATGATGGACAGCAAGGGCGTGGTCAAACTCATCGACTTCGGCGCCAGCAAGCAGTTCAACACCGAGAAAGGCGGTGCCCTGTCAACAAGCGCCGTGACTTACACCAACGGCTATGCGCCTCGCGAACAGATGGAGCGGAACTATCAGAAATTCGGTCCGTGGACTGACTTCTACGCCCTGGGCGCAACGCTCTACAACCTCTTGTCCAACCGTACGCCGCCCATGCCCACCGACATTGATGACGACCGTACGCCCGACAAGCACCTTGCCCTTCCCAAACCCGCCAATGTCAGCACCCGCATGTGGAATCTCGTCCTATGGATGCTGAAAACCCATCGCCAGGACCGCCCCCAATCCGTTGATGACATCACCACCCACTTGAACCAAGGCATCAACGAGCCCAATCCAGCAACCGATGCACCTCAGAATGCAGTCGAAAAGACCAAAGTCGCTGAAGATAAAACAAAGCCTGTTGACGACAAGCCCAAACCGGTTGAAGTTCAGCCTAAGCCCATAGACAGCAAAAAGCCTAAGCCTGCCGTCAACCAGCCCAAGTCAACTCCCAAAAATACCGAGCGTTTTTTAAAGAAGCTTGCAATTGCTGCCTGTGCAGGAATAGTGCTACTTGGAGCCGGTTTTGCCCTCATGCGTGTAATCAAGAATGCACAGCGTGACCACATATTGCAAAAACTTGAGGACAATATGGTATGGGTCGAGGGCGGCACATTCACCATGGGCGCCACACCCGAACAAGGCAACGATGCCAGGGATTACGAGAAACCAGCCCATCAGGTGACTTTGTCAGGGTTCTATATCTGCAAGTATGAGGTGACTCAGGAACTGTGGCAGGCCGTGATGGGGACAACCATCCGCCAGCAGCTGGACAAGGCTAGGTATTCTTCTCCTAATGGTGAAGGCGCTAACTATCCCATGTATTGTATCAGCTGGGAAGAGTGCCAGACATTCATCTACAAGCTGAACAGTTTGACGGGCAAGCATTACCGCATGCCCTCCGAGGCCGAGTGGGAGTATGCCGCCCGTGGGGGCAACCGAAGCAAGGGCTACAAGTATGCCGGCAGCAACGACACCGATTCGGTGGCTTGGTACGACGACAACTTAGACGGCACGACGCACCCCGTGGGCACCAAGTCTCCTAACGAGTTGGGCTTGTATGACATGTCTGGCAATGTGTGGGAGTGGTGTGCCGATTGGTACGGCTCCTATAGTTCGGGCTCGCAGACGAACCCTACAGGGGCTTCTTCGGGCTCTGTCCGCGTGATCCGTGGTGGTATCTGCCTCAGCGACGTCGGGGGCTGCCGTGTGTCGCGCCGGAGCGACTATGACCCGATGAGCGCGAACTGGGGCCTGGGACTGCGTCTTGCCCTTAGTTCGGATGAATAGTTTAATGATGTATGGGATAAAGTTGCGGATGAAGTTGGCTTTTCTCCCATATGATGAAAATGGGCGTTTTGATGATTGCCCATTGCGCAAATCTTTGTACCTTTGTGGGCTCAAATCAAATGGGTAACTAATTTGACCGATGAAAGAGAACGAAAAACCTGAAAAAGGGAATCAGATCATAGAGGAAGCGGCACAGGCTGAGTACAAGTACGGCTTTGTGACCGACATTGATACCGAGGTCATCCCCAAGGGGTTGGACGAGGATGTGGTGCGCCGCATCTCGGCCCTGAAGGGTGAACCCGATTGGCTGCTGGAGTTCCGCCTGAAGGCCTACCGCCACTGGCTGACGCTCAAGGCTCCCACATGGGGCCATGTGCATGTGCCCGAGATTGACTTCCAGGACATCAGTTACTATGCCGCGCCGCGGCAGAAGAAGCCGGGCGAGGGCCCGAAGGAGATTGACCCGGAGTTGAAGAAGACTTTCGACAAACTGGGCATCCCTCTGGAGGAGCAGTTGCGCCTGAGCGGCATGGCTGTCGACGCCGTGATGGACAGCGTGAGCGTGAAGACGACTTACCGCGAGCGCCTGGCCGAACTGGGAGTCATCTTCTGTTCGATGAGCGAGGCGGTGAAGGACTATCCTGACCTGGTGCGCAAGTACCTGGGCAAGGTGGTGCCCTATACCGACAACTTCTATGCCGCACTGAACTCGGCTGTGTTCAGCGACGGCTCGTTTGTGTACATCCCCAAGGGCGTGCGTTGCCCGATGGAGTTGTCGACCTACTTCCGCATCAATGCCGCGCAGACGGGCCAGTTTGAGCGCACGCTCATCGTGGCCGACGACGATGCCTATGTCTCCTACCTGGAGGGCTGCACCGCGCCGATGCGTGACGAGAACCAGTTGCACGCCGCCATCGTCGAGATTATCGTCGAGGACCGTGCCGAGGTCAAGTACAGCACCGTGCAGAACTGGTATCCCGGTGACAAGGACGGCAAGGGCGGCATCTATAACCTGGTGACCAAGCGCGGCCTGTGCCGTGGCGACCACAGCAAGTTGTCATGGACCCAGGTCGAGACCGGCAGCGCCATCACTTGGAAGTATCCGAGCTGCGTGCTCAAGGGTGACCACTCGGTGGGCGAGTTCTACAGCGTGGCACTGACCAACAACTGGCAGGAAGCCGACACGGGCACCAAGATGATTCACCTGGGAAAGAACAGCACGAGCACCATCGTGAGCAAGGGCATCAGCGCCGGCCATAGCCAGAACAGTTACCGCGGTATGGTAAAAATCGCGCCCAAGGCGACAGGTTGCCGCAACTTCACCCAGTGCGACAGTCTGCTGCTGAGCGACACAAGTGGTGCCCACACCTTCCCCGTCATCGAGGTGGGTAACGACACGTCGGTGGTCGAGCACGAGGCGACGACGAGCAAAATCAACGAGGACCAGATCTTCTACTGCAACCAGCGCGGCATCCCCACCGAGGATGCTGTGGGCCTCATTGTCAACGGCTACGCCAAGGAGGTGATGTCCAAGTTGCCGATGGAGTTTGCCGTCGAGGCCCAGAAACTGCTGAGCGTCTCGCTCGAAGGAGCCGTGGGATAAAGATGAATCTAGAACATCTAGATAATCTAGACTATCTAGAGAAACCGAATGAAAATAATTAAACAATAATATCATGTTAGTAATTAAGGATTTACAGGCCTCTATTGAGGAAAAGCAGATATTGAAGGGGGTGAACCTGACCGTCAAGCCCGGTGAGGTGCACGCCATCATGGGTCCCAACGGCTCGGGCAAGAGCACCTTGAGTGCCGTGCTCACCGGCAACCCCGCCTATACCGTGACCGGCGGCAGCGTGGAGTTCTACGGCAAGGACCTGCTGGCCCTCTCCCCCGAGGACCGCGCCCACGAGGGCCTGTTCTTGAGTTTCCAGTATCCCGTGGAGATCCCCGGCGTGTCGATGGTCAACTTCATGCGCACCGCGCTGAACGAGAAGCGCAAGTACTTCGGCCAGGAGCCGTTGAGTGCTGCCGACTTCCTGAAACTCATGCGCGAGAAGCGCAGCATTGTGCAACTCGACAACAAACTCGCCTCGCGTGCCGTGAACGAGGGCTTCTCGGGCGGCGAGAAGAAGCGCAACGAGATTTTCCAAATGGCGATGCTCGAGCCCCGGTTGAGCATCCTTGACGAGACCGACAGCGGTCTGGACATCGATGCCCTGCGCATCGTCGCCAACGGCGTGAACACGCTCAAGAGCAAGGACAACGCTACCATCGTCATTACCCACTACCAGCGCCTGCTGGACTATATCAAGCCCGACTTTGTGCATGTGCTCTACAAGGGCCGCATCGTCATGAGCGCCGGTCCCGAACTCGCCCTCGAACTCGAGGAGAAGGGCTATGACTGGATTAAGGAACAAGTCGACGCACATCAGTAAGAGGAGATGAACGCACTCAAGCAATATATCGACCTGTTTGACGAGACTCGTGCCCTCATCGAGTCGCAGTCGCCCGATGTGCTGAACACGGTGCGCGCCAGCGCCCGCGAGCAGTTGGAGACGGCGCGGCTGCCGCGCAAGGGCAGCGAGGACTATGAGGCAACCGACCTCGAGTCGGTCTTCGCCCACGACTACGGCGTGAATGTGAATCGCCTGCCCTTTGATGCTGACCCTGGCGAGACTTTCCACTGTGATGTGCCCAACATGAGCACCTGCCTGTACTACAGCAGCAACGATGCTTTCCACAGCAGTGCCACCGCCGAGCGCAATATCGGCAAGGTAGTTGTCGAGCCTTTCAGCATGGCCGCTTTTGACTATCCTGAACTGATGAACGCCTATTACGGCAAGTTGGCCAAGATGAGCGACCCCACCGTGGCGCTCAACAGCCTGTTGGTGCAGGACGGCCTGTTCATCTATGTCCCCGATGGTGTCGTCGCCGAGCGCCCCATCCAGTTGGTCAACATCTTCAATGCCGCACTCGACATGATGGTGCAGCGTCGTCTGCTCATCATCGTGGGCAAGAATGCCTCCATCAGGATACTCGCGTGTGACCACACCCAGAGTCCCGACTACCGTTACCTGAACAATCAGGTCATCGAGATTGTCGCTATGCAGGGCAGCCATGTGGACTACTACGACATGGAGGAGAGCACTCCCAAGACCAGCCGCGTGTCGTCGGTCTATGTCGACCAGCACGAGGGCAGCAATGTACTCATCGACGGCATCACGCTCATCAACGGCTTCACCCGCAACAACTACCATGTCGAGGTCAACGGCGAGCATGCCGAGACCCATCTGCTGGGCATGACCATCGCCAGCGGTGAGCAACATGTGGACAGCCACACCTTCATCAGCCACAACGCTCCCCGTTGCAACAGCAACGAGATGTTCAAGTATGTGCTCAACGACAATGCTGTCGGTGCCTTTGCCGGCAAGATTCTGGTGAAGCCCAACTGTCCGCGTGTCGAGGCCTATCAGGGCAACCGCAACCTGTGCGGCGCCCCGACCGCCAAGATGTACACCAAGCCTCAACTCGAGATTTACACCGACGATGTGATGTGTTCACACGGCTCTGCCGTCGGCCAACTCGATGAGGAGGCCCTGTTCTACATGCGCACGCGCGGCATCGGCATCGATGAGGCCCGCCGCCTGTTGATGCAGGCCTTTGTTGCCGATGTCATCGACGGTGTGCGTCTCGACGCCCTCAAGGACCGCCTGCATTACCTGGTGGAGAAGCGCTTTGCCGGCACACTGAGCAACTGCGCCGGCTGCATGGCAGCATGTAAGAAGAGTTAGGAGTGAGAAGTTAGGAGTTAGGAATTAGAAATTAGCAATGCTGGACATCAACGAGATACGCGAGGATTACCCGATTCTGCAACGGCAGATTGAGGGCCGTCCACTCATCTATCTGGATAATGCCGCCACCTCACAGACGCCGCGTCCCGTGGTGGAGGCCATCAACCAGATGTACTACCACTATAAGGCCAATGTGCACCGTGGCGTGCACACCTTGTCGCAGGAGGCGACCGACCTGGTGGAGCAGACCCGCGAAAAGGTGCGTGCTTTCATCAATGCCGACGGCATCGAGGAGGTGATTTTCACCCGTGGCACCACCGAGGGCATCAACCTGGTGGCTTCGTCATTTGGTCAGATGCTGGAAAACGGTGACGAAATCATTGTCACCGTGATGGAGCACCACAGCAACATCGTGCCCTGGCAACTCATCGGCCAGCGCAAACGCATCACCTTGCGCGTCGTGCCCGTCAACGATCGAGGTGAGGCCGACATGCAGGCCTATGAGGACCTGTTCAGCGACAACACCCGCTTTGTGGCATTGGCCCATGTGTCCAATGTGCTGGGCACGGTGAATCCCGTCAAGGAGATGATTGCCATCGCCCACCGCCATGGTGTGCCCGTGCTCATCGACGGCGCACAGGCTGCGCCCCATGTCAAGGTGGATGTCAAAGACCTGGATTGCGACTTCTATGCCTTCTCGAGCCACAAGATGTACGGCCCTGCCGGCGTGGGCATCCTCTACGGTAAGCGTTACTGGCTGGACAAGATGCCGCCTTATCAGGGCGGTGGCGAGATGATAGGGCAGGTGACCTTTGAGCGCACCACCTTTGCCGAACTGCCGTTCAAGTTCGAGGCCGGCACGCCCGACTTTGTCGACATTGCCGCCTTTGGCGCCGCCATCGACTACATCCAGGGCCTGGGTATTGACAACATCGCTGCCCACGAGCATGAACTGCTCACTGCGGCAGTCGACGGCCTGCAGACGATTGACGGCATGCGCCTGTTCGGCACCGCTCCTGGCAAGAGCGGCGTGGTGTCGTTCCTGGTGAATGACATCAGCAGTTACGACATGGGTTTGCTGCTCGACAAACTGGGCATCGCCGTGCGCACTGGCCACCATTGCGCCCAGCCGTTGATGGCACGCTATGGTGTCAGCGGAATGGTAAGGGCCTCGTTTGCCGTCTACAACACGCTCGACGAGGTGACCGCCTTTGTCGCCGCTACGCGCCGCGTCGCCGATATGTTGAGGTAAGCGCTAAGGCAGTATCATTGGTATAGTATAAAAAAAGAAAAAGACAGGGTTCACACTCTGCCTTTTTTCGTGTTGTGTTCTGAAGCCTAAATTCTTTCAATAAACCCAAATGTGATGGTATTAATTTGAAAAACAAGCCTAAATAAATGATTAAAGTTTAAGCCTTTTGTTTACCGGTACAAAGGAATTCAATCTTTTGCAACCGGCAAAATAAATTCTATCAACCTTGCGATTTCTTCAGTGAAAACCCGCAAAGTCGTGAGATTTTAGGCTTTGGGCTGATAGTTGCGGCCGATGATGTTGCACAAGGTGCTGCGACCCAGCCATGAGGCAATAATGCCCGCCTTGTTCTTGAGACGGACCCGCGGGTCGAGCATGCAGTTGCCCCGCAGGCGCTTGATGCCCTGCCAGCAGCGTTCCTGTAACTCGCTGTGGTCGCTCTGCTTGTCCTGGTTGCTGAGCAGCAGGATATTGAAATAGGCGCTCAGCAGGCGGCTGCGCACGGCTTTGAGGTATTGCGGGTCATCGGCTTGCATCTGCCGTTCCAGATTCTCGCACACATCGAGCACAGCGGTGCGGCGCGGTGAGAACACACGCATGCTATTGTTGGCATGCTGGCGGTAGCCGTAGAGCACCCGGCTGGTCGTTACTACACGCTGGCAATGCTTCAATAGGGGGTAGATGATGGCCAGGTCCTCATAGATGATGCCCAACGGGAATCGGATGCCGTCGAACAGAGACGCCTTGAACAGGCGCCCCCAGGGTGAGTGGGTGAGGCCGTGCTGGTAGAACACCGCCATCAGGGCCTGGTGTTGGTCGAGCAGTCGCGTGTCGCCGGTCAATGCATGCCGCCCGAAGTTGGGCGCTGCCCCCTCGAAGGCCACATATCCGCCCACGGCGATGTCGGCCTCATGACGGCACATGAGGTTGAGTAAGGCCGTGATAAAGTCGGGGTGGAGCACATCATCGCTGTCCACCATCATCATGAGTTCGCCGCTCATCGCATCGAGGCCCGCGTTGCGTGCTGCCGAATGGCCGCCGTTGGGCTGATGGATGACGCGCACACGGCTGTCACGCTCGGCCCAGCGGTCGCTGATGGCTGCTGTGCCGTCGGTACTGCCGTCGTCCACAATGATGATTTCGAGGCGGGCATAGTCCTGTGCGGCAATGCTTTCCAGACATTGGTCCAGAAAAGCCTCGCCGTTGTAGACAGGCACGATGACCGAGATGAGCGGTTCCACTTTTTAGTGAACAGTAATTAATGAACAGTTGACAGTTAGCAGCGAACAACAATTCACTATTAACTGTCAACTGTAAACTGGTTTATTTCACTTTCCACTCAAAGCCGTCCTTGGTGTCCTTGACCTCAAAGCCGAACTCGCTGAGTTTGTCACGGATAAGGTCGCTGGTCGCCCAGTCCTTGTTGGCCTTGGCGGTGCGGCGCATCTCCAGCAACAGGTCCACGGCCTGACGATAGGGCTCCAGATTCACGCTGTCGCCGCCGGCGGCATCGTCGCGGATGCCCAGCACATCAAACAGATAGGTCTGGAAGACGCTCTTCAGTTCGTCGATGTCGGCCTGTGAGAGCGTGGCGTGGCCGTCGTTGGCCTGGTTGATGATTTTGCAGGCATCAAACAGGGTGGCGATGACCGTGGGCGTGTTCAGGTCGTCGTTCATCGCGTCGGCGCAGCGCTGGCGGTAGTTGTCCAGCGGGGCACTCGACTGCTGAGCGGCGTTGAGGCCGTTGAGGCGGTGCCAGCCGTCGAGGATGCGCTCGAGGGCCTTCTCGGCAGCCTGCAGGGCTTCGTTGCTGAAGTCTACCGTGCCACGGTAGTGGGCCTGGAGGATGAAGAAGCGGATGGTCATCGGCGAGTAGGCTTGGGTCAGGGCGGGGTGGTCACCCGTGAAGAACTGCTCCAGGGTGATGAAGTTGCCCAACGACTTGCCCATCTTCTGGCCGTTGATGGTGATCATGTTGTTGTGCATCCAGTAGTGCACCATCTCGTCGCC
>ONYP01000030.1 GCA_900322135.1 uncultured Prevotellaceae bacterium
TATTTTTAGCAATGCTGTTCTTGATTTAAAAATCATCCTGCAAAATGAACCTTAGAACCACTATGGATGATTTTCATCCTGCAAAATGGACCTTATGCCTGAAAAAATGCCCATTTCACTCGATGAAATCGGCGTTTTACAGGTTAATAATTGGTAAAGTTGCCCTCATACACATTGTTGTTGGATGAGGTGATGACAATACGGTAGCTATCATCGGATAGTGAGGATACATCAATAGAATCACCATAGCCATCCACTTGGGTCGAAATCATGGCTATTGTAGTTGATAGCGACACGATGTCCACGTCGTAGTAACTCGAGAAGCCATCTGCAACAATGATAATTTCCTCTGTGTTAGTGTCATAATACGCCTCCGGCATATCAGCTGGGGTAGGTTGCTCAAGATGTGTTCCGGTTTTCTTCTTTTGAAGATTGATTTGTGCTGCGGCTCCGCCATCTGCATACAAATTAATACAAATACAAGACATCAAGATAAAAAATAATGCAATTTGTTTCATGACAAGTAAGAATTAGGTTAATAAAAACATATGCAAATTTACTTCAATCAATACATATTGAACGAAAGAATCAGTACACAAATTACAAAGGTAACATGTTGTTTATCAGCATGTTACCTTGTTTAATATGACACAGATAGATTTAAACCACTAAAAATCCCGATTATTCACCACATGGGAGTTCGTCATTCACATATTTCTTGAGAAAGTCTTCGAATGACATGTCTAACCCCATTTTTTTCTTGACTATGATACTTCTATAATTGGTAACTGTTTTTGCACTCGTAAAATTCATGCATAGTCTGATGATTTGTGGGGAAAGATTTGCACACAACAAGCAGAAGATTTTTAATTCTTTGTCCGTAAGGTTGGGGTAGTGTTTCTCAACAAATGAATAAACTCCATTATACTCTCCATTCACCGAAAGAATCATTTCATCCCAAAACTTTTGATTCAATCTAATCTTAATTATGGCCTGACGCTCGTTCAAACTTTTTAAAACACTAGAAAGAGGGATTATTCTCTTTACTCTGCTTTCATCGTTTATCTTCACACGTATGTCTTGATATAACTCATTCAATGCATTTATGCGATGTGAAACCAATGATGAGACAGTCTTGTTTCTATTGGCTTGTTCTTTGAGTTTGAATAGAGCATCTTCAAGAGAACTTTTAATCAGTCTAGTTTCATTGGCTCTCTTTAGCAATAACTGACGTCCCCAAAAGATAAGAGATGCGATAATTATTAGGAAGAAAACAATCAGAATCAAGGTTCTCTTGAATGCTATACTACTTTTCTCCTTAAAGTGCTTTTCAGATTGCAATTTGTCAAACTTTCCTTCGGCAAGGGCAATTTCTCCCTTTTGGGATTCCGATAAAATACGTTCAGTCAAATTGTGTGATTGTTCATTATACTCTTTGTAGACCTCATAGTTATTCTCAGCATTAGCTATTTCAGCAAAAGTGTTATAGTAATTCATGCTATCAACTGCATCTAAAGGAGATGGGATAATTCTCAAAACACTTTTTGCTGAATCAACATAACCCATTTTAATATATGATAATGCCGCATAGTAGTAGAACTGAGTCTGATTACAATAATCAACACCATTTTTTAATATATCGATAGCTAATTCTTTAGCAGATGCAAAGTCATTTTGATAAAAATAAATCCCAGCCAGTGTTGATTTATGAGAATACTGCAACGATGGATTGTATTGTTTGGATAGTGTTATGGCTTGATCTAAATATATAATAGCTGAATCAGGTGCAATGGTCCCATAAAATGAACCCAATGAGCCTAAGGAAGATATTAAATATGTAGTATCATTAATCAAGCCGAAATAGGTTATTGATTCTTTTAATCTTTGTATCGCTATACTATCTTGAGAAAGTTGATCCATGTACAACTCGGCAATTTTCAAATTGACATAGCCGAGGTTGAAGTAGTCGTCGGAGGCGGCGGTGGCTTCGGCGTGCTTGTAGTAGAGCATGGCGCTGTCGGGGAGGCCCAGTTCCTCCATGACGGCACCCTTGTAGATATAGGCGCGGGTGAGTTTCTCCTGCTCGCCGCTGTGAGCACGGTAGTAGGCAAGGGCGCGGTTGATGTCGCTGTCGCTGGTGGCGGTGATGTAGCACTTGTAACGCGCCTGGGTGAGCAGCAGGTCGCGGTAAGCCCTGTCGCCGTCGGTGGTGAGGCTATCACGGGTCAAGGTCTCGACGAGGGCGAGGGCGCTGTCGGGGGCCGTGGTCAGCAAACTGTCGGCAGCAGTGAGCCGCGCGTCATAGCGCACCTCGTCACGACATCCCGTGACCACCGCCACGAGTGCCGTCACCATCAGCAATATGACCACCGGCAGTCGCTTCATGCATTCTGTGCTGGGATTGCGTTGGGTCAGATGTCGGGGAACTTGAGGGCGGCGACCTGCATCATGCGTGAGATGTCGAAGTAGAAGCCCTCGGTGTTCTTGCCTGCTACTGGCTGGACCTTGATGTAGTCGATGTTGCCCTCGAGCGTCTCGTGGTCGACGGCGACGAAGCCCAGGAAGTTGATGATGTTGTACTCGTGCTCGGGCGAGATGACCACCCAAGGCTCCTCCTTGGTGCCTCGTCCGCTGGACATGATGGCAGCGATGAGGCGGTCGAGGCGGAAGCGCCAGATGGATGCCCGGGCATGTTTCTTCTTTTCCTTGAGGACATAGATGAAGAAATTCATCTGGTTCATGTCGAACATGTTGTCCTTGAGTGACTTGTCGGCATAATTCTCGATGGTGTCGCACTCGGCTCTGGTGTGGGGCTGCTTGTAGTAGAGCTCCTCGACCTTGCTGCTATAGATGCTCTCGCGGAAGGGGTTGTAGTCCTCCTGGAAGGTGTAGCCGTAGTAGAAGTTGCGCCAGGCCTCGATGGACATCGTGGTGTCGTTGCTGAAGTAGGCCTGCATGAGCTTGGGGTAATAATAGGCGTTCTTGGGATTGAAGGTGACCTCCTTGACATGGTCAAAGTCCACCTTCTGTATGGCGAACTTGCTGGGCTGGTTGCGCTCGGGAATCTCTTTCTGGGCCTGCGCCCAGCAGGTTGCCGTTGTCAAGATGGCGGCGAGAACGATGATGATATGTCGTATTCTTGTCATTGTCGATGTTTTGCGTTAATCAATCACAATTCCCATCACGGCGATGCACACGATGGAGACGGCTACGATGGCGGGCAGGCACTTGGCCAGGAAGTAGCGCCAGAACTGGGACGACGGCGACAGCATCCACTTGCCATCGGGGGTGCGGCTGTAGGCCAGCTGGCCCATGGCGGCGCCGAGTATCACACCGAGCACCATGACGCGCGGGGCGAGCAGAATGCCGAGCATGCCGCCTGCCATGGCGGTGAATCCCACATACAGGTTGCTTGAGCTGTGGCCGTCGGGTTCGCCTTTGGGCGAGAGGTAGAACAGTCCCACGGTGATGAGTGTGGCGATACCCCAGAAGGCGAATGTCATGGGCTTGACAGCGATATAGTAGCTGTAATGCATTAGCACCAGTCCCAGGAAGGCAGGCACCGCTGCAACCCACCGCGGCCTGAGCACCAGCAGCAGGGCGATGACCAGGCTGATGATGCCGGCGACGAGGAGTATGTACTGCATGACCATGGGTCGGTTGAGGTGTATCGTTTGTTTTACTGTCCTATATTATATAAAACACGGTTTTGGGCTGCTTATTGTCCAGCCGAGTCATTAAATTGTCTCGTTGATGGGCTCGGGCTCACCCTCGGTGGCGGCAGCTGCGACATCGCCGGGATAAGACACGCGCATGTGGTAGGCCGTGCGCAGCCGCTCGACAAAGAGCTGCTTGACGGTCTCCACATCCCTGAAGCTGATGGGTGCCTCGCGCAGCAGGCCGTCGGCAACCTGGCCGTCGATGATCTTGTTCACCATGGCGGCGATGCTCTCCTCGGAGTGGTCCTTGAGGCTCTTGGTAGCGGCCTCACAGGCGTCGGCCATCATCAGGATGGCGGCCTCCTTGGTCTGCGGGTTGGGCCCGGGATAGGAGAAGGGCGCCTTGTCGACCTCCTGGTCGGGGCGTGCCTCGCGTGCCTTGTAGTAGAAGTATCGCGTGATGCCCTTGCCGTGGTGCTGTGCGATGAGGTCCTTGATGACCTTGGGCAGGTCGGCGTCCTCGGCGAGCTTGAGTCCGTTGGCGACATGGTCGATGACGATTTTGGCGCTGTCCTCGGGGCGCACGAGGTGGTCGTGGGGGTTCTCGCCGATCTGGTTCTCGGTAAAGAAGGCGGGATTTTTGGTCTTGCCGATGTCGTGGTAGAGTGCACCGGCGCGCACGAGCTGCAGGTTGGCTCCGATTCTCAAGGCTGCCTCACCGGCGAGGTTGGCGACCTGCAGCGAGTGCTGGAAGGTGCCGGGGCAGGAGGTGGAGAGCTGGCGCAGCAGCGGGCTGTTGATGTCGGCAAGCTCCATGAGCGTCATCGACGAGGTGAAGCCGAATATCTTCTCCACAATGGGGATGATGAGGAAGGCAAACGATAGAATCACGCAGTTGATGAGGAAGAAGACAAAGTAGTACTTGTCAATCTTGTCGAAGTCGCCGTCGCTGATGAGCGTCATGGCGACATGGGTGATGCAGTAGACCAGGAAGATGGCCGCTGCACACTGCACGAGCTGGGTGCGCTTGGTCAACTCCTTGACCGAGACGATGGCGATGATGCCCGCCAGGAACTGCATGATGATGAACTCGGCCTGGTGGGTCGTGGCGATGAGCGAACAGATGAGCACGGTGACGATGTGCACAAAGAATGAGGTGTGGTCGTCAAAGAACGAGGACACGATAATCGGCACCAGGCCAAAGGGGATGACATACAGCATGTTGTACTTGAACCTGACGCACAGGAACACCACGATGACAAACACGGTGATGAATGTGATGAGGAACATCATGCGGCGCATGCTGGAGAACACCTGGCGGCGCAGCAGCTTCATGAAGAAGTAGAAGGCCAGCATGAGCGTGGCGACAATCAAGACCTGGCCGAGCAGGTTGAGTGTCTGGTCGACATTGCGCTTCTTGTTGCGTTCCAGGATTTCGTTCTGGTAGGTCTCGATGGCGGCGGCCTTCTTGGGGGTGACGATTTCGCCGCGGGTGATGATTGCCTCGCCGGCCTGTACGGTGCCTGGCGAGCGTGTGGCGTTGTGCAGGTCCTCGCCTAGCCACTTCTCGTTCTCCTCTTCGTCCAGTTCCATGTTGGGGACGAGGTAGTTGCTGATGCTCACAGCCCTTAACGCCTCTTGCAGGGTGCTGTTGGCAGCAAGCGAGTCGGTGAGCCATTCATAGGCCTGTCTCACCGTCCTCATGCTATGGGTGTCAACCACTTGCAGCTCGTTGTTGCCCACCATGAAGCGCAGCTGCTTGCCGGCGCGGATGTCGTTGGCTGCCTCGTTGTCCACGATGCCGTCGTTGTAGAGCTGTGCCACGGCATGGATGAGCGCCTGGCTGCCGGGACGGCCTGCCAGCGCGCGGGTGAGCAGGGCAATCTGCTGCTCGGCCTTCTTGCGGTCGAGGGTGTAGATTTTGGCGAAGTTCTGTTCCACGCTGTCGGTGATGTGCTTGCGCGTGGCTTCATCAAGTTCGATGTCGAACTGGAAATCGGCTTCCACTCTGGGGTGGAGCCAGGGCTTGCCCACCTCAAAACTGTAGGTCCTGCTCTCTTCGCGGCTGAAAAACAGCGCCGAGGCTATCAGCAGTACCGATAGCACGAGCATCAAGATGATGACGGTGCTTTTATGTTTGCTGGAAATTTTCATGCTGGTATCTCTGTTGTTGTTGACATCTTGCGGTAACTCATGACACCCTCGAGGCGCTGTTCACGCCCTTGACCTTCTTGATTTCTTTGCACAGGTTGGTGACGACCGAGGCGTCGCTGATGAGCACATCCAGGTCGCAGTTGAACACACCCTGGTCGGCAGTGACAAACATCTTCTTCATGTTGATGGACATGTTGGTCGAGATGATGTTGACAATGGTCTGCAGGATGCCTTTCTGGTCAATGCCCTCGATGCGGATGGTGGCCAGGAAGCGGTCGCTGTGGTCCTCCCACTTGGTCTCCAGCAGGCGTGAGCCGTAACTGGCCTTGAGGCGCGCCAGGGCGGGGCAGTCCATCTTGTGGACGATGACTTCGCCCGCATCGTTGAGGAAGCCCACCACATCGTCGCCGGGGATGGGATGGCAGCAGTCGGCAATCTGGTAGTTGCTCACGCCGTCGCTGGTCTTGAGCGAGTACACGGCCTTGGTGCTGATGGCCTCGGTGGGCTGGTTGGTCGTCTTGGGCTCTTCCTTGCCCTTGAAGGGGTTGCGGCGCCACCAGTTGAAGCGGGTGCCCTGCTCCTTCTTGATGACCATGTCCTCGTTGAGCGTGATTTCATCGTTGCCTATCATGAAGAACAGTTCCTCCTTGCCGGCGACACGCTGGCGGCCGATGGCCTGTGACAGCACCTCGTTGCTGAAGGCGATGTTGTGTGCCGAGAGGAAATCCATGAAGCGGCGCTCGCCTTCCTCGATGACGAGGCGGCGCTGGTGGCGCAGGGCGGCACGCAGGCGGGTTTTGCCCTTGGCGGTGACGACAAACTTCTCCCACTCGGGCTTGGGCGTCTGGGTGTTGCTGGTAAGAATCTCCACCTGGTCGCCGCTGTTCATCTTGTAGGACAGGGGCTTGAGCTTGTGGTTCACTTTGCCGGCGATGCAGTGCGTGCCCAGGTCGGTGTGCAGCGTGAATGCCAGGTCGAGCACCGATGCGCCCTTGGGCAGCGTCATTGTCTCGCCCTTGGGAGTGAACACGACGATTTCGCTGGCAAACAGGTTGAGTTTGATGGTGTCGAGGAAGTCGATGGCGTTGGGCTCGGGTTCCTTGAGGATGTCGGTGATGGTGCTGAGCCACTTGGAGAGTTCTTCCTCCTCCTCACCCTCGCCGATCTTGTATTTCCAGTGGGCGGCAAATCCACGCTCGGCGATGTCGTCCATCTTGCGGCTGCGAATCTGCACCTCCACCCAGTTGCCGTCGGGGCCCATCACGGTGACATGCAGGGCCTGGTACTTGTTGACCTTGGGGGTGGTGAGCCAGTCACGCACGCGGTCGGGATGCTTGGTGTAGACCTCGGTGACCTCGTTGTAGATGTTCCAGCACAGCCGTTTGGCCAGGCTCTCGTCGTCGCCGCACTCAAACACGATGCGGGCGGCATACAGGTCATAGACCTCCTCAAAGGGGATGCGCTTGCTCTGCATCTTGTTCCAGATGGAGAAGCACGACTTGACGCGGGTGTTGAACTCGTACTTCAGCCCCATGTTGTCGAGGCGTTCGCGGATAGGGGCCGAGAAGCGGGCAAACAGTTCGTTGCGGCTCTCCTCGCTGGCCAGGACCTGCTCCTTGATGCGCTGGTACTCGGTGGGGTGGTTATACTTGAAACTCAAGTCCTCGAGTTCGGTCTTGATGGCATACAGACCCAGGCGGTGGGCCAGCGGGGCATAGATGTAGAGCGTCTCGCCCGCAATCTTGTATTGCTTGTTGGCGGGCATCGACGACAGGGTGCGCATGTTGTGCAGGCGGTCGGCCATCTTGATGAGCACCACGCGCACATCCTCACTCATCGTGAGCAGCAGTTTGCGGAAGTTCTCGGCTTGGACCGATGCCTTGTCGCCGAAGATGCCGCCCGATATCTTGGTCAGTCCGTCGACGATGCGGGCAATCTTCTTGCCGAACTGGGTCTCGATGTCCTCGAGGGTGTAGTCGGTGTCCTCGACCACATCATGAAGCAGGGCAGCGCTGATGCTTGTCGACCCCAGCCCAATCTCTTGGCTGACGATGGTGGCAACGGCGATGGGGTGCATGATGTAAGGCTCGCCCGAGCGGCGGCGGATGCCCTTGTGTGCATCGCGTGCAAATCTGAAGGCCTTGTCGATGACCTCCACCTTCTTGCGGTGGTTGCTTGAGAGATAGCCATTTAATAAGTTCTGATAGGCCTGCTCAACCATCTGGTCTTCCATTTCGGGGGTTATGTTGTTCTTCTGCATCATGAGTGTCGGGATAATTGATTCAAACGGCAAAGATAATATAAAGTTCTCAGTTTCCTGTTCCCGAAGACAAAGTTTTGTTCTGGGGATTGGCTGTGGAAGCCACCTGTTTCCAGATAATCTAGATGCTCTAGATGTTCTAGAGGGGTGGCATTGGCTTATCCTTGGCCCTGGCTGGTGGGGCGGGTGCCCAAGAAGGGGGGCGTGACATTTAGGCGGCGACACCAGTCACCGGTAGCTGTGTGAAGCCACACCTTGCCCTCGGTGATAGTGACCTCGTTAACCGCGTCGATGCCTAGTGGCAGGCGCAGGATACCGCGCACCCGGCCATTTTGGTCGCAGATCTGCAGCCCTGCCGATGTGGCGGCCCACAGGTTGCCGTTGCCATCGAAGGTGATGGCTTGTATGTCAAGTGCCTTGCTGTTGTCGTCGTTGTGCAGCCAGTAGAAGGGCTCGCCGCATGTCAGTTTTCCGTCCTGCAGGATGTATTGCCACACGGCATTGCTCGGTTCGGCGGGTATGACGGCGGCATTGGTAAGGTCGGGATAGATGATGCTGGTCACTGCTTTGCCAGGTGCCCCGTTGCCCGTCTTCTGCCAGCCTTTATCATCGCTCGTGAGCAGGTCTTCCAGAAAATCGTTACGGGTATATCCGACATTAATTGGTGCCGACCAGTCGCGCCACATCCATTCCATCACTTGAGAAAAAATCTCGGTTGAGCGTTTCACATTGTGGCCGCCCTCGCTCCAGTCACACTCCACATCATAGCCGGCGAACTCCAGCGCGCTGGCCAGCATTTGGTTGCCCTCGTACCAGTGGCCGAACAGGGGATTCCACGCGTCGTTGCTGCCGTCCTGGATGAACACGCGCAGGGGTAGGGGCTCGGTCTTCCTGACCAGTGCCTGCAGGTCGTTACCGCCGCGCATCGCCACGAATGTGCCCACGCCGGTAAACACTTTGCCGAACAGGTCAGGACGGTGCCATGCGGCGTTAAAGGCAGCGATACCACCGCTGCTCAGGCCGAAAATCATGCGTTCCTCGGGGCGTCGCGACAGGCGGATGGGTTTGCCTTTGGCTGTGGCCTTCTGCTCAACGGCGGGCAGCACCTCGCTCTCGAGGAAGGCGGCAAAGGTACCCGTGGTGCTGTCGAACTCATAGCTGCGGTTGTAACGCAACACGGTGCCGTCAGCGTCCTTGATGACGCCCGGCTGCAGGAAGACGCCGATAGTGCAAGGCATCTTGCCCTCGGCGATGAGCGAGTCCATCACTTGGGGCGCGTTGCACAGCACGCCGTCCAAGCCCACATAGAGCGCAGCGGGTTCTTTTCCGTCATACTGATCCGGCACATAGACCTGGAAAGTGTGCACTGTGCCAGGATAGATGGCCGACTTTTCCAGCACACCGTCAATCAGCACATGGCCTGCTGCCATGCTCAGTGTCGCTGCGGCGAATATAGTCAAAAGTGAAAACCGTCTTGAAAACATAGTCGTCGAGTTTTGGTTACTGCAAAGATAGATAATTTTGCGAAAAACATGACATGAACGGCGGTAAAATGCAAACGCGCGCTCCCAAAGGGTTGGGAACGCACGCGGTGGTAGTTATTGTGATGATTTGTTTTACAGAACGCGGCAGGCACCCACATAGCGGCGGCTATAGTAGGACTCGGTGTTCTTGCTCTCGGTAACACCGCTGCTGCATGCCGAGTGGATGAAATGGAAGGTGTTGTCGGCGTTGACGCGGGTAACGATGCCCACATGACCGATGCCTCCTCGACCCGAACGGCCCTGGAAGAACACCAGGTCGCCAGGTTGCAGGTCGTTTCTCTTGACGCGTACGCCATCAGAAATCTGGCCCCTCGACGAGCGGTCCAGGTTGATGCCGAAGCGCTTGAATACATAACTGGTAAATCCCGAGCAGTCAAAGCCACGGGGAGAAGATGCGCCGTAGCGGTAAGGCGTACCGCGGAAACGGTAGGCGTAGTCGATGAGTTGGTCGATGATGCTGCTACGATTGTTTTGCTCGATCTGTTCGAGCACCGTACCCTGTCGGCGGTTAGAGTTCAACCTCTGAGCCTGTGCAGGGAGACTGGAAATGGTGATTGCAATAAGAACGAATAAAGCCGATAAACTTATTTTACTTTTAATAAAACTCATAAAAAAATCTTTTGGAGGGCTGGAAGATTCACGCCCCAGCGTGGTCACTTCTTTACGGCCATCGAGAACGGGCTGACGGCCTTCGCCCTGGTTTGTCGCTGCAAAGGTAGCCCAACCTGCCCATCCCGACCAAACATCTTAAACACTTGTAAACATTTAGGCATTTCGGGATTTTTTTGGGATTGTTCCACGCAAACGCCCATATAAAAAGGGCTCACAAAGGGGATGAATGTTTAAATTTTGGAAAAGAAAAATGAAAAAGTTTACAATTTTTAACATTAAATGGCATCCTATAAGATTTATTTTTTGAATTTTTGCTACAAAAAGTGACCTCGAAGAATGAGAATCGGACCTTCGAAATTGCAAAATGCAATCAAGAAGGCCCGTTTTATCAAAAAATGGATTTTCGGGTCAGACACCGTGCCGGGGACAGGGTGTCGCGCGTGGAACATCGCGTTTTTTTTCGGCAGTCCCCTAGGCTTCAGGTTTCCGGGTCAGTTGGCGATGACATAGCCGCCGCTGCTCGGGATGACATGGTAGCGCGTCATGCCCACCTTGTTGTTGATGGCAACGCCGCTCACAGGGCCGCCGTCACCGGTCAAGGGGTTGAAGTGTGATCCGCACTTGGGGCAGACGGCATCCAGGTTCTCGTTGTCGATCGACAGGATGATGTTTGGGCTCGCCTCGACGGGGCACGCCAGGTCATAGGCCATGGGCACCTCGGCGCCCATCATGAGCAGGACACCCCCATAGCCCGTAAAGGTGTTGACTGTGTACTTGAAGTTCTTCGGGATATTCTTGTCGCGGTTGAAGATGCGGTATTCACCCATGCCGTGTACGCCATAGATGTTCCACATCGCATATCCGCCCAGGTCGATGCGCACCACATAACTGGGCAGCGCCTTGTTGTCGATGGTTTCACATGCGGTAGTGCACCAGCCCAGGGCCAGCAATACCGCCGCGATGGCCCAACCGATTGCTGTTTTTCTCATCATGATTCGATTGTTTATATGGTTGAATAACGCAACACGGGGCCATTTCATTGTAAAGAAAACGGGATTTCTTTGCTATTGTCTCAAGCCGAGATTGGCTTGCACTACTTTGGCGTTGGCCCAAGATAGGCTTCGCCTCAACAATGCCAAATCAAAAAAAATGCTTTTTTGTTTGCCATTGTTTTCGGCTTGCACTACTTTGGCGAGGGCCGAAGATAGGCTTCGCCTCAACAATGCCAAATCAAAAAAAATGCTTTTTTGTTTGCCATTGTTTTCGGCTTGCACTATCTTTGCGACCGTATAATAACCATTATGCCAGGCATGGAACCTCTTTTTTCCATCATTACCGTCACATGGAATGCCGCCGATGTCATCCGTCCTACCATCCAGAGCGTGCAGCGGCAGACGAGCAGTGACTATGAGATGCTTATCATCGATGGCGCGTCGACCGACGACACGCTGGCCATCGTCAATAGGGCATCCATCGCCGCCCTGCGCGTGTTCAGCGAGCCCGACAAGGGGCTGTATGACGCGATGAACAAGGGCATTGCTCGCGCGCGTGGGAAATACATTATGTTCCTGAATGCCGGCGACTCGTTTGCCGACGATACCGTGCTGGCCCGCCTGGCACTGCTCGCGGCAGACAATCCCGGCGTCATCTACGGCCAGACGCAACTTGTCGACGCGCAGCGCAATGTGGTGGGTAAGCGCCACCTGTCTGCTCCCAAACGGCTGACCGCCAAAAGTTTCATGAACGGCATGGTGGTGTGCCACCAGGCCTTTGTCGTTCGCCGCGACCTGGCGCCCAATTATGACCTGCAGTACCGCTTGAGCGCCGACTATGACTGGTGTATCAGGGTGCTGCGCAAGAGCCCTGCCAACGCCTATGCCGGCAAGGCGCCCATCATCAGTTACCTGGCCGACGGCATGACCACGCGCCATCACCGCGCCTCGCTGTGGGAGCGATTCCGAATCATGTGCCACCACTACGGCACGGGCACGGCGGTAATGCGGCATCTGGGGTTCATTCCCCGCTATGTAAAGCGGCGCTTGCGCCACAGTGCCAACAAGCAGTAGCCGGCAACGGCAATCGGCTGGCAGTATCTCTTAACTCTCTAAATCAGCAACCATCAAACTTTTACTATGAGCGAAAAATCTTCAGGTAATATCATCACCCGCAACTGGCGGCGCTTCAAGAAGTGGTACAAGGGATTGTACCGCGGGCGTCCCTGGTGGGCCAAGACTCTGGCCGCTCTCGCGACCTTCATCGTGCTGTTCCTGCTCTACCTGATTGCTGTGGACATCAACTTCCTGTGGCTCTTCGGCAAGTCGCCGAGCACCTACAGCATCATGCATCCCAGTAACCCCGAGGCCAGTTACCTGTACAGCGCCGACGGCCAGACCATAGGCAAATACTATGACGAGAACCGCACGCCGGTGCCCTTTGACTCAATCAATCCCGAGTTCTTCAGGGTGCTTATCGATACCGAGGACGAGCGTTTCTACAGCCACCATGGCATCGACTTCAGCGGCCTGGGTGCCGCTGCCAAGGACCTGGTGCTGCACGGCCGCCCTCGCGGAGCCAGCACCATCACGCAGCAGCTGGTGAAGAACATGTTCCGCACCCGTAGCGACTACTCGACGGGTCTGCTGGGCTACATCCCCGGCGTGAAGATGCTCATCATGAAGAGCAAGGAATGGATTATCGCCACCAAGTTGGAAATCTTCTACAGCAAGGAGGAAATCCTGGAGATGTATGCCAACACGGTGGACTTCGGCAGCAACGCATATGGTATCAAGACCGCTGCCAATACCTACTTCCGTACCACGCCTCAGAACCTGAAAATCGAGGAGAGTGCCGTGCTTGTGGGACTGCTCAAGGCCACCAGCACCTACAACCCCCGTATCAATCCCAAGAACAGCCTGCGCCGTCGCAACCAGGTGTTGAAAAACATGCTTGACCATGGCGACTTGTCGCAACAGCAATATGACTCGATATCGGCATTGCCCATCGACTTGAAGTACACCCTCGAGACCAACTATGCCGGCGTGGCACCTTACTTCCGCGAGGCTGTGGCCCGTGAGGTGGAGCGCATTTCGGAAGAGAAAGGCCTCAAGCTCGACCTGGAGCGCGACGGCCTGAAAATCTACACCACGCTCGACTCCAAGATGCAGGAGTATGCCGAGCAGGCCGTCAGCGAGAAGATGAAAATCGTTCAGCGCAACTTCAAGAGCCACTGGGGTAACCAGGACTGCTGGCTCGACGAGAACAACCAGCCCATCGCCAACTTTGTTGAGGACAAGGCGCGCAACACGCCTGTCTACCACAATCTGCTGGCCCGCTACCCCAACGACCTGGACTCGGTCAACTACTACATGAACCAGCCCCATATGGTGCACCTGTTTGACTACGAGAACGACTCCTTGTACATGGAGATGAGTTCGATGGACTCGGTGCGCTACATGCTTCACTTCATGCACTGCGGATTCATCGCCATGGATCCGAGCAACGGACATGTCAAGGCATGGGTGGGTGATGTGAACTTCGATACATGGAAATATGATAAGGTGCGCGCCAAGCATCAGCCGGGATCGACATTCAAGCTGTTTGTCTATACCGCAGCAATGGAGCAGGGACTCGTGCCTTGTGACCGCCGCCCCGACGAGTATATCGACACGCTGGTCATGAACGATGAAACGCATGAGTTGGAGCACTGGCGACCGACCAATGCCAACGGCACTTTCTCGGGTGCCGATATGACACTGCGTTCAGCCTTTGCCCAGAGCATCAACAGCGTGACCGTGCGTGTGGGACGCGAGGTGGGCTTCCCTGTGGTGGCACAGGTGGCCCGTGACATGGGCATTGAGTCGCCGCTGGATCCTAAACCGGCTCTGTCGCTCGGTGCCAGCGATGTCGACCTGATGGAACTCGTCAACTCCTACTGCACTGTGGTCAATGACGGCATGCGCAACGACCCGGTCATCGTCACTCGCATCGTGGACCGCGACGGCAAGGAAATCTACAAGGCACCGCAGCGCCAGGAGCGCGCCATCAGTTATCGCTCAGCTTTCCTGATGCAGCAGATGCTCATGGCTTGCCGCACCGATGCAGGAGGCACCGCCATGGCACTCAACGGCTATATCACCCGTCCCCTGTATGATGTGGACCTGGGCGGCAAGACCGGCACGAGCAACCGCCATGCCGACGCCTGGTTCGTCGCCGTGTCGCCAGGTCTGGTGTGCGGCTCATGGGTGGGCGGCGAGTACCGCCAGATTCACTTCCGCTGGGGCTCACTGGGCCAGGGTAGTCGCACGGCATTGCCCATCTGCGGCCGCTTCCTGCAACTCGTGTTGAGTGACCCGCAGTTCCAGAGTTACCACAAGCGGTTCCAGCCCGCCAAGGAAATCATCAATGCCGACCTCTACTCGGGTTGCTCATCAATAGCCCCCATCGAGGAGTTTGACTCCACCATGCTCGATGAGGAATACGATTCACTCATGGTTCCCCTCGATGACGGTTTCGACCCGACCGAGAAACTCAACACCGAGGAACCTGCAACCGTCCCCGACACGGTAGCTGCCAGCAAAAAGGCAGCGTGATAACTGCAAAACGGCATGCTCTTTTGATGCTCAGATAATGCTTCTATTATGATAAAAGTAGGTCAGACAATAAAAGGCAAGTACTATGAATATACTATTAACGAACAAAACACATCAATATCCTATATTGGCGTTTTAAAAGTTAGTGGTAATTTGGGGCAACTTGACTCGGGAATTAATGTTGAGATTACAACCGTTAAGAGAGATTCACCAAATCTGATTGAAACTGTAAAGTATAAGGGAAAGACTCTTTTTGTTTACACAAGAAGAAAAACAGAAGTATCAAAGCCGAAGAGCGAAACCCATAAAACCCAAGCATATGGAGGGAACCAATATAGCGGTCAAACTAGGTCTGGTCTCCCTCATGGCGAAGGAAAAATGAAGTGGAGTAATTGCACAGTTTACATTGGAGAATGGTCTAATGGAAAAATGTCTGGGTATGGTGTCATGACTTGGCCAAGCGGTAAAAGGTACGAGGGGGAGTGGGCAAATGATACCCAAGATGGTTTTGGATTGATGTTTTATCCCAATGGCAATATCTATGAAGGTGAGTTTCGCAATGGAATACGCAATGGCCATGGTATACTTCGCCAACCGAACGGAGGCTATTTTGATGGCGCGTTTATAGATGACAAACCCTCAGGCAAAGGCGTGTATGTTGACGAGAAGGGGAGGAAATATGACGGTTCCAAGTTGCTTAAGAACGCTCAAAAATCAAAACTTGAAAAGTTTTGGTCAAAAACTTGGCGCCTTTGGATTTCTTTGCTGTGCTTAGGTTGTGCTCCATTTCTTGCCTATTATCTATATGGCTCTTTGGCTGATACCAGCTCTACACATGTGATAAGCTTTAAAGGCCTTATCGCACCGATTGCTATATTTATCTACGGTTTCTATTTATTGGGAATGTTTTTAGTACAATTGTTTGATAAAGATAAAGATCAAGATTGAATGTGTCATGACAAATAAAGAAAGATTATCAATAGATACGATTAAAGATCTGATTCCTGAGGCTGGTCTGGGTGATTTTGTCGAGGGTTATAGTGGAGAAAAAGAACCTTTCAATTATAATTTTTTGTGGTGGATCTTGTTCCCGGTTTTGGGGTGGCTTTTTTTGTTGATGTATTTCCTCAATTGGAAAAATGTCATCGGGAAAAAATTTAATGTCTATTTATTTGAGAAAGGTTTTATATGGGAGACTGTCCGGCGATTTAGAGATAATGAACTGAAAGCGATTAAGTATAATGAGATAGAAGGTATTGCTAATCCGAAAACGCGACATTATCAATCCCGGTTTGGCTTCGAATGCTATACCCAAACAGGTGCCGCACTCCTGGTTTGTGATAAAAATGGGACCTCGTTACTCTCGGAATCGTTTCAATATAAAAATGAGTTTGAAGAAGATGATAGGTATAACGCTGTGGCCTTTGGCGCAAATGCAATAATGGAAAGATGGAACACCATTGCATTGGCACGCTTTAATGAAGAATTGAGGGAACAAGGATTTGTATCATTTTACACTATAGAAGGAAAAGGTAAACTTGTGAGAGTTGACTTGGGGCGTGATTTCTTAAAAGAAGGAGATAACTATGTTGGTACAAGTTCAGGGTTCCGATATTCATTTGATAGTGGGTTGTTGTTTCTCTATCCTTCGGAGGAAGACCGTAACTATTCGAATAAAAAAAGGTATTTTACGATAAATGTTAATAATATGTATAACAAAACGATTTTTCTGCTTGCTGCTTCACAGTTTTTAGGTGTAAAATAACGCTTTAACAATGAACTCGTTACCTGCTAATGCCATATTGAACGGTAAATCACATAGATATGTGATAAGGAAAACACTGGGTCAAGGAACATTTGGTATTACATATCTTGCAGAAATCCTTCCACATAATGGAATACATGTTTCGGGCTTGTCTATAAGGGTTGCAATTAAAGAGTTCTTCATGGGTTCTCTTAACGGTAGAAAAGGTTGCAATGTGACCATAGAGAACAACAAGGGCTTGTTTAGTGACTATAAAAACAAATTCTTGCGTGAAGCAAGTAATTTGTCGAAAATGACACATGAGAATATTGTTGATGTATTAGAAGTATTTGAGCAAAATAATACAGTCTATTACTCAATGGAGTATATCGATGGCGGTACTTTAGATAACTATATTGCAGCAAAGGGGCGACTGCCTGAAAATGAAGCGGTTTGGGCCATAAAGGAAATAGGGAAAGCTGTTGATTATATGCATTCAATGAAAATGCTTCACTTGGACATCAAGCCATTGAATGTGATGAGACGAAATAACGGCTCACTCCTGCTCATTGATTTTGGATTGTCCAAATTATATGATAAAGGTGGGGCTCCAGAGACAACCACAAGCCTCGGAGCGGGTACGCCGGGTTATGCTCCGCTCGAGCAGGAAAACTATAGCGGCGGATATGATTTTCCGGCATCGATGGATGTCTATGCTCTCGGTGGAACTCTATATAAAATGTTGGTAGGGGAGCGTCCGCCTGTTGCATCGGATATTCTGAATGATGGTTTTCCGGTGGCTAAATTGTCGTCACTTCATGTTTCAGATTCAATTAAAAGAGCTCTGGAGGCTGCTATGTCTCCGGTAGTATGGAATCGCCCTCAAACCGTTTCAGATTTTCTTCGTTTGTTGCCAAAAGTGGATGAGAGAAAACTCGCTGAAGAGAAATTGGATGTGGCAGAAATCATGGATGATCATCAGGAGGATTCTGCAACAATAATAAGGCCTCGAATGAAGTATGGCATAATGAATCTTCCAAACAACACAAAGCAGATTTCGTTCAAATACACTAATCAATGCGCTCCTAAACACGGTGTGGCATCTTGCAGTCTTGAGATAAAGCCAAAACTGATGAAGGTGTTTTATGTCACAGAAAAAGGTGTAGAGAAAAGGCAGTCCTATTATTTGTCTGCCGAGGCATTTGAGCGATTATTAGGAGAGATTAATTCTCTTCAACTTAAAGTTGAAGAAGTTAAGACTACTGTTGACCCTATTATTCAGCATGTTGAACTCACATCAATTGATGGCATTATGTGCTATAGTTATATTGACAATGCAGGGGCAAATCAATCGTTGAAAGAGACAACGGAAAAAATCTGTCTTATAATGGGAAATATAGCACATATAGATGGTCTAAACCACGATGCTAACCTTTTGCGCAGGGTCTTTCGTGGTTATTTGTTTCGCAAGAAGGGAACCTCAAAAAAATAGGGAGGCCTAAGTGTCAAAGGAAAAAGCTATATAGAAACATGGAGTGGTTAATCTGCAGGCTTTTTTCAGGACGATACATGACTCATTTTACTGATTCATTTTTTAGCGTAGGGCGTTTTAATTCGTTCAATTCGTGTAATTCGAAGACAAATAAATATCGACCTGGGCCATGCGTTCAATTCATGTAATTAGAAGACAAAGAGTTAAGGCGGCAGGGGAGTGCTGCATCTATAGCGTATCCTTAGATAATGCTTAGTTTTGGCGGGCGTCGATGGCGAGCAAGCGGTGCCCCAGGCGGCAGTAGATGCACTTGCGGGCCTCGCAGTAGTTGCGGCGCAGCTGGATGAGGGCCTGGCTGGTGAGGGCATCCTCACACTTGATGCCGGCATTGCGGAACATGGTCACGATGCTGTTCTGCTCGGGGCGGATGTCCTCGAGCAGGGCGATGGCGCGGTCGGTCAGGGCATAGTCGTCGGTCATCTCGCCGCGGGCATAGTAGAGCGGTGCGACCGTGTTGATGAGCACGATGTCGATGCTGCTGTTGCTCAAGGCCCGTCCGGCACCGGGTGACGGCTTTCCAAAGCAGTAATGCGTGGTCCAGTAACCGCTCAACTCAAGGTCGAACAGTTGGCGCAACTGCTTGGTGTCGCTGGCCTCGAGGATGTCGTTCATCAGGTTAAAGCCCCCGTGGACAAACTGCGCCAGCAGGGCAATGCGGCGGTAGGGGAAGTTCTGCGGACGGCTGCGGAACAGGCGCCATGCCGTGCCCTCGATGGGACGCAGCGAGAATTTGTTGGCCAGGAAAGCATATTCGCGTGTCAACTGCTGGAAGTAGGGGTCGTCGCTGTGCGCTCCGTTGAGCAGCCCAGCCTGGCCGAAGAGCAGCGCCTCGACCTGCAGGATGGAGTCGCTGTGCTTGTGCAGCAGGCGCAGCGGCGTGACTCGCGCCAGCCGCTCAAAGGCATCGTTGTTGATGCCGAAGCCCAGCGTGCGGGCCAGCATCACATAGCAGATGTCTTCCCAACTGCCGTTGTAGCGGTCGTAGAGTTCGCGCACGCGGTCCACCTTGCCGTGCAGCCGCTCAAATGCCAGCGCCTCGATCCACTCGGTGACGGTGAGCGCGGGCACCTCGTTGAGGCGAGCGGCACATGGCAGTTCCACCTGGGCGTTGACCAGTCGGTCATAGCACTCGTTGAACCGGGGCGACACGCGCAGTTCGACCTGGGGGATGCGCTCGCCGTTGATGCGGGTGACAGGAGCATCGTCTTTCTCGACGACATGCAGGATAACGCTGTCATAGGCCGGGTCCTCGTCGTGGTGGTGCCGCTTCCAGTCGCTTGCCCTCACATGGATTTCGACATTACCCACCCACAGGCGGCCGTCGATTTCGACCTTGGCGTTGAAGAAATCAGGTCCCGCATCGGTGTTGAGCAGCCCGGGGTCGATGACACGCACCTTGAGGCCGTCGCCGGTCACCATGTCCTCGCTGAGCCACAGGCGGTGTTGCCAGATGTATTGCAGGAGCCCTTCCATAGCGCGTCAGTTGATTTCCTCCCGGCCGGGTTGATATAGGATGAAGTGTGAGTCCTCGTAGATGACCCGGTAGTCCCAACGCTCAAGGAAACGGTTGAGCACCTCCAGTTTGCGGTTGTCACGGTAGGTGTCCTGGTGGCCGTAATCGGTGCTGAAGTTGGCTGTCGGCTCGCTCCAGTAGGGTCCCAGGTTGTTGAACTTCTGCTGCAGCACCATGGGCAATCCGGTCTTGGGGGCATAGGCCAGTTTTTTCTCGAGCATGGGGGCGCTGAGTTGCTCGACCCACGAGCAGCCCATGTAGGGGCGGGTGTGGGTGAGGTAATTAATCAGTGGTGCGCTGCCATAGGCCATGAGCGTGTCGCCGGGTTTTACATGTGGCGCAATGCCATGCAGCATGGTGTTGATGACATTGGCGCGCTCATGGGTGGTATAGATGTGCGCGGCGCGCTCATTGTCGATGGCATATCGTTTTTCCCACAGCGGCCCGCCGTCAAAGTAGGCGCCGCCGGTGACCATGCGCACGGCACACACGGCGATAAACGCTAGCGGGAACGCCACGCGCACGCGCCGCATCCACCACAGCGCCGCCAGGGGAGCGATACCCCAAGCGATGATGGTTCCGTTGTTGTAGGCCCCGTCGCTGCCCAGGGGCATCACCAGCATCATGCCGATGCCCAGTACGGTCATCCACACCAGCCCGGAACGGTGTCTCCACTGCTCAATCATCATCATGATGCCGCCAGCCAGACACATCACCCACAGCGGCTGCAGCGGGTGCATCCGCATGACAAACCAGATAAAGAGCGCCAGGGCTACGGCCTTGACCGTCCACATGAGCCATGCCTGCCGCAGCCGCGTGTGTGCCAGCCAATAGACGGCGACGGGCACAGCCAGTTTGATGGCGACCCACGCCTCGGTGGCATAGAATCGCAACTGCACCATAATCATCTGACCCGTAGAATGGGATGCCGTGCCGCTCTGGTCACCAGCGATGTCGCGCAGGTCGTGCAGGACATTGAGCAGGCAGGTGTTGTGGTGCTCGGGCATGAGCACCAGTACGAAGCAGATGGCCATTCCCGCAGTCCCCAGGAACAGCAGTATCCTGAAGACCGGGCGTATCCAGTAGATGCGCATGAACTGTCGCGTGGCAAAGAAGCGGATAAGGAGAATGAAGACCATCGACAGGCCCAGCACATTGGGGATGCGCACCAGGACATTCAATCCCGCCACGGCTCCCGCCAGGGCGACCTTCCAGGTCAGGTTGTTCTCGATGCCCCGCCACAACAGGGTGATGGCAAGCACATAGAAGACGATAGAGCACAGGTCGTAGCAGAAGGTGTAGGGTGGGGCAATGAACGAGGTGACGACCATGGCGCTGCCCAGGGCGATGGCGCGTTCGTCGATGTGGCGGCGCAGGGCATAGTACAGGATGATGGCACACAAGGTGTTGAAGGCCACGCCCAGCAGGCGCATGCCCGCCATGCCCATCGACGGGAACAGTGACTGGAATGTGCCGCCGATGACACCGCTCAGGTAATACATGAAGTTATATTCCACACTGCCCGGGTGGGAGAAGATGTTGTCATAGAAGGTGAGGTAAAACCCCGCGTCGGCAATATCCATGCCGTAGAAGACACCCAGCAGCTGGTAAAGCACCAGCACTGCAAGCACGGTCCAGAAGATGCGGCCTCCGCGCCCGATGGCGTTAGGCCGTGACATGTCGGTGGGGGTGTCAAAGTCACGGAAGTAGGCCTTGTCGGCATGGCTCAGCATCACGGCATCGCCGCCACTGTCGCCATAGGCTACCAATTCGCGTTGCTCCACATCGGGCACCTCCTCAAGGATGCGCCGCCATTTCTCTGCCCCGTTGCAGTTGGGCTTGGCATAGCGGCCAGTGAGCAGTCCCTCGTCGTCGACCTCCAGCTCGGTGGCGAGCACAGTCACATCCATGTCGCGGAAGAACGGCTCGACCCACTCGCGGACGCTCGCACTCACCACGAGCACCTGGTCACCTGCCTCGAGGGCCTCGTCCATGGCCACGCGGGCCTGGTGGCGCATCAGGTTGGGGTGGGTGGGACGGAAGTCCTCGCACAGTTGCTTGAAGCGGCTATAGGGCATTCCCTTGAAGAAATGGGTCAGCATCCGTTGCTTGGCCTCGCCCCCCTTGAGGATGCCCAGTTTGAACAGGATAATCCACGGCAGGCACATGACCAGTCCCAACAGATAACGCTCCCAGCCGAAGGCGTGCTTCAGCATCAACGGCAACGAGTCGTGTCGGGTATAGGTACCGTCAAAGTCAAATGCTACCGTGCGTCTCATCGTGTCACCAATATATAATGAGTAGGAATGTAACAAACCAACCCAGCAGACACAGCTGGATGAAGCGGTCACGGAACAGCACACGCGTGGGGCTGCCGCTGCGGTTCTCCACGACCGTGAGCTGCAGGTAGCGCAGGATGCCCGCCAGCACAAACACGGCGGTGCAATACACATAGTGGTTATCGAGGCGTTTGGCGACCTGCTCGCTCATGGTGTACATCATGTAGGCGACAATCGTCACAGTGGCGACCAGCGTGAGCGACATGTTGACAAACTGCAGGTTGTAGTTGGCGACGCCGCGCCTGACGGTAGTGCCGGTCTCGGTCTGCAGCATCACATCGTCGCGGCGCTTGCCCAGCACCAGGAACAAGGCCAGCAGGAAGGTCATCACCACAATCCACTGCGACGGCACAATGTCGCCCGTGATGGCTCCGGCGAGCACACGCATCACATAGAACGAAGCCACCACCAGCATGTCCACCAGACTGATGTGCTTGAGCAGCAGGCTGTAGGCGATGTTCAGCGCCATGTAGCCCAGCAGCAGCCACTTCAAGTCGGGAATCTGCCACAGGGTGAGCCCCATGGCAAGCAACGCACACGCCCCACAGGCTATCCAGCCGGCACTCACACTCACCGCCCCCGACGCTATCGGGCGCTTGCACTTCTCGGGATGCAGGGCGTCGGCCTTGCGGTCCAGGATGTCGTTCAGGCAATAGACAGCACTCGCTGTCAGCGAGAAGATGACAAAGCACAATGCAGTGAGACCAAGCAGGCGCATGTCGGTAAACTTCTTGTCAAAGAACAAGGGGAGGAACACAAACACATTCTTGCTCCACTGCTTGGGACGCAGCAATCTGATGATGGGTGGCAACATTTCCAGACAAATTAATGGATTATCATATCACAAAAGTAATGCTTTTCGTCGAAAAAAAGAAAAAATAAAAATTTTCCTCAAAAAATTTGGTCAGGTCAAAAAGTCGCCGTATCTTTGCAGTCGCTTTTGAAAGGTACCTTAGCTCAGTGGTAGAGCAGTGGACTGAAAATCCGCGTGTCCCTGGTTCGATCCCCGGAGGTACCACCGAACGCCCTAACTTGAGTTGGGGCGTTTTTGTAAAATATTGGGCATTAGCCTCTTATCTTTCGCCCGGTTAATGTCATTTTGTTAAAATTGTCGGCACAAAAACGGCACAGAAGCCTTTGTCGGCACAA
>ONYP01000073.1 GCA_900322135.1 uncultured Prevotellaceae bacterium
TCCCATAAACACTTAACCATGAGAAATGCCGTTAATTATTCAAGATGCAAAGGTAATATTTATTTTCTTTACACAAAGAAAAAAGCGCAAAAAAATTAAAGATAAGGTGTTAGGACTGCGGTTCGGCAATTTGGTGTTTTGGGGCTTTCGGTAGGCAAGGACATTACAGAAGTATTACTACTATTTGATATTCAGTAAGATAAGTAATCTTTCCGGCTATCAATTTCAATGAAGACTCAAAAATTGTATTAAAATCGGATATAAATTTAAAAATACTTTTTATTCATCTAATTATTATACATTTTCTTACAAGATAAAGCCCTCCCTACGGTAAGCCCATAAGGACCCATCAGGGAGCATGCCATAGGGCGGCGCTGTGGCGTGGCCCTACATGAGCGGCGCAGTGGCAATGGGGGCGACTGGCTACAGTGCTAATTCGTAAAAATTGAACGCGCCAGCCCAAATTCGTTTAATTCGTTTAATTCGAAGACAATAAAAAGGGAACGCGTCAGCCCAATTTCGTTTAATTCGTTTAATTCGAAGACAATAAAAAGGGAGCGCGACAGCCCAATTTCGTTTAATTCGTTTAATTCGAAGACCTAGAATTCGAAAGCGAGAGCCAAGAACGCGGATGCCCAATTAGTATAATTCGCGTAATTCGCAGTTTTAATGTGAGGTGAGGTGGCTGATGGCGGCGTCGAGGATGGCGTCACGGGTGCGGTCGGTCTCGTCCATGTCGATGCGGATGTCAGGCGCCACGCCGAACTCGGTGAGCCGGCCCTGGGCGTCCATCACGGGACATGACGAGAAGCGCACGCGCCAACCGTTGGGCAGTTCACTGGTGAAGGGCAGGCCGCAGCCGCCACCCGTGGTGTCGCCCACGATGGTGACCTGGTCAAGCCCCTTCATGATCGACACGAAATTGTTGGTGGCGCTGAAGGAGCCGCGGCTGGCCAGCACGACAACAGGCTTGAGATAATGGAGGTGGTTTTTGGTAGGCTCGAAGTAGTAGGCATAGGGCTCCGAGAAATCGTTGTGGCCCGGGCCCGTCTTGTGGCAGATGTAGCCCGCGAGGGTCTTGCGGTCGATGAAACGCGAGACCAAGGTCTCGACATTCGTCAGTAGGCCTCCACCGTTGTCGCGCACATCGATGATGAGGCCGTCGGCAGTGGACAGGTAACTGAGGATGAGGTCGAGGTTGCCCTCGCCGATGGTCGATGAGAAGGAACTGTATCGCATGTAGCCGATGTTGTCGGTGAGAATCTGGTACTTGATGCCCGACGCCATCTTGTAGTCAAAGTTGAGGTAATGCTGGTCGATGATGCGCTCGTCGTAGTTGACGGGCCACTGCTCCCAAATCCAGTACCGCGACACATCGTGGCTGGCGATGAGGTTGGTGTGGCCGTCGCGCAACTCCTTGAGCATGTCGCCACAGATGTCAAACAATTCCCTGTCGGTCATGTTATTAGACACACGGGCGCGGTAACGCTGATGCACCTCGTTCCAGTCGACCTGCTTGTAGTCAAAGAAGCTGTAGTGCTCGTCCATGATGGTCCACAGCGCCTCAAAGTTGCCCACCTGGTCATGCCCGAACTCGTCCTGCTCGGCACATCCCCAACACAGGCAAGACAACATCAAACAACACAAACAACGTTGAACAACAGGAACAACTTTTTTAATGGCATGAGGCGCCGTGTGGCAAGCGCCGAAATGCCTAAGAGTTTTATTGATAAATATTGTTGTCATTGTTGTTTTTTGTTGTTTTTGTTGTTTGAAAATTAGAGGTGGATACCCAAGACCAGGGCGTGGGTGAAATCGTGGACATGGAGGTTGTTGACGCTCCAGTGTTCCAGGCGGTTACGGTAGCCCAGGCGCAGGGTGACCTTGTGCAGGTCGAAGTCGGCACCCAGGTAGTTGGTCATGTCAAAGCGGTTGCCCCACCAGCCCAGATGCGCGAGGTTCTTGTGGTTGCCCAGGTAGATCTCGTAGTAACTCTCGTCATACTCGGGAGCGAAGAAGACGCCCATGACAGGCAACTGCACCTGATAGCGCAGCGTGACAGGAACGCGCCATATGCGGGTGTTGAACCAGGCCATGCCCGTTGCACCCAGGTTAGCATGGGCACGCACGGTGACAGGGTTGTTGCTGTTGACGGCGTCATAGACGATGCCGGCACGCACCTGTGCCATGGGGCCGGCCGAGAAGCCCAGCCGTGGATGCAGCACCCCCTTCCAGGCATGCTGCATGTTGAACGAGATGTCGCCCATGAGCTTGTGCAGGTCGTTATTCTTGGCGTTGTTCTCCACATAGTTGTAGTCGGCGCCCACACCCAGTTGCCACAGCCACCTGCCGCGGCTGGTCCAGCGCATGGCCTCGAGGGAGAGCCCCAGGTCGAAGCCGTCGTAGGTAATGGGAGTGAGATAACTGTCATGCACCGAGGCATAACCCGCATCGACCATCATCACCGACTGGTTGGGCAGCACCGACGACCCGGTCGCCTCATCAGCCTGCGCCGCAGCACTCATCGCCACCATGGCACCTAATACCAGCAGCAAAACTGACCGTGCTGTCGCACGGGAAATTAAACAAATTATATTTAAAATACTCAAAACCAATTCTTTATTAATTTGTGAAATTTCCCACCCTTCAGGGCGGTTTATTGATGTGTCACACTGCGATGTTAGTCTTCGTCAAAGGGGATGCGTTGCTGGCCGGTGAAACTGTCGAGGACCTCGTCCTGGCTGATGCCGTCGGTGGCAGGGGCGGCATCTTCACTGTCGCCGATTTCGGCGACAGTAGGTGTCTGCTCCTCGACTGGAGCCTGCTCGCGAGGCTCGACCTCGGTGATGGTGTCGACCGACCAGTTGGTGACGCGGCGGCCCTTGGCCTTGAAAGTCTTGGTACCGATAAACTCCTCGGCATCAATGATAAAGGGCTCGCGATGGGCATCAACGCCGCCCATCTTCACCTCAAAGCGCGGACAGGGTTCATCGCTGAGCAGCAGCAGGCGCGACTCGGGGTTAGCGCCGATGAAACTCTGCTTCTTGGTGTTGTCCTCGAGGGTGAAGCGCTTGACATAGGGGTGACCCTGGTCGGCATCGTCGAGCACGGCGGTCCACACCTTGCCGGGCTCAAACTTCTCGATGCGCAGGATGCCCTCCTCGTAGTGGTTGCTGGCCTCGGTGCTCGTGGTGTAGAACTCGCCCGAACGCATGATGACCAGGATGCGGTCCTCGCCGCCGAACAATCCCAGCGAGCGTCCGTGACCCTCGTAGTTGATGCGCAGGATATCCTGGTCAAACCATACCTCGCGGTCGCCCAGCGTGGACTGGCCAGCCTCCTTGAGCGAGATGCGGTGCACCTCGTTCTTGGTCACGATGTTGCCGCGTGCTTGCTTGCCCTTGATGGCAAGCTCGGCGAGGTTGACATCAAACTGCAGGATCTTGAGCCTGAACTTGGGCTTGAGGGTGATGCGCAGCACCTCGGCCTCACCGTTGGGATTGGCGGTAAACCACACTATCTTGCTGCCCGGCTTGCCCTGGGTGATGTCATACTCCTTGTCGCGGGTAATGCCCGTGACGGCAAAGCGCTTCATGTAGGTGGTGCCACCGCGGCCATCCTGGTACAATACATTATATATAGTGCGGTCGTCGCCTTTCTTGAAGACATTGAGGTAGAGGATGTTCTTGCCGACGAATTTTTTGTCGGCCACCTTGATGACCTTGAACTTGCCGTCCTTGTAGAAGATGATGATGTCGTCGATGTCCGAGCAGTTGCACACGAACTCGTCCTTCTTCAACGAGGTGCCGATGAAGCCGCCGGCGCGGTCAATGTAGAGCTTCTGGTTGGCCTCGGCGACCTTGCTGGCGACGATGGTGTCAAACTCGCGGATGATCGTGCGGCGCGGATACTTGGCGCCGTACTTGGTCTTCAAGCCCTTGAACCACTCGATGGCATAGTCGGTGAGGTGGGCGAGTTTGTCGTCGATGTCGGCAATGCGCTCCTTGAGGCGAGCAATGTTCTCGTCGGCCTTGTCGCTGTTGTACTTGAGGATGCGCTTCATGGGAATCTCGAGCAGACGCAGCAGGTCGTCCTCGGTAATCTCGCGGAAGAACTGCGGCTTGAACGGCGCCAGGCGCTTGTCGATGTGCTTGAGAGCTCGGGCCTGGTCCTTGGCGTTCTCAAACTCCTTGTCCTTGTAGATGCGCTCCTCGATGAAGATTTTCTCCAGCGAGACATTGTGCAGGGTCTCCATGGTCTCGCCACGCTGTATCTCAAGCTCCTGGCGCAGGATGTCGCGTGTGCGGTCAACGCTGTAGCGCAGCACATCGCTCACGGTGAGGAACTGCGGTTTCTTGTCCTTGATGACGCAGCAGTTGGGCCAGATGGAAATCTCGCAGTCGGTGAAGGCATACAGCGCGTCGATGGCGATGTCGCTGCTCGTGCCGGCCTGCAGCGAGACGATAATCTCGGCTGTGGCGCTGGTGTTGTCCTCGACCTTGCGGATTTTGATCTTGCCGCGCTCCCCGGCCTTGAGGATTGACTCGATGACGGTGCTCGTGGTCTTGCCGTAGGGGACATCCTTGACCAGCAGCGTCTTGTTGTCGAGCTTCTCTATCTTGGCGCGCACGCGAACACTGCCGCCGCGCTCGCCGTCGTTGTAGTGGCTCACATCGATGTAGCCGCCCGTCTGGAAGTCAGGGTAGAGGTGGAATTCCTCGCCGCGCAGGTAGTGAATGGCGGCGTCACACACCTCGTTGAAGTTGTGAGGCAGGATTTTGCACGACAGACCCACCGCGATGCCCTCGGCGCCCTGAGTGAGCAGCAGGGGGAACTTGGCGGGCAGCGTGAGCGGCTCGCGCTTGCGGCCGTCATAGGAGAGACCCCAGTCGGTCACCTTGGGATTATAGACCGCATCGAGCGCAAACTCACTCAGGCGGGCCTCGATGTAACGGCCGGCGGCGGCGCCGTCACCGGTGAGGATGTTGCCCCAGTTACCCTGGGTGTCGATGAGCAGCTCCTTCTGTCCCAGCTGGACGAGCGCGCTGTAAATCGAGGCGTCGCCATGGGGATGGTACTGCATCGTCAGGCCCACGATGTTGGCCACCTTGTTGAAGTGTCCGTCGTCGGCCTCCTTCATGGCGTGAAGGATGCGGCGCTGCACGGGTTTGAAGCCGTCCTCGATGTGCGGCACGGCGCGCTCGAGGATGACATAGGAGGCATAGTCGAGAAACCAGTTCTCGTACATGCCGCTCAGTTGCAGTTTCTTATCTTTGGGTACCTGGTAGGTGGAATGGGCCTGAGGCTCAAGACCGTCACCGCCCTCGTCGGGGGTGTCGGTGCCCGCAGGGGTTTCTTGCCGGGCAGCGTCCTCGGCAGCGTCCTGTTGCTCCATGCCTTCCAGTTCGTCGTCGTCTTTCTTCATACAATAAGCATTTTAACCTGCAAAGATAATAAAAAGTTTTCACTTTTGGGGGCTTTTGGTCCAAGAAACTGGGATAAACGGGCCACAGCCGCAAAAACCGAAATCATTAATCCGGGAAATAAGAAACTTTTTATTACCTTTATGCCCTGTAAAAAAAACTACGCGACAATGGAACCCAACAAGAAACTGCTGCTACTCGACGCCTATGCGCTCATCTTCAGGGCTTTCTATGCCATGATACGCAGTCCGCGCGTCACCTCGACTGGCATCGACACATCGGCCGTTTTCGGCTTTGTCAACACGCTGCAGGACCTGCTCAAGCGTGAGCGCCCCAGCCACATCGCCGTGTGCTTTGACCCGCCGGGCGGAAAGACCTTCCGCCACGAGAACTACGAGCCCTACAAGGCCAACCGCGAGAAGACGCCCGAGGGCATCCTTGTCGCTGTGCCCTACATCAAGCGCATCCTGCAAGCCTACCGCATCCCCATCTTTGAGGTCGAGGGCTTTGAGGCCGACGATGTCATCGGCACGCTCTCCCATCAGGCCGAGGGACAGGGATTCTTTACCTACATGGTCACCGGCGACAAGGACTTCGGACAGCTGGTGACACCCAACATCAAGATTATCAATCCCGGCAAGAACGAGGTCATGGGTGTGGAGGAAGTCAATGCCAAGTACGGCATCCAGTCGCCCAAGCAACTCATCGACATCCTGGGGCTCATGGGCGACACCGCCGACAACATCCCCGGCTGCCCCGGCGTGGGACCCAAGACCGCCGAGAAACTCATCCAGCAGTTCGGCTCCATTGAGAACCTGCTCGAGCACACCGACCAACTCAAGGGGGCACAGCAGCAAAAGGTGAGGGACAATGCCGAGCAGATCAGGATGTCCAAATGGCTGGCGACCATCATCACCGATGTGCCTGTCACGCTCGATGCCGACACCCTGCGCCGCGAGCCCGTCGACATGGAAGCGCTGCGCACGGTATTCGAGGAGCTGGAATTCCGCACGCTCACCCAGCGCCTCATCGACGGCGGCGAGGCCAATGCGGGCCTCGACGGGACACCCAGCCCCTCCAGTCCGTCCAGTACAGCCGCCCCAGCGGCGGTCCAGAATGTCCAGGAGAGCCGCCCCAGCGGCGGTCCAGGTCGTCCAGGAGAACCCCTCCAGCGGCGGTCCAACCCTCCAGCTCCAGGTCAGCAGCTATCACTGTTTGATATCGACAACGACACCCCCGAGGCCGAGGAAGCCCCCTCCTCCCCCACCTATAAGGCCCTGGCCGACACGCCCCACAATTACCGCCTCGTCACCTCTCCCATCGAGGTGGCAGCACTGGTGAGCGACCTGCAGGCACAGCCTCGCGTCGCCGTGAGCCTGCTGGGCACCGGCAACAGCGCCATGCAACTCAAGATATTGGGAATCGCCTTGTGCGGCAAGGCACATGAGGCGGCCTTTGTCCAGTGTGACGGCAAGCCCGAGATACTCAAGGCCCTGGCACCACTGTTTGCTGGCACCGCATGCATTGTGAGCAGCGATGTCAAGCGCGCCATCGTCGCCCTGGACCGCCACGGCATCCCGTTCACGGCTCCCTACTATGACATCGCTGTCGCACACTACCTGCTGCAGCCCGAACGCGGCCATGCCATCGCCGAAATGGCCTATGAACTGCTGCACTACACCGCCATCACCCCCGAGAGCCTGCTGGGACCCAAGGGACGCAACCAGCTCAAGCCGCAACAGGTGGCCCCCGAGGCATTGACCCGATGGGCCTGTGAGGCCGCCGACCTGGCACTGCAACTGCCCGACGCCCTCGACAGTCAGCTCAAGGAGCAAGGGCTCGACAAACTGTTGACCGACATCGAGTTACCGCTCGTCAAGGTGCTGGCCAGCATGGAACTGGCTGGAGCGCGCATCGATGTCAAAGCACTCAACGACTACTCGGTAACCCTCACCGAACAGATGAACAGGCTGGAGGAGGAATGCCACCAGTTGGCTGGTGTACCGTTCAACACCGCCTCGCCGGCACAGGTGGGTGAGGTGCTGTTCGACCACCTCAAGATTGACCCTAAGGCCAAGAAGACCAAGACAGGGCAATACAGCACCACCGAGGACATTCTGCTCAAGTTGCGCAGCCGTCATCCGCTGGTGGATAAAATACTGGAGTTAAGGGGAATACGCAAACTACTGTCCACCTATGTCAATGCGTTGCCTGCCCTCATCAATCCGCAGACAGGGCGTATCCACACGACCTACAACCAGACCGTCACCGCCACGGGACGACTGTCATCAACCAACCCCAACCTGCAGAATATCCCCGTGCGTAGCGATGACGGCAAGGAAATCCGACGCGCCTTCATCCCTGCCCCGGGCAATGTGTTCTTCAGCGCCGATTACTCCCAGATTGAACTGCGCCTGGTGGCCGACCTGAGCCACGACAAGACAATGCTCGATGCCTTTGCCCACGACTACGACATCCATGCCATCACCGCAGCGCGCATCTACCATAAACCGCTCGAACAGGTCACCGGCGACGAGCGCCGCAAGGCCAAAACGGCCAACTTCGGCATCCTCTACGGCATCAGCGCCTTTGGGCTCGCACAACGGCTCAACATTCCGCGCGACGAGGCCAAGATGCTCATCGACGGCTACTACACCACTTTCCCGCAGGTGCGCGACTACATCGACCGCAGCATCGCCCAGGCCCGTGAAAAAGGCTATGTGACCACCCTCTATGGTCGACGCCGCATGCTACCGGACATCAACTCGCGCAACGCTGTGGTGAGAGGCTTCAGCGAACGCAACGCCATCAACGCGCCCATCCAGGGCACCGCTGCCGATGTCATCAAGCTCGCCATGGTACGCATCTACCAGCGTTTCAACCAAGAAGGAATCAAGTCACAGATGATCTTGCAGGTGCATGACGAACTCAACTTTGATGTCATCCCCAGCGAACTCCAACGCGTCGAGCGCATCGTCATCGAGGAGATGGAAGGTGTCTACAAGGGTGAGGTGAGACTCACCGCAAGCCATGGCGCCGCCGGCAACTGGCTCGACGCCCATTAAATAAATATGACGATTTTTTGCTCAGTTTAAAAAAATAGCAGTATCTTTGCACCGCTTTACGAAACAACACTGTTTCCGACGAGCGGATTCGGGGTGTAGCACAGTTGGTTAGCGCGCCACGTTCGGGACGTGGAGGCCGGAAGTTCGAGTCTTCTCACCCCGACTCCCATCCAAGGCTGATAGGGTCACACGACCTCATCAGCCTTGATTTTTTACACGGTTCTTGCACCACAACAAAAAAATCCTTACCTTAGCGCAACTCTAAGCCGACAACCAATGAAACAGAACAGGATTACCGAACTCGACCTGAACGATGTGCCGCAGATGTACCATAACCTCAAGTACAACGACGGCGAGATTTACTTTGCCGACAACATCACCTCCATACCGGGGTTGATGAAACAGTTCAAGGTCAATTTCATCGCCTATGTAATCGTCACCGAGGGACGGCTCTCGCTGGATGTGAATGGCGCCAACTGCCAGCTGGACAGGAACTGTTCGCTGTTTGTTGACCGCAAGATGGTGATTGAGAATGTGAAACACACCGAGAATTTCAGCTGCATCATCTGCGCCATGAGCACCGATGTGGGCTTCGCCTTCCTCAACAAGAGCCTGTTGCAGTCCATCATGCACATCATGGCCAATCCCGTCATCAAGATGTCACAAAGCGAGGTGGACCTCATGATGAAGTACTATGAGTTGCTGGTCTTCAAGATGGACCACCAGGAAATGAACTTCGGGCGCGAGACCATGCGTGACATCATACGCTGCTTTGCCTATGACCTGCTCTCCAACATCAACAAGCACCTCGACACCAGCAGCGACAGCGAGATGCTACGCCAGAGCGATCGCATCTACAGGCGATTCATGCTGCTGCTAGCCGAGAACAGCAGTGTCAACCGCAGCGTTCAGTCCTATGCCGACGAGTTGTGCGTCTCGCCCAAATACCTCACCAGCGTGTGCCGCAAGCACAGCGACTACACCGCCAGTGAACTCATCTCCACTGCCGTCATCGGCCGCATCAAGCAACTGCTGCTATACAGCGACTTGAGCATCAAGGAAGTGGCAGGAGAGATGGGCTTTGACAACCTCTCCTTCTTCGGGAAATATGTGAAAAAGCACTTGGGCGTTTCACCCAACAACTACCGCAAAGCCAACAACTACGGCAAATGAATCCGCAGTAGCAGGCCTCCTTGCGGATCAGTCGTACAATCCTGGTGCCCTCGGCATTGAGGATGACGACCGAGACGCAAAAGGCGAAGTGCTTGAAGTCCTGGCACACACCGAGGAAGTATGAGGGTAAGGCGATGTCGAGCAGGAAGTCCTCGACCTCCCGCTTGACATCGCCGCCACACGAATCGGTGTTGTACTGCAGCCCGCTGCCGTAGCACACCTCGGCATTGAACATCTGGCAGGTGGCGAGGGTCTCGTCACTCTCGATGAGGTCAATGATGTGATACGGCATATTGTTATCACTCCCCCATGGAATGTAGGACAGAGTTTTGTCGATGATCGTCGGCACGATGTCCACATCTTCCTTGAACACCTTGCCGCTGTCGGTCTTGAATGCGGCACTCGCATTCAAGACAGGAATGGTTTCCACTGAATTAAAATTTAACTCCATAATCTTGCGGTTTTAATAAATCTTGCTGCGCCTTGGCAATGCTCAAACAAGTTTGGCATTGCGCTCGACTTGCAAAGATTTTAAGTTTCCACAAAATTATGGAGTCTGTCCGGTTATCTAAAAGACAAAGTTAAACCTCCACTTGTCGCCGCTTTATTTCACTATTGCATGATAATCTTTGAAATCTCTTTACGGGCCGCGCTGCCTTCAGGGCATGGCCACAAGGGATAGACATGACCCATCTTTTCTGCCACATGCAGCCTTGCTTCCACACCTGCCGATTTCATCTTATCGTAGGTCTTGACCACATCGGTATAGAATATCTCCCAAGTGCCGGTGAAGAGGTCTGTGGGCGGAAGGCTCTGCATATCGCCATAAAGGGGTGATATCATCGGGTCGCGCGGGTCGATGCTTCCAGCCCAGTCTGAACCCACATGCCTCAACACTTCAGCATTCAGGAAGGTGTCCTTTTCCTGTATTGCATCATCAGCGCCCAGCACATCAACCCATGGCGAAATGAGTATCAGCCGACACGGCAGATCAAGCGAGTTGGAACTGCATACCTGCTGCGCCAGGGCAAGTGTGAAGCCGCCCCCTGCCGAGTCGCCCATAATGATGATGCGCTTGGCGGAGTACTGCTTGACGAGCTGTTGATAAAGCTGCATCATCAATGGATGGGCATCGCTGGCTGTGTAGCGATAAAGTAACGGATAGTTTGGTGCCACAAGTCCACAGCCTGTCGACTCGGCCCACTCGGCCATAGCCTGCCAATGCAGTTTTTCAAAGTTGTTGAGATAAGCACCGCCATGGATGTAAAGCAAGATGGGCTTGCTGTCATCTTGGGCTTCCATGTGAAACACCTGCATGTTGCCAACACGATATTGACGCATTTCGCGAGGGAAAGTCACCCCTTCGGGTATTTCCACAGTGCTTTTGTCTGTCTTGTCACCTTTGCCTTCTTCGTAGTCCTCCATTGTTCTCTGCGGTAAAGAATGACTGACGATGATTGCTTGGGGTGAGCGACCATCTATCAGCCTGACTGCACCGCCAACCACTAAGATGGCAACAATTAACCCTACTAATATGAGCAGGGTGCGCTTTAGAATCTTTTTCATGTTTACTTTCATTGTTTCTGATAGTTCTTGAATTTTGGACATGCAAATATAGGATAATTTCTTGTTAGTTAAGTGTTTTGATGCTACAAAAACACTTCCATGTCATTAACGCTGAACACGCAGACCAATCGGGCTGTCCTTATTTGACGGCTATCAAGCAGCTTGAACTGCTGGGTACCCTGATAGAAGTTGTAGCGCAGAGGGATGCAGTTGCGCCAGCACTGGATCTCCCCTGATTTTGTCCAAAGCTTAATGTCAACCGGGTCACCAGCCTTGAGCATCCTGCGAAGGGTACTGATGTGGATACTTTGTGCCATAGGACTATTGGAATGAGGGGTCAAACTGCTCGGTGAAGATGCGGTCGTGATCCACGGACAGGTAATCTGTCGGCAGATACGTCCGCCTGTCTTGGTACTGGTAGGTGAACTTCACGGTGTTGAGTTCACCGTCCGCGTCGCTGATCTCGCAGGTCGGCTCGGTGATGAGCACAATCGGCATGCCTTGCGGAGTGTAGCCCTGCGAGAAGTCGGTGCGCTTGGTCGCCATGCGCA
>ONYP01000004.1 GCA_900322135.1 uncultured Prevotellaceae bacterium
CAACCATGACCATCACCTGGCCCTGCGCTACAACTACACCAAGAACCGCTATTGGAGCAATCCCAATGCGACCTCGATGGACGGTGGCACGCGTATGGCAACTGCCCGTGTATCTCAGAAGTCCTTCTCCTTCGCCAACTCGATGTATGGCATGGACAACCTGGTACACTCCTTCTCATTTGACCTGAACAGCCGCCTGACCGACAACCTGTCGAACCAGTTCCTGGCTACCCTGTCAAAGCTGGACGATATCCGCGCCAGCAACTCGAGCGAGTTCCCCTTCATCGACATCACGATGACCGATGCCGACGGCAACAAGGACAACTACATGGCTCTGGGTTATGAGCTCTTTACCTGGAACAACGCCGTTCACAACACCATCTGGAACCTGCGTGACGACGTGACCTGGTACTATGGTAACCACAAGATCATGGGTGGTCTGAGCTTCGAGCATCAGATGGCCGACAACCAGTACATGCGTAATGGTACCGGTTACTACCGCTATAACAGCGTTGACGACTTCATCAACGGTGCTACCCCCGAGGTTGTCTGCTTGACCTACGGTTACGGTAGCGAGACCAAGCCTGCTGCCCGCGTGCAGTTCAACAAGGCTGGTATCTATGCCCAGGACGAGTGGAACGTGACCAAGAACTTCAAGTTGACCTACGGTCTGCGTCTTGACGGTCTGTTCTTCAACAACGGTGACCTGATCACCAACAACGCCATCAAGGAGCTTACCTACTATGATAATAAGGGTAATGAGCGTCACATCGACACTGGCAAGTGGCCCAACAGCAACCTGATCGTTCAACCTCGCCTCGGCTTCAGCTGGGATGTTTTCGGTAACAAGGTGCTCAAGGTGCGCGGTGGTACGGGTCTCTTCTCGGGCCGTCTGCCCCTGGTATTCTTCACCAACATGCCCACCAACGGCGGTCTGGTACAGTATCAGGCTCAGCTCAACGCCAACACCAAGATTGGCGGTATGGTTAAGGATCCCAACACTGGTGAAATGGTTTACAAACCCAACCGTGGCTTTGAGAACTACACTGGTGCCTACACTACCGATGCCAACGGTAACCGTTACATCGACATGAGCCAGTTCGCCGGCGGTCTGGTGACCGAGAACGGCCAGGCTTCGATCAATGCCCTGCGCAATAAGCTGATCGCTATGGGTTATCCCGAGAACGTGACCTCCGATATGGGTACTGTTCCCTCGGCCGTCAATGGCGTGGATCCCAAGTTCAAGATGCCGATGGTCTGGAAGACCTCGCTGGCTGTTGACTACAGCATCCCCGTTTCGTTCCCCCTCAGTGTAACTGTCGAGGGTATCTTCAACAAGAACATCAACGCTGCCAGCATCAGCGACTGGTCTATCCCCAGCGTGGGTGGCTTCGCCCGCTTCAACGGTGCTGACAACCGTCCCATCCACCGACTGGTTGAGCCTGATGGCTGCTTACACCCACACCGTGCAGAAGGAAGTTACCGGTATGCCCGGTAGCGCTGCCGAGAGTGCCTTTACCTATGTTCCCACTGTTGAGGGTCCCAACAACATCAAGCTGCACAACTCGCAGTATGTAACTCCTGACCGTTTCGTCCTGTCGGCAACCGGTCACGACCGCAGCGGTAACCACTATGGCCTGATCTATGAGACCTGGCGCGGCGGTTACAACTACTCCTTCATGATGGCCAACGACATGAACGGTGACGGTTACAACTACGATGCACTCTACATTCCCACCGACGAGCAGGTCGCTAACGGCGAGTTCCGCTTCGTGAGCGAGGGTGACAAGACCCGCTTCATGGACTATGTACATGCCAACAACTACCTGAAGAACCATCAGGGCAAGTATGCCGAGGCCTACAGCCTGTACAGCCCCTGGGTACATCGCATCGACCTGAGTTACAAGCATGACTTCTCGGTGAATGTGTGCGGTGCCAAGCACACCCTGCAGTTGCTCCTTGATGTGAAGAATGTGCTGAACTTCTTCAACTCGAGTTGGGGCGTGAGCAAGTACCTCAACCCCGAAATCGGCAGCGATCCCCGCATCTTGAAGTATGAGGGCGTTGACGCTCAGGGTTATGCCACCTTCTCGACTCCCAAGTCGATTGACGGTGCTACCAAGACCTTCGTTCCCAACAAGGCCATCGGTCAGTGCTGGAACGCATCTATCGGTATCAAGTACATCTTCAACTAATTCCTAAAGACTAAGACAATATTATGAAACTGAGATATTTTATTTCGTTTTTTGCTCTGGTTGCCTTGTTGTCGGCTTGCTCCGATGACGATGCGATGACCCTGCTCGATGAGATTCAGGTTTCATCCTCCTATGTGAGCATCGACGAGGCCGGCGGTTCCAATACGATTACCCTTAACGCCAAGGAAGCCTGGTCATTTGACGAGGACGAACTTCCCGAGTGGCTGACCGTGAGCCCGATGAACGGCGGCGCTGGTGAGACCAATGTGACCTTTACCGCTCCTGCTACCCCCGACGGACGCACCGCCGTGCTGCATGTCGCTTGCGCTGGCAAGAAGCAGACCATCAACGTGATCCAGGGCCTGGCTACCGTTAGCGAGGCTACCTGTGCCGAGGTCATTGCCGGTCCCGAGAGCAAGACCTACCGCGTGACCGGTACCGTAAAGAGCATTGTCAACACGACCTATGGTAACTGGTATCTCCAGGATGAGACCGGTGAGGTTTACATCTATGGTACGCTCGATGCCAAGGGCCAGACCAAGAACTTCCTGAGCCTGGGCCTGGAGGTCGGTGACATCGTTACCGTCGAGGGTCCCAAGACTGTGTATAACGGTACTGTCGAACTGGTTGACGTTACCGTTGTCAAGATTCAGAAGTCGCTGGTTAAGGTCGAGGGTTATGACCCCGAGGACGCCACCATCCCCCTGGAGGGCGGCAATGTGACCGTTAACCTGACCTGCAAGACCAACAACGGCATCTCGGTCGAGATTCCCGACGAGGCCAAGAACTGGCTGGGTATCGTGTCGGTAACCGGTGGCGCTGAGCCCGTGGTTGTCTTCCATGCCAATGCCAACAATGGCGGCGACCGCAGCACTATCGTTGTGTTCAAGACCACCGACGACAGCGGTAAGGAATATACCGCTCAGGCTACCATCAACCAGAAGGGCGCTATCGTTGCCTGCACTGTTGCCGAGTTCCTCGAGGCTCCCGTGGGTGAGACCCTTTACCGCATCACCGGTGTGATCACCAGTGTAGCCAAGGCCGCCTATGGCAATGTCTACATCCGTGACTGGTCTGGCGAGACCTATGTTTATGGCATCGGTTCTCAGGGCGACTTTGAGGCTGCCGGCCTGAAGGCTGGTGATGTCGTTACCCTCGTGGGCAAGCGTGGCGAGTACAAGGGCACCCCGCAAATGACTGGTGCTTCGCTCGAGGCTTCCATCCCCGTGACCCCCATCAGCATCGATGAGTTCCTGGATCAGGAAGACAATCCCAATGTCTACTATATGATTACCGGTACCATTACCGAGATTGCCAACCCGGCCTATGGTAACTGCTATCTCGAGGATGAGACCAACAGCGTCTATGTCTATGGCTGCTATCCCGGTTGGGGTGCCACCGGCGACAACCGCAAGGGCCTGTTTGAGAGGGAAGGTATTGAAGTTGGTGACATCATCAGCATCATCGGTGTCAAGGCCACCTATCAAGGCTCACCACAGATGTCCAACGGTATCTACTTCTCGCACCAGAAGCCCGAGTAACGCTCGACAGAAAAAGGATTTTCTAAGTCCTGTTACTAAGCTCGATTTCATTTAAATCATGAATTTTGCAAGGGGGAATACCCGTCACGGATATTCCCCCTCTTTTATAAAAAAAACTATGATGAGACGACTGATTCCATTCATATTACTGCTTGCCATGCTCCCGTTGCAGTCGTGGGGTGCTGGGCGTGACACTTACACTGTGATTGTGTCGCTCGACGGGTTGCGCTGGGATTATCTCGACGCTTATGATGTGCCGTTCTTGAACCAGTTGGCTCATGACGGTGTCAAGGCGGTGATGCAACCGTCGTTCCCGAGCAAGACTTTCCCCAACCACTACACGCTCGCCACGGGCTTGGTACCGGACCACCATGGCATCATCGCCAACAAGTTCTGGGACCGTGAGCGCGGCGTTGAGTACTCGCTGAGCAACAAGGAAACACGCAGCAAGGGCTACTACTATGGCGGCGACCCCGTGTGGCTCACGGCCAAGCGCCAGGGCGTGAAGACGGCAACGGTCTTCTGGGTGGGCAGCGATGTCACCATCAACGGCGACCATCCCACCTACTGGCATGACTACCAGACCGAGCAGATTGATTTCCCGGGACGCGTCGACGAGGTGATCCGCCTGCTGAAGTTGCCCGAGAAGGACCGTCCGCACCTGGTGATGGCCTACTTTGAGGAGCCTGACCGCAGCGGCCACAATTACGGCCCTGTGAGCCGCCAGACCCGCCAGGCACTGGAATACCTGGACTCGTTGTTGAGCATGATGTGGACGCGCATCCAGATGTTGCCCATCGGTTCCCAGGTGAACCTGATCATCACGGGCGACCACGGTATGGCCAGCGTGGACCCTGCGCGCTTCGTCAACATCAACGACTACTTGCCGCAGCGCTGGGTGGAGCGTGCTGTCAACGACTATCCCACGCTCGTCTATGCCAACAAGCCCGAGTATGTCGATTCCATCTACAACGCGCTGCAGGGCGTGGACCACATCCGTGCCTGGAAGCGCGGGGAACTGCCTGAATACCTGCAATACGGCCACAATGCCAACATGGGCGATGTGGTGGTGCTGCCCGATGTGGGTTGGCTGTTTGACTACAAGCCGAGCAAGAAGCAGTTCGGCAGCCACGGCTTTGACCACACGGCAGCCGACATGCAGGTGGGTTTCCGTGCCATCGGTCCCGACTTCAAGGTGGGCTATACCAAACCCGACCGTTTCCGCAATGTGTGCATCTATCCGTTGCTTTGCCACCTGCTGGGTGTGACACCATCACCCAACGACGGCTCCCTCGACGAGGTGCGCGACATGCTGCGGTGATTAACGCACTATCGTGCGTGCATAAAGGATAAAGGATAATGTTTAATGGAAGGCTGATGCTTCTTTAAACATTATCCTTTATCTTTTATCCTTGATGCAGCGAGCAAAGTGAGCTCAGATAAGGGTACAAAAAAAGGGCAAGTGAGCTACAGCGCGCCGCTACAACCTCGTTACCCTTGCTTCGGTCAAGACCTGGGGGATTGGGAGGGAGCTGGCCGTGTTACTGCTTTTTCCGGAATTGGCAAGCCTTTTTCTGAAAATATTTCTCCGATGGGAAAGAAGAGACGAAAGGCAAGAGGGGCAAAGGTCTTATTGTCAACGAATTGATGAAGATTGTCCCTCTTGTCTTTCTTGTCGTTTAAAATCTGTCGAGCCGAGGCTAAGAACTCATCATGCCCCACGGCCTATTGCGGAATGGTCGTTGGGGGGCGGTAGCCTTATGGGCTGGTCAGTTATCCTGCTGGTCGGGTGAATAGTCGTTGAGGCGGTTGCCCCAGAGGTAGTGGCGTGTCTCGCGGGCGATGACACCGCTCAGCAGCAACAGGGCCACCAGGTTGGGAATCGCCATCAGGGCGTTCATGCAGTCGGCGGCGTTCCACACCACATCAAGGTTGATGATGCTGCCCACAAACACCATGATGACAAACACGATGCGGTAGCCTAGCATCCATCGCTTGCCCAGCAGGTATTCCACTGCGCGCTCACCGTAGTAGCACCATCCCAGAATGGTGGTGAATGCAAAGGTGAGAATTCCAAAGGTCAATAGCGGTGTGCCCACATAGGGGATTTTGGAGAACGCGGCCTTGGTGAGCGCGGCGCCGTCCTCGACACTGATGTCGGGGTGGGCAATGATGGAGCTGACAATCACCAGTCCAGTGAAGGCACAGATGACCACAGTGTCCCAGAATGTGCCGGTCGAGGATACGAGGGCTTGTCGCACGGGGTTGCGCGTTTGGGCCGCTGCTGCCACAATGGGTGCGGAACCCAGACCGGACTCGTTGCTGAACAAGCCTCGGGCAATACCGTAACGAGCCGCCATGATGACCGTGGTGCCCACAAATCCGCCTCCAGCAGCCTGGGGCGTGAAGGCCGACTTGCAGATGAGTTGGACGGCAGGCCATACATGCTGCCCGTTGGCAATCAGGATATAGATGCAACCTAGCACATAGAGCAATGCCATGAACGGAACCAGCGCGCCACACACGCGGGCAATGCTCTTGATGCCGCCCAGCAGCACCAGGGCTGCCAGCAGGCAGATGATGCCGCCCGTGAGATTGACGGGGATGCCGTAGGAGTCATAGGCAAGGGTAGAAATGGCGTTGGCTTGAACGGTGTTGCCGATGCCGAACGACGCCAATGCCGTGAACACGGCGAACAGCACGGCGAGCCATTTCCAACCCAGACCGCGCTCCAGGGCATACATCGGGCCGCCCAACATGCGGCCGTCGGGGGCCTTGATGCGATATTTGATTGCCAGGAATCCCTCGCTGTATTTGGTGGCTATGCCGAACACGCCCGAGAGCCAGCACCACAGCACGGCACCCGGTCCGCCCAGGGCGACAGCCGTGGCCACGCCGACGATGTTACCCGTGCCGATAGTTGCCGCCAGGGCCGTTGCCAAGGCGCCAAACTGTGACACATCGCCAGTGGAATCCTTGTCTTTGCTGACCGACAGGCGGATGGCTTTAAAAAGTTTGAACTGTGGACCGCCAAGGCGGATGGTCAGGAAGATGTGTGTGCCCAGCAGCAATACAATCAAGGGCCACCCCCACAGGAGGTCGCTCAAGGTTTTAAAAAAGTCGTTCAAGGCCACATTCAAGACCTCTAGTAGATGCATCAAGTTTTCCATTTAGCGTGGCAATTTTAAGGTTGAAATCACAAAGATAAGGCAAAATCAGGGATTCCTGACCAATGTCGGCAATTTTTCTTGCCATAGCCCAAGCCAAAAACCATTGCCCAAGCCAAAAAAACTATCGCCAAAAACCGCCGCCTCGGCGGCTGTCTCATTGTGCGGAGCTGTCCAGGATTACATCCCGACGATCTTGCCGAAGCACTCAGCCCAGTCAGAGCTCTTGTAGGCAGCTACTGAACCTGCAGGCACATGCAGGGTGCGTGATGAGTAATTCTCGCTCTCCAGGTAGAAGGCGTGGAAGCCAAGGGTCATCTCGCTTGGGTCGGTAATGAAACAATACACATCGGTCAGGCCGGTGCAGTTCTGGAAGGCCCACATCTTGATTTCTTTGACGCCGGCGGGGATGTTTACCTGGGTGAGGCCCGAGCAGCCTTCAAAGGCAGCCGTCTCGATCTCTTCGAGCGCATCGGGGAGTTGCAGTGTTGTCAAGCCCGTGCAGTTTTCAAATGCATGGTCATTGATGGTGGCCACCGATGCCGGGAAGGTCACACCAGTCAGTCCAGCACAGTTGCTGAAGGCGTAGGCGTTGATTCTGGTGACAGGATAGGTCGTGTCGTCATTGGTGACCTCGGCGGGAATTGTCACTTTGCCGCTGTAACTGGGGCCTTCTTCACCCTTGTCGCAGACCATGGCGTAGTCGCCCCACAGGTCTGTCATGAAGTAAATGCCGCCAATCTCAAAATCGTAGGCTGCAGCCGTCAGGGGCAGCCACAATGCCAGCAACAATAATGATGTCTTGATGAGATGTTTCATAGTCAATAAATAATGTTATTTGTAGTAATGTTATTTTTGCGTTACAAAACTATCGTTTTTTTTTCAAATGCTGAAATTTTTCGGCTTTTTTGTTTAAATTTGCACACATATTGTTTGAGATAACCAATTGTTTTAATCATTAACGACCAAAAGCGTATGAAGAAATTATCATTACTTATCATGTGTGCGGTTCTCGCTTTGGGTGCATCGGCCCAGGTGCAATCGCAGGGTAACTCTTACCGTCCGCAGGGCAAGACCGTTCCTACCGGCAAGGCCCACTCGCGTGTAGATATCATCACCGAGCAGCCCGAGGGCACCGTGGTGAACTACACCCGTGAAGGCGAGTTCATGTTTACCAGTTTCTATGGCTTCGAGACCGACTATCAGACGGGCCGTGTCAAGGTGGTCTATGCCCCCGACGGCCAGACAGTCTACATCCAGGACCCCCTGTGCTACGGCGAGGGCGTAGGTGCCTGGGTTGTGGGACAGTTGAGCGACGACGGCCTCACGATTTCGGTGCCTCTGGGACAGTATGTTTCTTATAATGAGGAATATGACTATGGCTTAATCCTGGCTTGGGGCTCGACAGATGTCCTTGACTTGGGCGACGACTTCTACTGGGTGGACTTCTATGTTGACGAGACTATGGATGCAGCCGTCTATGCCATCGATCCCGAGACTGGCACCATCACGCTCGAGGGTACCGATGGCAGTCTGGACAATCCGTTCCCCTACAACTGTGTTGCTACGGGTCTGGCCGGCGTGTGGAGTGACGACGGCTCCATTGCTACCATCGAGTGGGGCTCGACTTGGACCGTGCGCGGCGATGCCGTTCCCGCTGTTCCTGCCAACCCCGAGGCTGTTGAGTTCTTTGACTGCGGTGACGAGAGCGGCTTCACCCGCTTCGACTTCAACATCAACCTGGTGGATGTGAACGGCAATCCTCTTGATGCCGACTGCCTGACCTACAGCATCTTCACCGACAACGACCAGTTGTTCACCTTCGACTACGAGACCTATGGTGCCGGCAACGGCTTTGAGACCGACATGACCGAGATTCCCTATGGCTACAGTGGTTATGACTTCTACCTGCGCCGTGTTTACTTCTACCGCACCAACGAGGGCGACAATCCCATGTTCTCGTGGCGTATCGGTATCCAGTTGAACTACACGGTCGAGGGCGTCACCAACAAGTCGGACATCGTTTATCTCGAGGTTTATCCCCACACTGCTCTCGACGAGGTGAATGCCGGCAAGAGCGTTTCCAGTGTCCGCTACTTCAACATGGCAGGCCAGGAGATGGCACAGCCCAGCGGCATGACCATCCAGGTGACCACCTACAGCGACGGTACCACCAGCGCTGTCAAGGTCATCAAGTAACACAAGGGTAATATTGATATCCCCAGATAACTATTTAAGCCATAACCGCTTGTCGGTTATGGCTTAAATTAATGGCTTAACATGTCCCGGCTTATTTCCCGGCGAGGATATCCTGGGCCACGGCAAGTGCCGACAGCATCGACACGCCTGTTCCGTCGCCCATCTTGATGGCGTTGTGGCCGCTCAGTACCGACCCGATGGCGCGCAGGTTCTCGACGCGGGAGCCTTGCTTGAAGCACCGCAGCGACTCGTCGGTGGCAACGCCGTAACTCCAGTAGTCCTGGGGTTCCAGCACATCAAAACGCGTCCAGTGGTCGCGGTCCTCGTCGGCATCCACATCCAGGTCAAATACCGTCTCATAGATGTGCCTCTCATCGGCCGCCAGTCCGCGTGACACAAAGGCGCCGGTGGCGAGCACATAGTTGTCGGCGACGAGTGGGGTAGTGCCTGATTTGAGGGTAGTGACGCCTGTCAGCATCCCGTTCTCGATGATGCCGCCCGTGGCCGACTCGCCTGTACGGTAATCGCCGCCGAGCATCATGAAGTAGTGGAGGAGCTGGGCCTGCATGCGCATGCCGGCGACGGCAGGGGGCAGTGTGGCGATGAGGCGCAGCGGCTTGTGGCACAAGCTCTGGAGCGTCTGGACGCTGTCATCATTCTTTTGCCCGAACACGCTGGGCAGCAGCACGAGTTCGGCGTCGCCGGCGAGGGCATTGACCTGGTCGGCAATCCGCTGCAGCGCATTCTGGCTGAGCAGACGCTTGGCCAGTGTCGTGGCGCGCATCTCGGTGGGGCTGCGGCGCAGCGAGGAAATCTCCTCGGTGGTGAATTCGATTACCTTGACTTCAAAGCCCAGGTCGCGCAGACCCTGGGCCAGCATTCCGTTGGGCTGGTCAAAGAATCCGCGCACTGCCATCAGTGCTATATTCCTGACGGGCAGGTTATTTAAGTCGTCAATTTTGAAGTTTTCATTTAATGTCAACCAAGCGGGCTTGGTAATGCCCATCGGGGTGATGCGCCAGTGGTTGGTTGCTGCGTCGCCAGTCATCGTGATGCCCGTGTCGTTGAGCAGTTCGCGGGCTTGGCCGGCGAGGTCGGCGATACGCTCGGTGCCGATTTTGCGGTAGGGATGGCAGTCGGGCAGCGATGGGATGGCGTCAAGCGGACGGCCAACGGGCTGGCCGTCGATGGCACCCAGCAGCTCCATCGAGCCGCCGCTGAACAGCAGGGTGGACGGGCCGCCTGACAGGATGGTCACACTGTGGCCGCGCTTGGCCAGAGCAAGACCGCATGTCAGGCCGCTCAGGCCTCCGCCGATGATGATGGTGCTGTTGTTGCTCATGCCTTGTCCTCCTGTTGTCCTTGTTGTTGGTTGATGGCTGTGTCAAGGCCGCACAGGCCCTGGTAGATGCTGGCGGTGAACTGTGCCTCGCGCAGCGTGTCGCCCCATGCCACGGGCCGCATGCCCTTCCAGCGCTCGTCGAGGAAGTTGGCCAGGTCAACTTGTGCGCGCTTGACATCGTGGTGATACAGCGCCAGCAGCGATGCCGCGCGGCATGAACACAGTTTGCCCTGGCAGTTGCCCATGCCCAGGCGGGTGCGCCGCCTGAGGTTCACGAGGTTGAACACATGCAGGTCCTTGAGGGCATATTTGATTTCGCCCACGGTGACGCCCTCGCACTCACACACCAGGGCGTTGTCGATGTCGTCTTGGCTGTCGCACTTGGCGGCAAGCGAGCCGTGACGGCCGATGGCGGCGCGCTGGGCGAAGGAATACCGTGTGGTGTCGTTGTCTTGCTTGTCGGCGGGGGTGTCAGAGCCGGGCAGCGGCGTGTCGGCTGTCGTGCAGGGTGCCGTGTTGCCCAGCTTGGCGCACACCGCGTCGGTAGCGGCTTGGGCCATCAGGCGGTAGGTAATCATCTTGCCGCCGGTGATGGTGACCAGGCCCTCGACACCGTCGCGCTGGGCGTGGTCCATGCACACGATGCCGCGGCTGATGCTGCGGCCGCTGGGGTCGTCGTCGCTGGCGACAAGGGGGCGCACGCCGGCATAGGCGCGGATGATGCGCGTCCTGGCCAGTTGCGGCGCGATTTTTTTGCCCTCGGCAAGCAGGGTGTCCACCTCCTCGCGCGTTACGCGCATGTTGTCGATGGCCTCGAGGGGGATGCGGTCGCTGGTGGTGCCCAGCACGCTCACGGTGCCGTCGGGCACTAGGATGTCTCCGTTGGAGGGCTTGCGGCAACGGTTGATGACCATGCGGTTGATGCGGGGCCCGAAGATGAGCAGTGCGCCGCGTGCAGGGAACATGGGAATGTCGACGCCGGCCATCTGTGCTAGGCGGTGCCCCCAGATGCCTGCGGCGCTGACGATGACATGGCCGTGCACCTCGACATGGGTGCCGTCAAGCTTGTTGAACAGCTTGACACCCGTGACGCGGTTCTGCTGCATGATGATGCCTTCTACCTCGTGGTAGTTGAGCGTCACGGCGCCATGCAGCTGCGCATCGAGCAGGTTGGCTACGGTGAGGCGGAATGGGTCGATGGCGGCGTCGGGCACGCGCACGGCGCCGATGATGTCGGGATTGACGGCGGGATCGAGTTGCAGCGCCTCGGCGGGGTCGATGGCTTGGGCGTCGATGCCGGCACGCTGGCAGGCCTGGATGAAGGTCTGCTGATACTCCAGGTCGTCGTCGGGCAGGGTGATGAACAGGCCGTCGGTCTGCTCGATGCAATGGTGCGCGATGACCCTCATGACGCGATTCTCGGCGATGCACTCGGCAGCACTCTCGCCGTCGGTCACGGCATAGCGGGCACCGCTGTGCATCAGGCCATGGTTGCGGCCCGTTGCTCCCGTGCTGTAGTCGTTGCGCTCGACGAGCAGTACCTTGAGGCCGCGCATGGCGCAGTCTCTCGCGGTGCCGGCGCCGGTTACGCCGCCTCCCACGATAATCACATCATATTCTGTGCTATAGGTATCGCTCGTCGTCATAGATTAGTTTCAGGTAGCAAAAATAATCATTTTTGCCCACATTCCGCCCCTTTTCCCCGTTTTTTTAGACAATATCACTCTCGCCTCTCGCAATCTTAACGACAACAGCCTTCGAATTAAACGAATTAGCTGCCGCCTCCTGCACATGGATGCGACAGCCCTCTTTAACCTCTAACCTTTAACCTCTAACCTCTAATCTCTAACCTTTAACCAGCGAGCGAAGCGAGCATCGGTTGTTAGGGCGTGACGACACGGTCGGCAAACGCGGCATTGCTCCACACGACGAGGGCGCCGCTCACGGTGTCGGCGCTGATGGTCAGCACGCCCAGGTCGCGCCGGGGTTCCATCATGGCACGCGTGGTGCTGTCGCCCATCACCATGCATGCCGTTGCCCAGGCGTCGGCCGTCATGCAGTCGCTGGCGATGATAGTGACGCTCAGCAGGGTGCCCGTGCGGTTGTCGCCGGTGCGCGGGTCGATGAGGTGGGAGAGCTTGTTGCCTCCCTCCTGGCGCCACTTGCGGTAGTTGCCGCTGGTTGCGACGGCTGCGCTGTCCAGTGTGATGGTCATGGCGGCCTCGTGGATGGTGGTGTCGGCCTGGTCGCTGGGCAGGTCCACGGCGACATTCCATGGCGTGCCGTGGGCATTGACGCCGCTGGCCATCACCTCGCCCCCTATCTCGACGAGCCAGTTCTCGGCACCGTTGCGTGCGAGCATGCGTCCGATTTCGTCACAGGCCATCCCCTTGGCGATAGAGGAGAAATCGAGCATCACGCGCGGGTCCCGCTTGGTGAGCGTGTCGCCGTGCAGGGCCACCTTGTCCATCCCGACGAACTGCAGGATGCTGTCGATCTGCAGCCGTGTGGGCAGGCTACCGCTCTTGTAGCCGAAGCCCCACGCGTTGACCAGCGGCATCACCGTCGGGTCATAGGCGCCGCCGCTCTCGCGGTTGACGGTCGTGGCAGCCTCCATCAGGCGGCGAATATAGGCATCGGTGCGGGTGGTGGAGTTCTCGTTCAGGGCGGTGATGAGCGATGCCTTGTTGTAGGGCGACACGCTCATGTCCAGGGTGTTGAGGATGAACTGGATGCTGTCGCCCAGGTCGAGTGAGGCTTCATAGGTGATGTGGTACTCGGTAGTCCACACCACGCCGTCATGGGTGAAAAAGCGCTTGCGGTCACGCGAGCACAGCATCATCACGATGGTGACGACGAGGACGACCAGTATGGCGGCGTAGCGTCTCATGTTGTGTTGTTAAGGCCTATAGAGACATTGAGGACCTATAGGACTGGAACGGCCTGGATGAGAATCGGGGTTGTTACTTCAGGAAGTAGGTGAGGTTGACATACCACGCGCGGTTCTTGGCGACATTGTCGTCGAGAATCTTGGTGTGGAACGACTGACCCACCGAGAAATTGTAGCCGCAGCGCAGCTGCCAACGCTCAAACAGCTCGCAGCCTGCACCCATGTCCAGATACACATGCACGGGAGGGTAGGAATTGAGTTTGCTGTGGGTGCCGTGCACCAGGAAGGAGAACTGCGGTCCCACATACACCATCGGCATGATTGTGGTCTCGGCTCCACCCAGGCGGTTGTACTTGAACTTCAGGTGCAGGGGCACATCCAGGAAGTGCATGCCCACCGTCTCGGTGCCGTAACCCAGCGAGGACCACGCCTGGCGGTCGCCATAGCCCAGTTTGCCCTGCTTGAGGGTATAGAGCAATGAACCCTCGACACCAAAGCCGATGCCGCTGAAGTTCATCTCGGCCGTGACGCCCACCTGGGGGCCTACCAGCCGCTTGCTGGGCATGATGTCGCTCTGCTTGAAGTGGATCTCGTTGAGGTCGGCGCCGGCAGTGATACCCCAGCGCGAGTGTGATTGAGCCGTTGCTGCCGTGGCACACAGCAGCAGGCCGGCGAGTACTAATGCAATCTTTTTCATTATTTTCAGTGTCAGTATTTTTCTCTAAATTCAAAACTAGAACAACCAGGCTACATTGAGCGTCCAGTGGCGGTCCTTGCCGTCGAGGCGGTCACCGCTGTACTCGCGGTCGATGTAGCTCATCGCCTTGGTCATACCGATGCCGTAGGTCGCCGACAAGCGCAAATGGCGGAACAGGTCGGCGCCGGCGCCCACATCCCACGACAGGTAGGTCTTGCTGCCCTCATAAGCGCTGTAGTTGTCGTCGTTAAACAGCACGGCAAAGTTGGGACCGGTATAGACATAGGGCACGAAGACGCGCTCCACTTTAGGCAACGCCAAGCGGTAGCGGGCATACACGGGAAACTCAAAGTAGTGACGCTTGTACACGCGGTCGTGGTCGGTAAGGCGGTTGTTGCGCCGTGTGTACATCGCGCTCGCCTCGACGCCCAGTCCCACTACGGGGATATTGACATCGATGAGCAGACCCCCGGTATAGCCCACGCGGTTGTCGCTGTCGATGAAGTCACGGTCGAAGCGCAGCTCACCCACGGTGATGCCTCCGCGCAGTCCCAGTCGCACTTGCGCGGCGGCAGGCAGCGATGCCAGCAGTAAGAGGGTGATAAGGAGTATCTTTCTCATCTTCATGTCGATTTTAGTTATTTCAAACTCACAAAACTACAAACTTTTTTCCAAACCCACGCCACAATGGGTGAGGAATTACACTAATTTAACTGTTATGCTCGCTGCGCTCGCAGCATTGATGCTCGCTGTGCTCGCAGCATTGATGCTCGCTGTGCTCGCAGTTTAGAGTTTAGGGTTTAGAGTTTAGAGAGGCTGACGCATTGGTGCTCGCTGTGCTCGCAGGTTAAAGGTTAGAGGTTAGAGGTTAAAGAGGGCTGGCGCATTATTCTTCAGACAACTTGAACAACTATAAGACAACTTGAACAACTTTAAGACCGCTTGAGCAATTTTAAGGCCGACTCAATCGTCCACTCTGCCACCTCTCCAAAATAACTGAAATTTCTCAGTTGTTGAAAAATGGGTGGTTTGATTTGTGGTTTGAGCCCTTGTGGGTTGGGGATGGGGATATAAAGCAAACGGGCCCTGCACCGTAGTGCTGGACCCGTGTTGGTGGGCAGTGAGGGATTCGAACCCCCGACCCTCTGCTTGTAAGGCAGATGCTCTGACGCTAACTGCCCGTTGCCGTCAAAAGCGATGCAAAGGTACTGCTATTTTTTAAACCACCAAAAAAAATCTCACTTTTTTTTCAAAAAATGATGTTTTTTTCATTTTTCGACCGTTTTTTCGGCCTGAAATAGCTAATTTAGTGCGATTTTTTTCGGTGGAATCAACGAATCTGCCAGCGACGATTTAGCAAGAGGGGCTCCCGTAATGATGGAATCGTGGGGTGCATGAGAAATCCAATAGAATCTTTTTGGGATTTCTTGCGGGCAAGGAGCGGACAAACCCTATAAACCTGGCGTCTTGTCGTGATGCGATTTGAAAACAACTAAAAACTTATAATTTAACAACTTAAAACCAAATAATCAAATGAAGACGACTTACATTTTTCTGGCTGACGGCTTTGAGGAAGTCGAGGCCCTGACGAGTATCGATGTGTTGCGTCGTGCGGGCATGCCCGTCGTGACGGTGTCTATCAACCCTGGCCTGGAGGTTACCGGTGCCCATGGGGTGACGGTGTTGGCCGACAGCCTATTGGGCGACAACAGCTACGACGCTGCCGAGTGGCTCGTGTTGCCCGGTGGCATCCCTGGTGCCCCCAATCTGGCTGCCTGCGAGCCCTTGTGTGACCTGCTCACTGCCCAGGACGAGCGCGGTGCCGGTGTAGCGGCAATCTGCGCCTCGCCGGCCGTTGTGCTCTCGCCGCTGGGCATCCTGCAGGGCCGTCAAGCCGTGTGCTATCCCGGCATGGAGCAGGGCATAGAGGGCGTGCGTTGGGCACAGGCTCCTGTCGCCGTCGATGGCCATGTCGTCACGGGCAATGGCCCCGCTGCCGCTGCGCCGTTTGCCCTGGCGCTCGTGGCTCAGTCCATGGGCCGGGATGTGGCCGCGCAGGTCGCCGCCGGCATGCTCCTCACCGTGTGAACCGCGTCGCTCGAGCGTGATGCACAAGGAGTGCACGGGCGCCCCGTGATAATGTTTTTTGGGTGGTTGCAAGGTTTGATTTGGACTATTGTTGTGAACAGATATGTGTTTTTTTTATTAAAAATGTTGCAGATTTGAAAAATTGATAGTAAATTTGTGGCATATTTTGAAAAGAAATTGGTCTTGTATCATTACTTGACAAAATGTAAACCTGTTCTTAAAACGACGAAAAAACGATTAAACATCACATTTATTATTAACCAATTATTATTAACTCAAATCTTATTGATTTATGAAAAAATTTTTAGCACTTATGTTTGTGTGTGCAGGTCTGACAGCAATGGCCGCTGCACCTCATGTGAACAACACGGCTAAGATCACCAAGAAGGCAACCTCAACCCAGGTGATGAAGTCTGCTGCAAAAACGATGGATCGTGCTCAGATGCAGGCTCAGCCCGCGACCAAAGTGAGCACGAACTCGTTGACCCCCAGGTCATTCTTCAAGGAGAATAATCTGACTCCCAACGACAACATGCTGCTGACCAAGAAGGCTCCCAAGCGCGTTGACGCCGGTATGTATGGCGAGAACACCCACATTGCTTTCCGCTATGTTTACACCTTCAACGACTCGGGTTACATGGTTAAGGATGACCCCTACTATGATGGCAGCAGTGTTTATTTCACGGATAATCAGAACACGCTGTACTGTGCCGGTCTGTACTGGAACCCGATGGGCTCAAGCTACTATCTGCCCCTCGACATGGACTACACCAACAAGACGGTTAGTTTTGATGTAGGCTTTATCCTTGATGACTCGACCTACACCGGCAATTGGAAGTACTACAGCGCTCAGAATGTTCCCGTTTCTGGTGGTTCGGCTGGTTACTACAGGATGGATACCACCCTTCATACCTACCTGGTTAACGAAAATTACTTCTTCAACGAGGAGGGCGATGGCTTTGACGAACCCATTACCGGTGTCATCTATGATGACGGCTCAATCCAGTTCAATGAGGAGAATGGTTATGCCTACTTCGGCACTATGAAAGTTCAGACCATGTATAGGAAGACTAACAATGCATCGGCTACTGTTCTTTCCACTGACAGCACCGAATTCTATAATATCTTCCGTGGCACCCAGTTCATCGTTCCCAATGCAACCCACGAGTTCCAGTATAAAGGAAGCGCTACTACGGCTACGACTTACACCGAGAAGATTTATGCTTATCAGTCTGAAGACACCACCGTTGTTGCCTTCGGCCTGTACGGTTTTGGCGTGCCCGCTGTCAAGATTAATGTCTATGAGCCGGTAGAAGGCTATCACAATCTGTGGATTGAACCCCAGGTAATGTATGACGCGGTGGGTCGTGACTTCATGAACTCGACCTTCGAGCTCGATGAGAACTACGGTTTCATCTTTGATGACCAGGGTTATGTTGACGGCTTCGAGGGCATCGGTACCGTGGGTGATGCTACCAACGAGTACCTCTACTGGGAATCAACCGTTCTGATGGACACCGCTGCTGGCAGTCTGCTCTATCCGTTCTTTAACAACTACATTCGTCTGAACGATGGCATCTTCCTGATTGGCTATGCTCAGACCCCGACCATCACCGAGACTCCTGGTGACGACGCTTACACCTACGCTGGTACCAGCGATGAGACTGGCGTTGAGGTTCATCTCTTCAAGCTCACCCTCGATGAGGAAGGCCAGATTGTGGACTATGAAATGGTAGACAATCCCTATGTTGTAACCCGCACCGATGTTGACCAGGTAATCGCACTGGGTGCTGTTGCCGATGGTGAAAATATTGGTAAGAACCCGAGCGATGTCTTCATCCAGGAATACACCGTTCCCGCCAAGGTTTCTGCTCCCGCTTATGAGCGTGGTGATGTGAACATGGACGGCAACATCGACATCAACGATGTAACCCGCCTGATCGATGTTGTTCTGGGTAAGGATGTAGCATTCGACGAGACCGCTGCTGACTGCAACACCGCAGTTGGTGATGGTGGCATCGACATCAACGATGTTACTGCTCTGATCACCCGCGTTCTGACCGGTGCTTGGGCTAACTAATCAGTTGTCCAATATCGAAATTATCGCAAGGGACCCTCTAGGAGGGTCTCTTGTTTTTTTATTATTGTCCGGCAAAATGAGAATTGCACTCATTCACCGCCATGTCGAATCTAAAATATTGATGTAATAAACCTGGTCAGCGGGATCGGAATCAGTCCCGCTGTGTCCATGTCGTGTGGGCTATATCATACCCAAAGCAGTTTTTTTTTGTAAAAACGGGCTTATGGTAAGAAATAAATGAGTACTTTTGTGCTCACATTATTAGATAGATAAAGAACAAACTAATAGATTGGATTGTATGAAAAAGATATTAGCCCTCGTCTGTGCTTGTGCAGGTCTGCTGGCCTATGGTGCCGGCACTGTGACTGGCAACAAGATCAGCCTGTTCAATGTGTACGACTTGACCCAGCACCCCAACGGCACCGTCACGGTGTCGCCCCATGACCCCTTTGATCAGGGTGGTTGGAGTGCAAGCATCATCCAAGGGGGAGCCAGCGGTGAGTTGACCTTTGCCAACGGTTTCACGATGTATGAGTGTCCCCAGTCGTTCAAGGTGAATTATACAACCGGCAAGGTGACGCTCGAGGTGACCGGCCAGCCGTTCTACACCCGTGAGGGTCACGAGAGTTCGACCAGCGGTGCTGTGACCACGACCGTCGACAGCACGATGGCCTACTACTTTGTCAACGAGGACTGGCTGGTGGGCAGCGGCGCTATGGCCGATGTCACCGGCAACATCCTGACTGATGGCTCAATCGTTATCGAGGGCGGCTTCGGCTACTATATCGAGAAGGTGAAGACCACGACCATGAGCACTCCCAGCACCGTGTTGATGCAGACGAGTGACACCACCCACATCTCGTCGCCGCTGTTCCGCAACGCGCGCCTGCTCACCCCTAACGGTGTGCACGAGTATACCGACGAGATCGACGGCACTCCCCACGCTGTGGATGTGTACATCAGCCAGCAGGACGAGACTGTCACCGTTGTGAACCTCTTCGGGATGGGCAGCCCCTCAAACTACATGACGCTCTCCTATGACGGCACGATGAGCTTCCCCGCTCAGACCATTCGCGATATCAGTGATGTCGAGAATCCCGGCGGTAACGGCGTGTGGACCAACCAGAGCGCCGACGGCACCCCCGGCAATGTGGGCAATGTGACGAGCCAGGCCATCACTTGGGGCCTGACCGTGCCGACCGACGGCAACGACCTGTGGTGGGGCTTTGACAACAACCGCCTGTACTACAGCGACGGTACCACCTTTGTGCTGCCCGGTGATCCCAGCGCCTTTATCCGCGGCGATGTGGACGGCAATGGCGATGTGGACATCAACGATGTGACGCTCTTGATTGATGTCGTGCTGGGCAAGGATGTGGTTTATGATGCCAACGCCGCCGACTGCAATGTCGAGAATGGTAACGACAGCATCGACATCAATGATGTCACTGCCCTCATCAACCGCGTCCTCACTGGTAGCTGGTCGAGCTGATACCGCATTTTTCATCCGCGTAATAACCGCAGGGGCCCTCGACTGGGCCCCTGCAGTTTTTGTAACCTGGCGGCGCCATGTCCTGGACTGTGCTTTTTGTGCTTGCGTGCGTCGGCAGCGGGTGGGTACCTTTGCCGTCGATATTTGTTCACACATTATATATATTTACCATGAAGAAACACCAGACATTGAGAGAGACCCGGATTGTTCCCCGGGCTATGGTGCCGCTTGCCAATGGCGAGTCGGCACGCTGTGGCGAGGCTGCCGACGCACTGAACCTGCGCCAGTGTGAGCACTCGCTGCAAGTGACAGGCGCACCCGCGGCCATGGGTGCCATTGCTGCCGGCGACCGCCTGCTGCTGATGGCCGAAGGCCATTGCGTGACCTGTAACGGCCAGGCCGTGAAGATTGATGGCCAGGTTGTCGCTACCGTCATGGGCGCGATTGTCAATGCCCACCTTGTGGGTGGATTGCTGGTCGTGGTGGGTGAGAGGGGAATGACCTATCTTGCCTGCAGCGAGGGCGTGTGGACCGTGCTCGACCCCGCCGATGCCGTGCCGTCCCTGGCATTCACAGCCAGGACGGTATCGAGTAGCACCGACATTGACGCCTACACCTTTGCCGAACCCTACAGCCAGTGGCGCGCCCCGCTGGCGAGTGCCGACCGCATTGCCCTGTCGGCCATGCTGCGCACGGCATGGAGTGGCCTCACTGCCGATGCCGCTGCCGAGGGGCTGCACAGTGCCCCGATGCTCGTGCGCTGGGCGGTGCGCCTTCACGACGACAGTTACCTGTGGATGAGCGAACCCGTGCGTGTGGGTGATGCCGCTCTTGCCAATGCCGACCGCATCGAGGCCATGGTGACAACGGGCGGGGGAAAATTCACCGGCACCGAGGCGACGACGCTCACCTTGACACACTACAACTTGGAATTGACGGTGACACAGGGCATCTCGGCATCGTGGCTGCCGTTGGTGAAGAGCATTGATGTGCTGGCCACCCCCGAGGCGCAGTTGCTCACATCGAGCCGTGGGCTGGACTACCGATGCCTGACGCGTACCACAGGGGGACGCGAGTATGTCCTCGAGATGGGGCTGTCGCGCCGCAGTGCCGCCGCTATCGCTTCGCAACTCGCCTCCTCGTCGTGGCAACTCATCGCGACGGCCCCAGCCTCGGCACTCGTCGATGCCGCTGACTTCGCTCCGCCACTCTTGCCGCTGACGATGACCAATACACAGTGTGCCGCCGTGGGAGGGATGGGACGGTTGCAGGACATCGTGTGTTCAGCTTGTGCTGGCGGACGCCTGTATTGCTGCACCGCTGGCGGCGATGTAGTCGCGTCGGCCCCGGGCAATGCGCTGGTGGTGTCTCACCGTCGCGCCGTGCTGGGTGCTGTGCCGTTGGCGATGTCGGTGGTGACCAAGCCGTTGTATTCGGGCGGCTTTGGGCGTTATCCCGTGTATGTGTTCACCGGCGACGGCATCCATGCCATCCCGCAGAGCAGCACGGGAGCCCTGGGCGAGGCAAGACTGGTGGACCGTACCGTCATCGCTCCCGATGTGGCTCCCGTCGAGGGAGGCCGCTGCATCTGGTTCGTTTCGCGCCACCGTCACCTGTGCCGACTGAGCGGGGCGCTGGTGGATGTGCGTCTGCGTGCTGTGGACTGCGCGGCGATGGCATGGTGCAATGCCTATGGCGAGCTGTGGATGTTGCCGCGCCAGGGCTTGCCGGCAGTGATGATGGATGATGGCACCCTGAGCCGCCGCACCGTCGAGGCGTTCCAACTCTACAGTGATCCGCAACACGCCCTAGCCGTGACACCCACCGGCACCCTGCTCGACCTGGAGCATGAGGGGGCCGCAACGATGGCTGTGGGCTGGCGCACCCATCCCATTGCCCTCGATGGGCTGATGGCGCGAGCCGTCATGCGGGTGGTGTGGCACCTGATGAGCGGCAACGCCTCGCTTGAACTGTGTGTTACCGGCCAGCGCGGCATCATGGCACAGGACAGTCCCGTGGGCCGCACTGTCGTGGACGGTGCCATCGACCAGCCTCTGGCGGCTCCCGTCATAGCCGTCCAGGCACGCACCGTCAGGCTCGAGATGACCGGCACCGCCACGAGCGGCACCCTGCTGCTGCCCCCAGTCATCTATCACACCACCCCTAACCCCTAACTCCTAACTCCTAACTCCTAACTCCTAACTTATGAACCCCACATTACATAATATAGAGGACATCCTTGTCGAGAACGAGCGGCGCAAGGCAGTGTCGGCCCCCAGCCATTATGACCCGCTCACGGGGGCGGGATGCTGGGGTGACCGTGTCGAGGCTGGTGGCAGCCGCATTCCGCGCGAGGTGCTTGCCCGGTGTCCCGACTACCTGTCCCTGACGCCCCTGCAACGGGAGCAGCAGCGCATCCATGACGATTTTGAGTTCTGGTGTGCCCGTTGCGTGACCATCAAGGACAAACTGAGCGGACGCAATGTGCCGCTGGTGCTCAACCGCCCGCAGCGCCGCCTGCTGGGCGTCATGGAGAACCAGCGCATGGCGGGGCAGCCGGTGCGCATCATCCTGTTGAAGGCGAGGCAGTGGGGCGGCTCGACACTGGTGCAGATGTACCTGGCATGGATGCAGCTGGTGCGTCACAAGGGGTGGAACAGCCTCATCTGTGGCCACCTGCACGCCACGAGCAAGAGCATCAAGCGCATGTATAACCTGCTGCTGCGCCACTATCCCCGTGAACTGTGGCCCGAGGGTGACCAGGTATCCCGTTTTGCCAAACTTGAGGGTCAGCCCAATGTGCAGCAGATTGCCGAGCGCGAGTGCCTGGTGCTCATGGGCAGCTCCCGCAGCGAGGACGCCGTGCGTGGCTATGATATCGCGATGGCCCACCTGAGCGAGGTGGCGTTCTGGCAGTCGAGTGCGATGCACAGCCCCGACGAGGTGGTGCGCAGCGTGTGCGGTAGCATCGCCCTGGAGCCCGAGACTGTCATCGTGCTGGAGTCCACGGCTAACGGCGTGGGCGACTACTTCCACGACGAGTGGCTGCGCGCCCAGATGGGACGCAGCGACAAGGTGCCGGTGTTTGTGCCCTGGCACGAAATCGGCATTTACACCCTTGATGTTGACGACCCGATGGCGTTGTGGCAGGAGATGGACGACTATGAGCGGGAGTTGTGGAATGACGGATGCACACTGGAACAGGTCAACTGGTATCACCACAAGCGCCGTGAATACCGCCGCCACGAGATGATGATGGCCGAGTACCCCACGAGCGACAGCGAAGCGTTTGCCACGAGCGGGCACAATCCGTTCCCGCGCGAGCATCTGGATAACCTGGAACAGGGGTGCTCGCGCCAGCCGGTCCTCGTGGGGGATATCCAGGCCGACGGGATGAGCGGGGAGCAGGCCAAGAGCAACATCCACCTGGTACAAGCATCTAACGGGCTGCTCAAGGTGTGGGACCTGCCTGAGGAGAACATGCCGGTCAAGACGCGCTACATGGTGGTCGTGGATGTGGGCGGCCGTTCCGACAACAGCGACTACTCGGTCATTGCCGTGTGGCGGATGAGAAGCCCTGACCGCAAGGCGGCCATCGTAGCGCAATGGCGAGGGCACATCGACCATGACGAGCTGGCATGGAAGGCGATGCAACTGGCCAAATACTACAACAACGCGGTGCTGGTCGTGGAGAGCAACACGCTCACCAACGAGGCGGCGCGTGCCGGCGAGAGCGACTACATCCTGGAGCAGGTAAACCGGGTCTATGGCTGCGTCTACCAGCGGGCACCTCGCAAGTTTGGCTTCCACACCAATGTCAAGACCAAGGGCAAGGCCGTGGCGGCACTCATTGCAGCGCTGCGCGACGGCAACTATGTCGAGCGTGACCAGGATGCGGTAAACGAGATGCGCTTCTATGAGGAACACAATGGGCGCTACGGTGCCAGGAAAGGCAAGCACGACGACATCTTGATGACGCGCGCCATCGGGCTGTACCTGATGGACGACAAGCGTGTCAATCCCGACAACGCCACGCCCGACCGTTCTCTGGCCAATGACCAGTGGCAGGTCCAGCACATGCCACCTCGCTGCTAGCGACCCCGCACTGCCGGCTCGCGAGCCCGGCCATTTGTTTGTTTTTTGTCTTCGAATTAAGCTAATTAAATGGGGCTTCGCAATGATGCCAATCGGATTCGACAGTCGTTGTCTCAACCCATCAGACGGGGTGTGTTGTATTGTTGTTATAAAAAAAACCGTGGGCCCATTGGGCTCACGGTTTTTTATCTTATCAAATTAAGAATAATTTCTTACTTGATCACCTTGCAGGTGCTGGTGGTACCATCGTTGTAGGTGGTCACCTTGATGTTAACACCGTCGAAGGGAACATTGCTCTCCATACCGGCTACATTGTAGTACTTCACATTGTTGATGGTCTTCTCGCTCAGGTTCTCAATAACACTGCTGCTGCCGTAAACATCAACGCGGTTGTAGTACTGGAAGCGCTGGGTCTCGTTGTTGCCACCCTCGCCATAGATGAAGCGATACTCGTTGGGCTCCCACTGGGGATCAGCGGTGAAGGCCTCACGGAAACCGAACTCCTGGTTGGCGATAATCATGTCGTTCAGGTGACCCTCAACCTCGTTCTGGTTGTTGTTCTGCAGATAGATAGCTACCAGGGGAGCATCGTCCTTCTTCAGGGCGCCGTTCTCGCGGTACATCTTGGCATTCTTGCTGCTGAAGTGGGTACCATTGTTGGCCTTGTTGGAGATAATCATGGTGTAAACGCGGTACTCGATGCCGTCGATAACCTTGTTAGCCTTGGGACCAAAGCTGAACTCAGCGCTGTTGGGCATGCGGTTACCCTGCTCATAGGCTACCAGGTCACCATCCTCGTTCTCGATCTCTACCATCTCGATGGAAGTGGGCAGATAGATGTCGCACTGTACCGAGTTGTAAGTGATCTCGTTGTAGGGCTCAGCGTTGTTGGCGATCAGGGTGGGAGTCAGAGCCTGAACCTTCTCGTTCAGATAAATCTGGTCGTCATCGAGCCACAGCCAAACGGTTTGGGGAGTACCATTCTGGAAAGTAACGCAGTTGTCCTTGAGGCCCTCACCACGAACGAACAGGTGGTCAAGGGTGGTCTGGCCGATCGTTGCGGGAGAACCATCGGGCAGGGTTGCGTACTCGCCATTGCTCTTGTCATCGGCAAAAGCGCTCAGGCTCAGCGATGCTGCGGCGGCAATAAGAAGTAAATTTTTAATCTTCATAATTAAATGAGTTAAATTGTTAGTAATAATGTTAATTAATATTTTTAGTTTTTGCTGTTCTTGTCTGTTTGCTTCCATCGCCCACCGTGAGGTATCGCGGCGTGTAGCTAGAAATCATAATAAATCACTGAAAATGAGAAAACTACACAATTGATGCGCAATTCTTCCCGCTTTTCAGACTACAATATTACGAACTTTTTTTGAACTGGCAAAATTTTTTTGAAAAATCGAAGAAAAAACTATTAACAAAGCTTCTTGGGCCGAGGGCTGAAAACCTCGGAAAGTTGCCTCAGTCGTTTGTACCATCCGGGCCGTGCTGCGGGCCGGATTTTGGGGATGCGCATCTGTGGGCGCTGCGTGCCGAAGGTCTTCTTGATCATTGTTGAGCGGGGGTTGGGGTGGCGTCGCGGCGCATCGGCAGGGTGTAGTATATTCCCATCGAGAATCCCAGCGAACTGCCGCGTGGGCCGTAGCCGGGAATGAACCATGGGCGCGAATGCTCGTTCTTGCCGTAATTGAAGATGCCGTGGTAACGGATCATCCAGCCCATCGACAGGGAACCCCACAGCTTCACCTTGAGGCCCGCGCCGCCCTCGCCCCACAGGGCATGGGAGTGCTCGCCTTGCAGGTCAAAGGTGGCGTCCTCCTGCCAGTAGGAGTTGACATAGTGGGCACCGGTGACATCGTAGCTGAATGGACTATAGCCCAGACGGATACCCAGAAATACCTGATAATCAGGGCTGTTCTTGAACAGGAAGTTGTAGTTGACACCCACCTTGAAGTAGGGCGACGGCTTGCCCTTGTAGGTGAAGTTCATGTCGTCGGGCGTCGTCTTGGCCCACCCCAGGCCCAACTCGGCGGTGGGCTGCAGGCGGTTCCACATGTTGAGGGTGACATTGACATCGGCGCTGGCATAGGTCTGGCCGAATGCCATGAACAGGGGCTCGGCAAAGTTCAGCCCGACTGAGAGGTCGGTCAGGCGGGGGTAGCGCTTGTAGACACGGCGCAGGGAGTCCTTGCGGGCTTCCTCGACGGCCTTAGCGCTGTCGCCGCTGATGTATTGCTGGATGATTTTTTCGTCGGTGCCCTTGGGCGGCGGCTTCACCTGATTGGTCTCGGGCTTGACGGGCGTGACATGACGCTTGTCGGGCTCCTGAGCCGTTGAGCCCAGTGCAATGATGAGCACCAGGGCCAGCATGGTGATGGTCCTGAGCGGTGATGGCAATGTGTTGTCGGTCAAGCGTTTCATTGTGAGAAGTCGGTGAAATAGATGCGCAAGGCGGGCACGCGTGCGTTGGTGACATGGGGAGTAATCACCACCACCGAGTCGATGCCGTGGCAGGTGTGGACGATGTCGGTGATGTCGAAGTTGTACATCGCGCCGCACTCAATAGAGTGGAAATAAGGCACGACCTTGTAACTCAGCGTGATAGTGTCGCCCACTATCAACTCACTGGAGCTTGAGGTGAATGTGCGCCACATGGCGTAGCTGGTCGTTGTCGTCGTGGCGCGCAGGGGCAGGTAGGCTTCTTTGAGCGACTCCTCGTCGGCCAACAGGCTGTCGCCCGGCACCCCGATGCCCATGATGGACAACGCTGGAATGGACTGCTGCGTGCCGTTGATGTAGAATGCCGCCAGCGGCAGGCTGCTGCCGTTGTCATGGCAACTGTCGTTGCTGCACGCGGCAAGTGTCAGCACGAGGGCAATAACGGCTATGGGCGTCAGGCGGGTCATGCTGTGGGAACGGTGACTTGCTCGCGGGCGACGGGCGCGGTTATCGGCTCGTCGACATGCTCACGGGAGGGCAGGGCAGGGGCGTCGGCCATGACTTCCTCGTTGATCTCGTAGTGGTTGCGGTCGTTGCTGTGGCGGATGATGAGTTCGCCCAGGAAACCGGTGAGAAACAGCTGGGTGCCCAGAATCATCGATGTCAACGACAGGTAGAAGTAGGGCGATTCGGTCACCAGACGGTAACTGTTGCCGCTATACATATTATAAAGCTTGAGGCCACCCACCACAATCACGGCAATGAAACCCAGCAGAAACATCAGGCTGCCCAGCAGGCCGAAGAAGTGCATCGGCTTGACGCCGAACTTGGCCTGGAACCACAGGGTTACCAGGTCCAGGTAGCCGTTGACAAAGCGGTCCAGACCGAACTTGGTTGAGCCGTATTTGCGGGCCTGGTGCTTCACTTCCTTCTCACCGATGCGGGTGAAGCCGGCGTTTTTGGCCAGATAGGGCACATAGCGGTGCATGTCGCCATACACCTCGATGTGCTTCACTACCTCACGGCGATAGGCCTTCAGGCCGCAGTTGAAGTCGTGCAGGTTGTGGATGCCGCTCACGCGACGCGCCGTGGCGTTGAACAGCTTGGTGGGTATTGTCTTGCTCAACGGGTCATAGCGTTTCTTCTTCCAGCCGCTCACCAGGTCATAGCCCTCGTCGGTGATCATGTGGTAGAGTGCGGGAATCTCGTCGGGGCTGTCCTGCAGGTCGGCGTCCATGGTGATGATGACATTGCCCTGTGCCCGCTCGAACCCAGTGTTGAGCGCCGGCGACTTGCCGTAGTTGCGCCTGAAGGAGATTCCCTTCAAGCGCGGATTCCTGTCGTGCAGACCCTTGATGACCTGCCAGGAGCCGTCGGTGCTGCCGTCGTTGATGAACAGCACCTCATAGGAGAAACCGTTCTCCTCCATGACACGCTCAATCCACTCCGCCAATTCGGGGAGCGACTCGGCCTCGTTAAACAAGGGTACTACTACTGAAATGTCCATATAGCGTTAAGATAAAATGATAATCAATTAGTGTTGTCATAAACGGCTCCAGCAGCTGGTCAACGGAGCTTTTTTAAACGGCGCTGGGCTATCAGTGCCGTGAGGGCGCTCACCAGCGAACCGCCGGAGGTGATGAACCAGAATGCGTTGAACACTGCCTCGATGGGTGACGGGATGAGCCCGTTGTGCACTATGGTCTGCAGCGTCTCCAGGAGCTGGCTGTCTTTCATCTCGGGCATCTGTTGATAGATGTCGATGAGGTTCTGCGCCTGCTCATACAGGAAGCCGGGCCTCAGGTACTGGAGCACCAGGTATACCACAAAACTGGATATGATCGAGCCCAGGATATAGAGCAAGATGCCCAGCATCCACAGTCCCGCATACTCGGTAAAGCCGTTGTCCTCGATGAACTTGCGCCGTTGGAAGGCATAGGACAGCACTGGAGTCCCCAGGAACATGAGGATGAAGATAAAGCCCAACGGCGCAAACCAGTCGGCATAGATTGATGCCACGGCAGCGCACGACAAGTACAGACCAAAGGGGATACCCCAGTTGGCGGCACATTGATAGATGCTTCTGTTCGGCTCTTTCATATCAAACGGCAAAGTTACTCATTTAAATTCATATCCATGCCCACTTGCCGCTAAAAAATCTTTACCTGAACGCTAAGGGAATAAAAATGTTTGATTTTTGTTTGAAAAATTTATAAGAAAACACTATTTTTGCACACTTTATGGTCTGGATGGAGAAAAAAGTGAATATCCGTCGCCTGTTGACATGGAGTGCTGTGGCCCTTTTGGCCATGGCCGCAGTGCTGGTGCCGCTCCTGACCAATTGCAACGGCAGGGAGCCTCAAACCGTCAGGGACGAGCACTATATGGTGGCCGACAGCACGCTGCGTGCCATCGGTGATGTGGATTCGCTGTCGGCGATGGTGCAGCGCTATCATAGCGCTGGCGATGCCGTCGGCGAGATGCTCGCCTGCCGATACCTGGGCGAGAAGCACAGGGAACTCTCAAATTTCAGCCAGGCGATAAAAGTCCACGAGCAGGGTTACAAGCTTGCCGTATCGCTCGCCGACACCCTTGAAACGGCTAACGCCTTGAACTGCATTGGCAACGACTATCGCCGGCAGGGTGAACTGAGCACCGCCGACGGCTATTATTACCAGACCCTGAAACTGTGTGACGCGTATAACCGGCCGAACGAGGCCGAGGCTGTGAAGTGCCGCGTCGTGGCGCTTAACGGCATCGCCTACATCGAGACCGAACTGTGCAACTATGCCACTGCCGACAGCCTGCTGCACGAGGCCCTCGAAGGCGAAATCATGCTCGGCAACGATGTGGGCATTGCCAAGAACTACGGTAACCTGGGACTCGTCAAGTGCAATCAGGGAGATGCCGACTCGGCATGGTACTATTACCGCAAGTCGATGGACTACAATACAATGTCGGGAGATGAGCTGGGCAAGGCCATGTGCCACCTGCGCTTCGGTGAGTTGCGGGAGGGCGAGCGCGCTTTCTATCATGCCATCGAGGAGTATAAGCAGGCCTATGACATACTCAAGCAGCTGGACAACAAGTGGCACATCATGGACGCTAGCTTGGCGTTGGCCAGCCTGAATATCAAACTCGGCGAGATTGACGAGGCGAGACATTACCTGCTCGAGGCCGAAGCCATGGCCGAGCGCACCGGCAGCAAGAGCCATCAGGCACAAGTGCACATGGTGCATTATGAGCTCTCGATGGCCGAGGGTAAGCATGAGGAGGCCTTGCATCACTACATCATCGGCGACGAGATATTTGACAGCGTGTATGGCCTGAAACGCAATGACGAGATACGGTCCCAGCGCCTTGACTATCAGAGGCAGCGCCTTAATGGTGAGCTCAATGTGCTCAACAGCGATATCCAGCAGCTGAAACGGTCGCGCAACATGCAGCTGCTCTTCACCCTGCTGCTGCTTGTCATGGCTGGAGCCATCATCGCCGCACTGACCTACGCCATGCGTGTGCGTGCGCGCACCCAACGCCTCTTGAGGCAGGTCGAGGAGACGCGGTCGTTGTTCTTTACTAATGTGGTACACCAGTTGCGTACCCCCCTGACGGCGATTATGGGTTCCATTGATGTGATTATCGACGATGTCAAATCTGACGATAAGAAAAACTCGTTAAAGCCTGAGCAATACGAGAATCTCTATGTCATCGAGAGGCAGGGCAAGAACCTGCTCATGCTGGTCGACCGCATCCTCGAGGTGGGCAGTGTGCGCAGTGCCCTCAAGGACCCGGAGTGGCGCACGGGTGATGCCGTGACCCTCATCCGCATGATTCTCGAGAGCTATCGTGAGAAATGCATCGAGCGCCACATCGAGCTTACCTATGTCCCGCGTGAGAACGATGTGGTCATCGATACTGTGCCCACCTATCTGATCACCATTGTGAGCCGTCTCATCGAGAATGCTATCCAGTACAGCCGCGACTACAGCAAAATCACGGTCACCTCGCATGTCGATGACGACATGCTCATCATCAAGGTTGCCGACAACGGCATCGGCATCAGCGAGAAAGACCTGCCCCATGTGTTTGAACCTTTCTACCGCGGTGCGGCAGCCGAGCAGCTCGTCGACGGTGTGGGCATCGGGTTGACTGTGGTGCGAGACATGACGATGGCGATGGGGGGCACCGTCACTGCCGAGAGTCCCAACGAGCAGGGGACGGTGATTACTGCAAAATTGCCCTGCAGGCATGGTAACGGCTTGAAGAAGCCCTTTGATAAAGTCATCAAACCCATATTGTCGATATCGGGCGGTCACTCCGACAGGAGCACGGCGCAGCTTGCTCCTGAGCAGCAGGGTACCGGCAAGCCCGTGATTCTCGTCATCGAGGACCATAACGATGTCGCGCGACTGGTGGGAAAGGTGCTGAACAAGAACTATGAGGTGCACTATGCCCAGGACGGTGAGCAGGGATTGGCAATGGCGGGAGAACTCAAGCCTGACCTTATCGTCACTGATGTGAAGATGCCCAACATGGATGGCTATGAGTTGTGCCGTGAGGTGCGTTCGATGCGCCAGCTGTGCCACATCCCCATCATCATGCTCAGTGCCCGCACCAGCAATGCTGACCGTGTGAAAGGCATCGAGGCCGGTGCCGACGCCTATCTGGTCAAGCCGTTCAATCCCCAGGAAATGTGTGCATGGGTTTCCCGCCTGATGGATTGCAGGCGGCAGTTGAGAGAGGTGTATGCCGCTCCTGCGAGGGATGCCGCGGCAGGCAGTCCCGTTCCCGTGCTGGAGAACATCGAAAACAACACCGAAGCCGATGACCGCCAGTTCCTCAAGGCGTTCAATGCCGAGGTCAACAAGCACATGGCCGAGGGTATCAAACTCGATCTGGACAAGATGGCGCGTACCTTCAAGATGGGCGAGAGCCAGTTGCGGCGCAAGGTGCAGCAACTCACTGGCAAGAACATATCGTCCTACATCATGATGTTGCGCATGGAAAAAGCGATGTCGCTCCTGTGCCGTCGTACCGACCTGCTCGTGGGAGAAGTCGCCGAGCGCTGCGGATTTGTCGATGTCGCTTATTTCTCACGCGTCTTCCGCCAGCACTATGGCATGACACCCACACAGGCCCGCAACACCACCGATGCCTGACACCCTGTCGCGACACCGCCGGTTGCGTTACCTGATGGTGCGCAGGGGTGGCTCAAACGCGTTGGCAAAGTAGTGGATGTCAAAATCGGGTGCCTGCCCGATGATAATCATCACATCATATTGCACGGCCAGCGGCAGCTGGTGAAGGGTGATGTAGCCGTTGGCGGCGCGCACCAGGTTGCGTATCTTGCCAGGTGTGATGGACTCCATGGGGTCAAAATGGGGCGAGGCGGTGGCACGGGTCTTCACCTCGACGATGTGCAGCAGGCCTTGTTCCTCGGCGACAATGTCTATCTCCCATGGTGCCATGCGCCAGTTGGTCTCGCGTATGGTAAGCCCCTTGGCAATGAGGAATTCACATGCCGCCTGTTCCCCTTCCTTCCCTAACTTGTTGTGCTGTGCCATGACTGTTTTGTATCGTTCTTATTCCTTGGGTCCGTGTCCGGCATTGTCGCCCCAGCGGCTCTGCTGTCGTGCCGTCATCTGGTTCTCGGCGGGGTTGTCTTGGGGGTGCCAGATTTGGGGGTGGTGCAGTTCCTCGGGCATGTACTGCTGGCTGACGAAGTGCCCAGGGAAGTCGTGAGCGTAGCGGTAGTCCTTGCCGTATCCCAGCTGTTTCATCAGTCCCGTGGGCGCGTTGCGCAGATGCAGCGGCACAGGGGCGTTGCCCGTTTCGTTGACCAGTGCCAACGCGTCGTCGATGGCCAGGTAGGCGCTGTTGCTCTTGGCGCTGGTGGCGAGGTAGATGGCGCACTCGCTCAGCGGGATGCGTCCCTCTGGCCACCCGATTTTGTTGATGATGTCAAAGGTGGCGTTGGCCAGCAGCAGGGCATTGGGGTTGGCCAGGCCGATGTCCTCGGCAGCGAGGATGCACAGGCGGCGGGCGATGAACTTGGGGTCCTCGCCGCCGGCGATGAGGCGTGCCAGCCAGTAGACCGCCGCGTCGGGGTCGCTGCCGCGGATGCTCTTGATGAATGCCGAGATGATGTCGTAGTGCATCTCGCCGTTCTTGTCAAAGGCGAGGGGGTTCTGCTGCAGGCGGTCGGTAACGATGTCGTCGGTGATGACAAATGGCTCGCCGTCCTGCAGCGACTGCAGTATCAGGTCCAGGATGTTGAGCAGCTTGCGGGCATCGCCGCCCGAGAAGCGAAGCAGTGCCTCGGTCTGCTCGACGCGCACCTCGCGGCCCTGGAAGGCCTTGTCGGTCTTGAGGGCATGGTCGAGCAACTGTAGCAGGTCGTCGCGGTCCAGCGGGTTGAGCACATAGACTTGGGCACGGGAGAGCAGGGGACGGATGACCTCAAACGAGGGATTCTCGGTCGTCGCCCCGATGAGCGTCACCGTGCCGCGCTCCACGGCACCCAGCAGCGAGTCCTGCTGCGACTTATTGAAGCGGTGGATCTCGTCGATGAACAAGATAGGGCGCCCCTTGGCAAACACGCTGCGGGCATCGGCTTTACAGCGGTCTAGCACCTCACGCACATCCTTCACGCCCGATGTCACCGCGCTCAGTGTGTAGAATGGCACCTGGGTCTGTTCGGCAATGATGCGTGCCAGCGTGGTCTTGCCCACACCCGGAGGTCCCCACAGGATGAATGATGAGATGTTGCCGCTCTCGATCATGCGGCGTATCACCGCACCTTCACCCACGAGGTGCCGCTGCCCGATGTAGTCATCGAGCGAGCGGGGGCGCAAGCGTTCGGCTAGAGGTTGGTAGTTCATTGGATGGGCTGGATTAACTGGATTGACAGGATGGGGTGAAGACATGGCGGGTGATGGCGCTGGCGATTTCCTCGAGCCAGCGGGCATCAACCTCGTCAAATGCGGCCAGCTCCTTGCTGTCGATGTCGAGCACACCGGCGATGTTGCCCATGGCGTCGTGCAGGGGCACGACAATCTCGCTGCGCGACAGGCTGCTGCAGGCAATGTGTCCGGGGAACTGCTCCACATCGGGGACGACGATGGTGCGCCCTTCTTGCCATGCCGTGCCGCACACGCCGCGACCGCGCTTGATGCTGTAGCAGGCTACGGGTCCCTGGAAGGGGCCTAGCTGCAATGTGTCGCCGTTGACCAGGTAGAACCCGGTCCACCACCAGCCCATGGTCTCGTGCAGCAGTGCTGCAGCGTTGGCCAACTGGCCTGTGGCATTGTTCTCGCCCTCGATGAGGCTCTCGACCTGCTTGACGAGTATACTGTAGGTTTTATTCTTGTCCATAGCACAAAATTAGTGCATTTTTGCCGAAAAAAAAAGTGGAGACGCAAAAACTTGCGTCTCCACCTGTTGGTTGTTGGCTAAAAGCCAATTGCTAAGATTACTTCACAACCTTAACAGCGTTGGTGGTACCATCGGTGTAGGTGGTAACCATGATGGTCAAGCCGTTGGGCTGAGCCATCTCCTGACCGGCTACATTGAAGTAGCGTACGTTGGCAACGGTCTTGCCAGCGAGGGTCTCGGCAACATTGGTGTCGATGTCATACAGCCATGCAATCTCACTAGCATTCTTCACGCCGTTAACGGTGTAGAATACCTGGATACCGATGTTCTCGGTGAACAGGGGGTTGTCACCCTCGTTAGTGCGATAGAAGTAAACAGCGCCAGTGTAGAAGTCCCAACCACCACTGTAGATGTAGTAAGGAATCTCGGTCATATCCTCGCTGATGTCGGTGCTGTAGTGCTCATAATCGAAGGTGAACAGTTCGGGACCATTACCATTGTCAACATAGATGCTGTAGCTCATGTACTCGGGATCGAGAGGATTGCCATCAACATCGGTGGTGGGCAGGGTGAAGCCGAAGCGGCTGTAACCGCTCTCGTCACCGCAGTCATACCAGCTGTCAGCGGTCGGGTTGGCGGGAACAGCGGGAACCAGGTTAACGATGTAACCGAAGGGAGCAGCGTAGCCATACTCGTCGAGGCTAGCGAACTCGATAGCGGTCATGCTCAGGTCGTCGCTCCAGTAGGTGTACATACCAGTAGCCTCAGCCCACTCGGGGAACTCGGCGTTGAGGTCACCCTCGGTGCCCAGCAGGTAGATGTTGTCACCGTCGATCATGAACTGGATCTCGGTGGTGCGGTCGTCGAGCTCGTTGCCCAGGTAGTACAGGGGCTCACCGGTCTCCTCGTCTACGCCGTCCTCATATACATAGGTGTTACCCCATGCGAGGATAACGCCATAGCCATAAGCATCGTTCCAGCTCAGGTACTGGCCGCAGGGAACGGTGATGATGCCAGTCATCCAGTCATAGGTACCCTTTACCCAGCTGTCATAGCCGTCGTGATACCAAGAGGGATTCTGAATGTAAACATCGCCGTTGCTGTCGAAGGCAACAGTGAACTTGCCATCGGTCTGGGTAGCGCCAACACCAAAGATGCTGCTGTAGATAGTAGAGCTGTTGCGGTAGTAGGTGTAGGTCTGGCAACCATCGGGAATCTCAGTGATTACAGTGGGAGTCTCGGGAGCCTCATCGGGAACGAACTCACCAATGGTAACATCGTCGATGTTCAGACGGAACATGTCGGTAACATTGTAGTGACGGATAGCGATGCAACCAGCCTGACCCTCATAGTCGCTCAGGTCGAACTCAAAGGCTTGCATCACGCCAGAGGCGGTGATGTCGTCAGAGATCTTCACGAAGTCGTTGATGTTGGTGGGGTCACCTACGCAGATGTAAACTGCAAATACCTCACTAGCATAGCTGGGATCCTGGCCAATGTAGTAGAAACCGAGCTTACCAGTCAGGGTAACAACGGGCGAAATCAGCCAGTTGTCCGGGGTAAGAGCAGTGTAGGTGGGGTTGTCATAGCTGAACGAAGCCATGCAGCCATAGCCACTGTGGGTTTTGTTGCCATCTTCGCTGTAAATGTACTCCCAGCCGTAGCTGTCGCCGTCGTTGTCGAGAGTCATCCAGTCATTGAGTTGAGCCTCATCCTCAAAGTCCCAAACGATGGTGTTACCATCCTTCAGAGCGTGGTTGGTGTGCTTAGCACTCCAGTCCATTGCCTGCAAAGCAGTGCCGGGCAATACATTAACATCGCCCTTCTTTGCAAACTTGCTCTCGCGGTCCATAGCCTTAGCCTCCTTGACATTAATCTTGGGAAGCTGCTTGGTTACCTTCACACCTGCCGATGCGCCAAAGGCAACTGCAGTTGCAATCAAAAGTACAAATAATTTCTTCATAATTTTGATGAATTTAGTTAGTAATAAAGATTAATTAATACACTATGTTATAGTTACTTATATGCCGAAATAAAGGCTTGTTCAATCGTTTGAGGCAGCCAATGACTACTTTTTCAATTCACAAAGTTACAAACTTTTTCTCATATACAACAAATTTTATACTCTTTTTTTAAAAAAGTCTTCTATGATTTTTGGGGATTTAGCCCGAGTTGCTACCATGGTTGGACAGCAAACACAGAGCCAGAGTACCAGATGCATTACTATAACGAACTGCAGGCTGGTTTTGAAAACTTTGCGTCTTGAAGTGATGCCAGGAGGGGCTCCTCATTTCCTGCTTTGTCTAATGTGTGAATCTCTTGATGTGTTGCTGATAAACAGGTGTTTATTCTAGAGGTTATCGCGAGATGGCGTGTCCCGTGCGGGAACAAGAGCAGGTGCCTCGTTGATAGAGAAACCCTGCGCGTGGCAATCTGGTGACGAGAACATGCAGCAGCTAGACATTCCCCAAAATGCTGTTTCAGTAATTGGTGCACATTAATCCGTAAAATGGTCACAAATCCTTATAAATATTGAAAGTAATTTTGCAGTCGATAAAACATTGTTGCACATGAAAAAGATTCAGATCATCATATTGGCGTTATTCGCTATCGTGAGTGTGGAAATGAGCGCAAAGTCGCTTATCGTGTATTACAGTTATACGGGAGACTGTCAAGAAATTGTGCAGACCTTGACTACCCAGATTAATGCTGACACTTTACGCATTTATCCAGCCGACAAGACCCAACACTACGAGGCCAACAACTATGCCATCGGGACCCAATTGCTCAATGCCATCTATGCTGCTCCTGACAATCCCGAGAGCTATCCTGCAATCGACCCCGTCTCGGTCTCGCTGGCTGATTATAGCACATTTATTGTTGTGACGCCGTTATGGTGGAGCCACATGGCAGCCATCCTGCAGACCTACCTGTTCCATCATGGTGGCGAAATGGCCAACAAAAATGTGGGACTGATTGTGTCGAGCCACAGCAGTGGAATCAGTGGCGTGGTGACCGATGCTGAGCGTCTCATCCCTGAAGCCGGATGGATGGGTGACGCGTTGTGGATTAACAACGCTAACCGCTGGAACCAAGCAACGCTGATACAGAATTGGCTTACAGCCATTGATTTCAACACCTGGGCGGCAGATGCCGATGGAGATGTTAACGGGGACGGCAGCGTAGACATCAACGATGTAACAGCCCTGATTGACACGCTGCTGATAGGCGATACATATTATCCCAATGCTGATGTCAACGGCGATGAGGAGATGAATATCAACGATGTGACCAAGCTCATTGATATCCTGCTCAAGGGACAGGATTGACAGTGTGCCCCCGGGGTATGGGCAGAGAATCTGACCGATGAAACAGAGTTTTAAAAAGAGCCAAACAACAATGAAACAGTTTTTATTTGTTATTACAATGATGGCTTGCATGCTCACGGCATGCCAGCAAAACCAACAAAACGAAGAGAATATGGACACGATGTTAAAACTGACTCAGGAGTGGGACAAAACTTTCCCCAAGAGTGACAAGGTGGACCACAAGAAGGTCACATTCAAGAACCGCTACGGCATCGAGTTGGCTGCCGACATGTACACGCCCAAGAATGCCGAGGGCAAACTTGCTGCCATTGCAGTGAGCGGCCCCTTTGGTGCAGTCAAGGAACAGTGCAGCGGCCTGTATGCCCAGCACATGGCCGAGCGTGGCTTCATCACCATTGCATTTGACCCGTCGTTCACCGGCGAGAGTGGGGGAGAGCCGCGCCGCATGGCATCGCCCGACATCAATACCGAGGATTTCCTCGCTGCGGTCGATTTCCTCAGCGTGCAGGACAATGTGGACCCTGAACGCATCGGCATCATCGGCATTTGCGGATTCGGCGGCATGGCAGTGAACGCTGCCGCGCTCGACCCGCGCATCAAGGCCACGGTCGCTTCGACAATGTATGACATGAGTAAGGTGAATGTGGAAGGTTATTTCAAGAGCGAGGACAGCAAGGAGCAGCGCATGGCGAAGCGCAAGGCCCTTGCCGCTCAGCGCACCCAGGACTTCAAGAGCGGTACCTATCAGCGTGCCGGCGGTGTGGTTGACCCGTTGCCCGACGATGCACCTTTCTTTGTGAAGGACTATTACGACTACTACAAGACCGAGCGCGGCTATCACGAGCGCAGCGGCAACAGTACTGACGGTTGGAATGTAACTGGCTGCCAGTCGTTTATGAATCAGCCTCTGCTGGCATGGGCACACGAGATAGATAATCCCGTGCTGCTCATCCACGGCGAGAAAGCCCATTCGCGCTACTTCAGCGAGTATGCCTTTGAGCAGATGACAGGCGTGCATGTCGAGGGAGTGAGCAAGACCGTGGGCAACAAGCAGCTGATGATTATCCCTGGTGCTGTCCATACCGACCTGTATGATGACAAGAACGGGAAAATCCCCTATGACAAGATGGAAGAATTTTTTAATGAAAACCTGAAATAAGATGAAAAAAGTCGTTGTTATCTCGACCAGCCTGAGGCCAGGCTCCAACAGCCACGAGATGGCCCAGCAGTTTGCCGCGGGCGCCAAGGCCGCTGGCCATGCAGTGGAACTCATCTCGCTGCGAGGAAAAGAAATCAAGTTCTGTGTCGGTTGCCTGTCGTGCCAGAAGACCGGTGCCTGTGTCTTCAATGACGATGTGCCAGCTATCATGGACCGTGTGCTTGATGCTGATGTGGTGTGCTGGGCAACACCGATATACTATTATGAGATGTCGGGGCAGATGAAGACGCTCATCGACCGCATGAACGCCATGTACCCCAAGGATTACCGCTTTCGCGACATCTACCTGCTGACCACGGCAGCCGAGGACGAGGAGTTCGTTCCCAAGCGTGCTGAGGGCGGCTTGCAAGGCTGGATTGACTGCTATGGGAAGTCGGCGCTGAAGGGGCACCTCTTCTGTGGCGGCGTGAACGGTGCCCGTGAGGTCGAAGGCAATCCCAAACTGCAAGAGGCCTATGAAATGGGCAAAAGCATCTAACCTGATAAAGTCACAGTTTAAAACCCGGATAAAAATGAAACGGACAGTATTATCAATCCTGGTGGCACTGCTTGCAGTGTCGCAGCTCATGGCAACCGACATGAAAATCAATGTTATTATTGGCGGCGCCACTTTTACCGCTACGGTCGATGATACCGAGACGGGACGCGCCTTCCTGGACCTGCTGCCGCTGTCGCTCAACATGAACGAGTTGAACGGCAACGAGAAGTATCACTACCTGGGCACATCGCTGCCAACGGCCACATACCAGCCCGGCACCATCAATGCCGGTGACATCATGCTCTATGGCTCCTCATGCGTCGTGCTGTTCTATCAGACTTTCTCAAGCGGTTACAGCTACACGAGAATCGGTGCTGTGGACAACCCTGACCGCTTGGCGCAAGTGCTGGGCAGCGGCAATGTCACCGTGAGGTTTGAGGCGGCTGAGCAGTCGCATCCCCGCGGCGATGTGAACCTGGATGGCGAGGTTGACATCAACGATGTCACCTCATTGATTAATGCGGTGCTGAACGGCCACTGGTAACACCTTATTATAATTAATAGCCGTCAGCCTGTTTATGGGCCGGCATCGATATCGTTTCAGATACTTAGCAATGGATAATAAACCAACAGGAAAGGATTATGTGGGCAGTGATGAACTCTATGCCCATGTGTTGAAGACCATGCGCCTGTGTGCCGAGATGAACACTGGCTACCACAGTGAGGAGGAAGTGCGGGAATACCTGCGCCAAATCACTCAGAGCGACATTGACGACACGGTGCGTGTGTTTCCGCCGCTGAACATCAACTACGGCCTCTCCATCCGCTTTGGGCATGACTGTTTTGTCAATTTTGGCTGCACATTTCTGGCGATAGGCGGCATCACCATCGAGGACGGGGCGTTCATCGGGCCGCACTGTGTGCTAGCCACCGAGTACCACCCCGAAGATCCTGCCTTGCGCCACAAGCTGCTCACGCAGCCCATCGTGGTGGGCCGCAACGCGTGGCTGGGTGCCGATGTGAAGGTGCTGGCCGGTGTCACCATCGGCGAGAATGCCATTGTGGCCGCCGGCAGCGTGGTGACCCGTGATGTGCCCCCCGATATGGTCGTTGCAGGTAGCCCCGCTCGCATCATCCGTCCTGTAAAAAAGGGTTAAACTGTGGCTGTGGTCTAATATTTTGACTCCATTCATCGTTAAAAAAAATATGATTTTCCATCTCGACAATATCGACCAGTATAACCAGGCTTTGGGCATCGAGACCGTCCATCCGCTGGTGACGGTGTGCAATCTCAAGGATGTGCCCAACCGTGAACTCCTCGACAATGAGGTCACATGGCATTACGGCGTCTATGCCTTGTTCCTGAAGAATACCCGCAGCTGCCTGCTGTCCTACGGCCACAGTCAATATGACTACAGCGACGGCACGGTGACCAGTTTCGCCCCGATGCAGACGGTGACCTCCACGCCCATCCCGGGCATGGACCACGATGTGGTGGCGCTGCTGTTCCATCCCGACCTGATGCGTGGCACATCGCTGGCACGGGGCATCGCCGATTACCGCTTCTTCGGCTACTCGTCCAACGAGGCACTGCACATGTCGGAACGCGAGCGCAGCATCTATCTCGACTGCATCGACAAAATCAAGGAAGAAATCAACCGCCCGATCGACAAGTTCAGCCGCAAGCTGATTTGCCGCAACATCGAGCTGTTGCTCGATTACTGCCTGCGCTTTTATGACCGCCAGTTCATCACGCGTGAGTTGGAGAACAACAGCGTGATGGCCACCTTTGAACAGGCACTCAACGACTATTTCCAGAGCAAGGAGTCGGTCTTCATGAACGGACTGCCGTCGGTCAAGATGTTTGCCGACAAGTGCTGCCTGTCGCCCAACTATTTTGGCGACCTCGTAAAGAAGGAGACCGGGAAAACGCCGGTGGAGTTTATCCAGCAAAAGGTCATCGACATTGCTAAGGAAGACCTGCATTCAACCGATGACACCATTACCGAGGTGGCTTACCGCCTGGGCTTCCAGAGCAGTCAGCACTTTAACCGCTACTTCAAGCGCTGCACCGGCTTGACGCCGACCGAGTACCGCAAACTCAGCCGCGAGACGGCATGAATGACCATGATGGAATGTGTCAGTCAAGTCAGGCACCCGGCATGATGCGGGTGCTGCCCTTGGGCTGCTTGCTCTGGCGATACTCGCTGGGTGGTTGACCGAGGTGCTTGGTGCAGTAGCGGCTGAAATAAGAGAGTGAGGTGAAATTCATTTGTTCGGCTATTTGGGTGAGCGACAGGCGTTCGTCATCCAGATAGCTTTTCAATATAGGTACTGTGTGGCGATCGATAAACGATGTGACGCTGTCGCCTGTCAGCCGCTTGAAGGTGGCCGACAGGTACTTGGGTGACACATGAAGCCGCTCGGCGTAATAGCGCACGCTGCGCTCTGTGCAGCTGATGCCCGTGTCCAGTAACGCTGTCAGCTGCTTCACGATGTAGCCCGCACGGTCGGTATGCGTGTCGGTAGTGTCGCGTAACGCGTGAGGCTCAAAAATGTCGTACATCATTGTCAGGCACAGGCTCCCCATCAATTGGCGGTAGAACATCAGGTGGCGGTCGCCAAGGCGGTCGCGCAGACGGTGGAAATCGGTCAGCAGATGCCCAGCCTGCTCTTCATTAAGCTTGATTACGGGATTCTGGTTCAGCGAGATGGCACCGCCGATGCCGTAGTTGTTGGATGGCAGCTGGCGCTGCAGGAACTTGTTGTCGGCCGCAAACCACTCCACCTGCATGTCGGGGCCAGCTGCAAGATTCCTGGCTCGATGGGGGAACGGCATCACCACCAGGTCGTTCTTCACAATGCGGTAAAGCCGCTCGTTGAACACAAAACTGCCTTCTCCTCCAGTGCACAGCAGGTGCATGCAGGTGTGGCGCAATTCAGCCGCATTCATGCCGTAGAAATCGGTGGAATATATAAAGTCTATCTTCATGCTGCAAAGGTATTGGTTAAATTCCGCACTATCAAACGAATTGTGCAAAAAGTGAAAATTATAAGGCAAAAAGTGAAATTTTATATTCCATGAATCATTGTAACTTTGCAAGCAAAGGACCTGACACAATGATGGGTTGACCATAATCACCCCTCCACAGCACAGCAACTGCATGACAACTGAATGTGATGGGGCTCGAATCCAAAGAAACGGGTGCTGGAGACTATTGACTAATGAATGAGAGTAAAATGAAAAGAATCGTAACATTTTTAATTGTATTTTTGATGATGGCAACGGCAAATGCTCAGACGCTCACCGAGCGTCAGAAAGGATTGGCCTCATGTGCCTGCCTGATGGCACAAGGAGACATGACACGATTGGAGCCTGCAGTGAGGCAGGCACTCGACGATGGCGTGACCATCAACGAGCTGAAAGAGGCTTTTTCGCAACTCTATGCCTACACGGGGTTCCCGCGAAGCCTGAACGCATTGGGCGTGTTGAGCAAGGTTCTGGAAACCCCTCAGCCCGGCTGGCAGGAGGGCAAGCCCTGGACGCGCCCCGACGAGTGGGACGACGCCCGCAAGGCTTATGAACTGGGTGTGAAGAACCAGACGCAACTCTCGGGTCGCCGGTTTGACTACGCCTTCTGTCCGCAGGACGACCACTACCTGAAGGCGCACCTCTTTGGTGACATCTTCGCTGGCGACCAGCTGACTGCTGGCGACCGTGAAATAGTTACCGTGGCTGCCCTCAGCGGCCTGGAAGGTGTCGCACCGCAACTTGCCGCCCACAAACAGGGGGCGGTGAATATGGGCAATTCACAGGAACTGGTTGATGAGCTTTGCGCCTGGCTTGATAGCGAGGGCTATACCCTGCGCAGCAGTTGGCCGAAAGGTGAGCCCAATTCGGCCTATGCCCAATACTTCATCGGCAACAGCTATCTGGCCGATATGGGTGGCGGCATGTTCAATGTCACCTTTGAGCCGGGCTGCCGCAACAACTGGCACATCCATCACAAGCAGGTGCAGGTGCTGGTTTGCGTTGCCGGCCGTGGATGGTATCAGGAATGGGGTAAGGAGCCGCAGAAGATGACCCCGGGAACCGTCATCGCCATCCCCGCCGAAGTGAAGCATTGGCACGGAGCCGCCAAAGACTCCTGGTTCCAGCACCTGACCTATCATAAGGACATTCAGGACGGCGCCAGCAACGAGTGGCTTGAGCCGGTGACCGATGATGTTTACAACCAACTTGAATCAAAGTAAGATGGAACCGTTTGTTGTAGACCCCAGAAAGACCACTCCTGAGGAGATGCAGTGTGGCATGCGAGATGTGAAACTCGTGTTTGAGATTAACCGCACCATGCCCTACACCGAGGGGTATAACGCTCTGGTGAAAGAACTCTTCGGAGACAACCTCGGCGAGAATGCTACGGTGATGCCGCCCCTCAAGGGGGTGTGTTTCGACCGAGTGAAAATCGGCAATAATGTGATGATCATGCCCGACTGCCTGATGATGTCGCGTGGCGGCATCACCATCGAGGACGATGCCATGATTGCCGCCAATGTGCAGCTCATCAGCAACAACCACGACCTGCACGACCGCCAGTTGTTGCTCTGCAAGCCCGTGCACATCGGCAGGAAGGCCTGGATAGGTGCCGGTGCCACCATCCTGCCTGGCGTGACCGTGGGCGAGAACGCTGTGGTGGCTGCAGGAGCCGTCGTGACTAAGGATGTCGCCCCCAACACAATCGTTGGCGGCAATCCCGCCAAATTCATCAAGAACATTGACTAATAAAAATCAATAGAACAGGCTATGATTTTCGATAGAAACGAACAGAAAGCAGTGGTGGCACTGTTGGGTGCCGGAAGCATGGGTACCGCCATCGTGCGCCGCATTGCAGCGGGCAAAAAGATTCTGCTGGGCGACATCAGCGAGAAAGCATTGGAACGCGTGGGCGAGGACTTCAGCCGTAGTGGCTACGATGTTGAGACCATGGCGGTCAATGCACTGCACAAGGACAGCATCGAGGCCTTTGCACGCAAGGCTGCCGAACTGGGCCCCATCATGTACTTCATCGACACTGCCGGTGCTTCGCCCAACCAGGCCAGCCCCGAGCACATCGTTGACCTCGACATGGTAGGCACGGGCTATGCCGTAGACGCCTTCGGTGAAGTGATGGCAGCGGGTGGTGCAGGGCTCCTCATCTCGAGTCAGGCCGCCTACATGTATCCCATTCCCAACGAGGTGGAACTGCAACTGGTGAACACACCGACCGAAGGGTTGAAAGATGTGCCCTTCATCCAGGAGGTGGCCATGCAGAACAGCGGCTTGGCCTACATGATTGCCAAGCGCATGAACCACTTGCAGGCACAGCGCGCTGCTGCCACGACCTGGCGCGAGCGCCGGGCACGCATCAATTCCATCTCACCAGGTATCATCGTCACCCCGCTGGCCTATGATGAGTTCAATGCCAACGGCGAGGGCTACCAGCGCATGATTGACGCTTCGGCTACAAGGCGTGTGGCGTCGAGCGACGAGATTGCCGAGGCTGCCGCCTTCCTGCTTGGCGAGCATGCCGGTTTCATCACTGGCACCGACCTGCTCATCGACGGCGGCGTGATTGCTTCAATCCGCACCGGGGAGTATCAATTGGGATAACAACCGTCAGTAATGATGCAACAGGCCAGGTGGATCATTGCCGCGACAATTAACTTAGAATACTAATTCATAATTACAATTAAAACAATACAACCATGTTAGGAAATTTTTCTTATTACAATCCCACCAAATTGTATTTTGGTGATGAGTCACTGAACTTCCTCAAGGACGAACTGAAGGGCTACGGCCCGGTGGTGCTGCTCAACTATGGCAGCGGCAGTGTGAAGCGCAACGGCATCTACAACCAGGTCATTGCCATATTGAAAGAGGCTGGCAAGACCATCGTCGAGAACCCCGGCGTAATGACTAATCCCACACTGGAGAAACTGCGCGAGGGTGTCAACATAGCCCGCGAGAACGAGGTCGATCTGATTCTTGCCCTCGGTGGTGGCAGCGTGTGCGATTACTCTAAGGCGGTAGCAGCATCGGTCTATTATGAGGGCGACTACTGGGACAAGTTCTGGCTGAAACAGGAGAACCCCGCCGCCGACCAAAAACTGTTGCCCGTGGGCTGCATCCTGACGATGGCAGGCACTGGCTCGGAGATGAACGCCGGCACGGTGATTACCGATGCCGAGCACACATTCAAGGTGGGCCATGTGTTTGACAGCCGTCTCATGCCCAAGTTCTCCATCCTGAACCCGAAGTTCACCATGACCGTGCCCGAGAACCAGATGAAGGCCGGCATCTACGACATCATGAACCACATCATGGAGCAGTACTTCAGCGACTTTGACGACAACACCAGCGACTACCTCGCCGAGGGACTGATGCGCTCAGTGATCAATTCTTCCCGCATCGCAGTCAAGAATCCGCAGGACTACGAGGCCCGCTCTAACATCATGTGGACGGCCACATGGGCCCTGAACACCCTGATTGGCCTGGGCAAGAAGGAGGACTGGATGGTGCACATGATAGGTCACAGCGTGGGAGCATGGACACACGCTCCTCACGGCTATGCGCTGGCCTCGGTCTCGATGGCCTACTATCGCCGTGCCATGCAGAACGGTCTGCCTAAGTTTGTACGCTTCGCCAAGAATGTGTGGAACATCTCGGGCGATGGAATGACCGATGAGCAGATAGCCCAGGCAGGCTTGAACGCCCTGAAGGACTGGATGCTGGAGATTGGTCTGCCGCTCACCATCAGCCAGCTGGGCGCCACCGAGGAGATGATTCCAGGTATCACCGAGACTACCGTGGTCTATCCCGCAGGTTATCTGAACCTGTCCAAAGAAGATGTGAGCGATATTTTAAAGGAGAGCATGTAAAAATTGAAAAGAATCAGGGCCATATTATTTGCAACGCTAATTGCAACTGCGGCAATGGCTCAGGGCGTGGTCGATGTGCACAGCCACATCATCACCCCTGAGCTGGTGCATGCGCTTGAGAGCGAGGGTCGGTTGATGGACGAGGGCTTTCCCTTGCCCAAGTGGGATGCCGAGGCACAACTGCAATGGATGGACGAAGCGGGGATTCAGACTTCGGTCTTGACGCTGGCGGCACCGCAGCCGTCGTCGGCCCAGGTTGTCAGAGCAACCAACGAGGCTGCCGCACGGCTCAAACGCGAGCATCCCGACAGATTCCGCTTCTGCGCCGCCCTGCCGTTGCCCGATGTCGATGCTGCCATCCGTGAGGCCGTCTATGCCCTCGACACATTGCAGGCCGACGGCATCAAACTGGCCACCAATGCCTTTGGACAATATCTGGGAACGCCTGAACTCGACACGCTGTTCAGCGTGTTGAACGAGCGTGAGGCCGTCGTCATCCTGCATCCCCATCGGCCCGAGCCGGTGAATCGTGAGGTGATGCGGCAAACGCCCCTCGCCATGCAGGAATACCTGTCGGAGACCACCCGCGCCGTGACCAACATGATCAGCCGCAATGTGCTGGCCCGCTATCCCAATGTCAAGGTCGTAGTGCCCCATTGCGGAGCCTATCTGCCGCTGGCCGTGCCGCGCATGAAGTCGCTGACGCCCGTCATGCAGGCCAATGACCTGGTGGGCGACATCGATTGGGAGGCCAATCTCGCTGCGCTCTATTATGACCTGGCGGGAGCCCATTCACCCGAGACCATCCGCATGATGCTCACCATCACCACGCCCGACCACCTGCTCTATGGCTCGGACTATCCCTATGCAGCACCGCAGGTGCTCACCCAGGGCCTCTCGAGGATGAGACAGTACCTGACAGACGAGCCCGACCTGGCGCCGTTCAAGGAGATGATTTTGTGGAAGAATGCCTCTCAATTATTTAAATGACCAAACGCTGATGAAGAGATTATCATTGATATTGTTTATGGCTTTGCTGAGCATATCGGCCAACATTCAGGCCCAGACAATATTTCCGGCAGAACTCACTGCTCCCGCCGAGTTTAATACGGGTACTGTCCACATTTCGGTACTCAGTCACAGTGAACGGCAGATGACCACTAATTTCCTCTTTGAGCAGGGAAGCCGCAATTCTTGGCACTATCATCCAAGTGCCACTCAGGTGCTGATGGTGCTTAACGGTGAGGCCTACTATCAGGAGGAAGGCCAGTCCAAGCAGTTGCTGCGCAAGGGCGATGTAGTGACCACTGCACCCAATGTCCGCCATTGGAATGGAGCTACGCCCTGGAGCGCAGCCGAGTGCATGACCGTTACCGAGATTGTCAAGGGTGAAGAGCATGCGGTGCAGTTGCGCAAGGTGACCGATGAGGAATTCTCTAGTCCCATACCTGGCGAGACGATGCTCGTGCGGCTGGCCGAAATCGAGGTCTATCCTGAATATCTCACCGAGTATCTGGCTGCTGCAGCCGAGATTCAGCTGGAGAGCCTCAAGACGGAGCCCGGCGTGCTGTGTCTCTTCCCCACGCAGATGAAGGAGGACTCGACACAAGTCCGAATCCTCGAAATCTACGCCTCGCAGGAGGCCTACCAGTACCACATCCAGACGGCTCATTTCCTGAAATACAAGCAGGGCACACTCCACATGGTGAAGTCGCTCAAACTGCAAGACCTCTCCCCGCTCAACAGGGAAACAATGGACATGATATTCAAAAGAAAGAACTGATATGGAATATGTGAAACTCGGAAAATCAGATCTCACGGTGTCGTGCATCTGCCTGGGCTGTATGGGCTTTGGTGACGCGAGCATCGGGCAGCACTCGTGGACAATCGACGAGGCGCACAGCCGCGACATCATCCACCGCGCGATTGACCTGGGCGTGAACTTCTTTGACACGGCCATCGCCTATCAGTTGGGCACATCAGAGCAGTATGTCGGCAGGGCATTGAGGGATATGGCCCGCCGTGAGGATGTTGTGGTGGCCACGAAGTTCCTGCCACGCACCGAGGAGGAGATACACAGTGGCATCGACGGCCGCCAGCATGTGCTGAACAACATCAACAGCAGCCTCGAGCACCTGGGCATGGACTATGTGGACCTCTACATCTATCACATCTGGGACTATAAGACACCTGCCGAGGAAATCATGGAGGGCATGAACGAGGCCGTCAGTACCGGCAAGGCCCGGTATATCGGCATCGCCAATGCCTATGCCTATCAGGTGGCAAAGATGAACGCGATGGCCGAGAAAAACGGCTGGGCGCAGTTCATCTCGGTGCAGAACCATTACAACCTCATCATGCGCGAGGAGGAACGCGAGATGTTCCCCTACTGCCGTGAGGAGAATATCGCGATGACACCCTATAGCGCGCTGGCGTCAGGGAAACTGGCCAAACGCCCAGGGGAGACCTCAAAGCGACAGCAGGAGGACTCGTTCATGCACTTCAAGTATGACGCCACGGCCGAGCAGGACAACCGCATCGTGGAGCGTGTCGTGGAACTTGCCGACCGCTATGGTGTGGACATGACACAGATTTCCCTTGCCTGGCTGCTGACCAAGGTGGAGTCGCCCATCGTGGGAGCCACCAAGATGAATCACATCGAGGGGGCCGCAAGGGCTCTTGATGTCAGGCTCACCGCCGACGACATCCGTTATCTGGAGGAACCCTATCTGCCGCACAACCTGTCGGGTGTGATGGCGGTCAACAAGCCCGTGATGAGCGAGGAACCGGTGTGGGTACAGGCTGCGAAAAACAAATAAAGAGAATCAAATGAAAAAGACCGTATTATTATTAATTGCTGTATTGATGACTATGATGACAGTACAAGGACAAAGCGCAAATGAGCGCCAGAAAGCATTGGTGGTTTTCTTCTCGCATGCGGGAGACAACTACGCAGTAGGAAACATTGAAGTGGGCAACACCAAGATTGTGGCCGACTATATCAGCGAGATAACTGGTGCCGACCAGTTTGAAATCGTGACCCACAAGTATGACGGTATGGCCTATACCCCGCTCATCAACCTCGCCCAGCAAGAGGCGAATGACGGAGAACTGCCGCCCTATGAGGGCGAGGTCCCCGATTTGTCGCAATATGACACCGTCTTCATTGGCGGTCCTATCTGGTGGGGAACCTATCCGCAGGTGATGTTCACCTTCTTTAAGGAGAACGACCTCAACGGCAAGACGCTCATCCCCTTTGCCACCCATGAGGGCAGCGGGCTGGCGTCAACAGTCAAGGATGTGAAAGCCGCTTACCCCGATGCCGAGGTAACCAAGGGCTTCGCCATCTACGGCCACGAGGTGCGCACCGGTAAAGCCAAGGTCGAGAAGTGGCTCAAGGGCCTAGGGTATTAATAACTGACTACAAACTACAAAAGACTAGCGATTACCAAAGATGGATTACATTAAACTGAACAACGGTGTTGAGATGCCGACCTTGGGCTACGGCGTATTTCTGGTAAGCCCTGACGAGTGTGAACGCTGCGTGACCGATGCGCTGAGTGTGGGCTATCGGCTGATTGACACGGCTCAGGCCTATCAGAACGAGGAAGGCGTGGGCAACGCATGGCGCAAGAGCGGCATCAAGCGCGAGGATCTGTTCCTCGTGACCAAAGTGTGGATTGCGAATGCCGGCGAGGAAAAGGCTGCAAAGAGCATCGATGAGAGCCTGCGCAAGTTGCAGACCGAGTATATCGACCTGCTGCTCATCCACCAGGCCTACGGTGATGTGTTCGGCACATGGCGGGCGATGGAGCGGGCCTATCGCGACGGCAAGGTGCGCGCCATCGGCGTGAGCAATTTCCAGGCGGGTCGCTTCTTCGATTTCGCCCACTATGTGGACATGAAGCCGATGGTGAACCAGTTACAGTGCAACACCCTTATCCAGCAGACGGGCATCGAACCGATTCTCGATGAGTTCGGTACAAAAATGATGGCGTGGGGTCCGCTGGGTGGCCAAGGCGTTGACGGCATTGTCAAGAGCGAGGAACTGGCTGCCATCGGCGCAAAGTACGGCAAGAGCGCTGCCCAGGTAGCCCTGCGCTGGCTCACGCAACGGGGCATTGTCGCTATCCCCAAGTCGAGCCACAAGGAGCGCATGGCACAGAATCTCGACATCTTTGACTTCAAGCTCACTGGCGACGAGATGGCCCTGATTGCCAAACTCAACCAGCACGACACCGGCACTATCAACTTTGGTGACCCGCAGTTCGTGAAGTACCTGATAGAAAATTACGGATAACTCAAGACCAAACCATTATGAAAACAATAAGATTATTCTTGTCGGCAGTGCTGATGCTTGCATCGGCTGCAGTTTTTGCTCAATCCCAGGTGTATTTCACCAAGGAGATTACCCCCGAGTCGTTGGTGAAAATCTACAAGGCCCTGGGCGTGGAAGCTACGGGCCGCGTGGCAGTGAAAATCTCGACGGGCGAGGGTGGCAACACCCACTATCTGAAACCGACATTGATCCGTCAACTCGTGGAAGAGGTCAACGGCACCATCGTGGAGTGCTGCACCGCCTATCCCGGCACCCGCATGGACCCGAAAAAGCACTGGGAGACCATCCATGAGCATGGCTTTGACAGCATCTTTGCCGTCGACCTGATGGATGAGTACGGTGATTTGCGCATCCCTGTTCAGGATCACAAGCACCTGCGTTACAACATCGTTGGCAATCATTTGCCCTACTACGACTTCATGATCAACCTCGCCCACTTTAAGGGCCACGCTATGGGCGGCTTTGGCGGCGTGTTGAAGAATGCCAGCATCGGTGTCGCTTCGACTGCAGGCAAGGCCAACATCCATTCGGCCGGCTTCACCGAGGACGCAGGGGAAATGTGGAATCACATTGACGACCAGGACGGATTTCTCGAGTCGATGGCAGCGGCAGCCCAGGCGGTGCACAACTATTTCGGCGGGCGTGTCATTTACATCAATGTGATGAACAACATGTCGGTCGATTGTGACTGCGACGGCAATCCCGCAAAGCCCGAGTTGCTCGATATGGGCATCATGGCATCGCTTGACCCTGTTGCTGTTGACCAGGCATGCCTTGACATGGTGTTCAGCCACAAGGGCAAGCCGGGTGACGATAACAAGCCTCTCATCGAGCGCATCAACCGCCAGCACGGCACCTACATCACTGATTATGCCGAACAGATAGGTCTGGGTTCAAAGACATATACCCTGATCAATCTTGATGAGTAACGACGAAATTAAATTTCTGTTATTCAGAATTTGCATAAACAACCGTATAGAGACGCAAAATTTTTGCGTCTCTTTTTGTTGGGATATTTTGCGTTTCAACTTTTTGAGTAACGGCAAGGCTGATTCAAGAAAGGCAATGATATAGCTGTTGGCCCACTAAAACCCGCGAATCTTTATCGGTTTGCGGGTTTTCTAGCATTCTTTAGCTAAAAATATTCCGGAATCACTGGAAAAGTCGCGAACTTTGCATTACTTTAATACAAAAACGGTATATTGGTATGATTAACTTCGCAAAGTTCAATAACATCATTTCTCTCACTTCTTACTTCAGCACTAAGGAGAAATGCCAACAGGCCATCATCGAATCACGTTGGGCTGACGGTGACGTGGTTTGCCCCTATTGCGGTGCTCATCACTGCACCAAGCGCACTGATGGCCGTTTCCGTTGCAACCACTGCCTCAAGAACTTCTCCTGTCTCGTGGGAACTATTTTCGAGAATACCAAGTTGCCGCTAATCAAGTGGTTCGTGGCCATGTACCTTATCAGCAGCCATAAGAAGGGTGTTTCCTCTCATCAGTTGAGCCGTGACCTTGATATCACCCAAGCAAGCGCATGGTATATGTTGCAGAAAATCCGCTTGCTTTATCCTCAGAGTGATGTGGAAGCCTTTGAGGGTACTGTGGAGTGCGATGAGGTCTATATCGGTGGCAAGGAGAAGTGGAAGCACAAATCCATGAGAACACCCCATACCCAAGGCCGTTCAACCAAGACCAAGACCCCCGTATTCGGTATGATGGAGCGTACCTATATCGAGGATGAAAAGGGTGACATCGTTCCCATGAGTTATGTTCACGCATTTGTGGTTGAGAAGACAGATAAGGCCACATTGCAGCCCATTATCAAGCAGTTCGTTGCTGAGGGTTCAACGGTTATTACCGATGAGTTGAACGCCTATAATGGTCTGACCAAGTTGGGTTATGGTCATGCCATCGTTAATCACGGTGCTGAACAGTACGCGAATGGGGACATATTCACCAATACCATTGAGGGTTTTTGGTCGCATTTCCGTAGGATGATTACGGGTTGCTACCATGATGTCAGCGACGAGCATCTGCAAGGCTACATCGATGAGGCAGTGTATCGTTGGAATACACGAAAAATGGACGAATCAGAGCGATTCGCCCACATGTTTGCCAAGTCGATTGGCTTGATTGTCCGTTGGAGTGAGGTTAAACTGTGTCAGGCGGCTTAAGCATTCTTCATTTTAAGCGTGGAGATTCCATTGCTCTCTAGCTTTTATCATTTCATCAGATATTTGGTGTAATCTCTGTTTAGCAATTTCAGCGATATCATCTAACCCCATTTTTTCAGCGTTTTTTAGAATACTTTCATATCTCATCCCATAAGCGTTCAAAGTATGCATAAATCTGTTTGGGTTATCTCTATATCTTTCCATCTCTTGTTCCAAGTTGGGTGTTATGTTACTTTCTTTCAATATCGTCTGTACTGATTCCTTAATCACTCTATGTAAATCTGATTCGCTTAGTCTAATTGTTTTCTTCATATTATATCTTGTTTTATGATGTTTATTTTCCGTGATTACTTCTATAGGTTCATTTGGTGTCAGTTTCATGACCTTAGCGTGTTTTGGCGTACCCGCTAATGGGTCTTCAAAACCGTCATTCTCCCATGTATTTTGAATTTGTAGATTTATTAGTGCTACGTCATTTTCTTCGAGTAGTTGACAGTCATACACAAACTGAATTACTTCAAAAGGCTTTCTTGTACCTATCACCTTATTTTTGTTCTTTTTATCTGTTATGTTCATGTCAACAGTAACATTGGAATTATGATTCCCATCCATAGAAAACACAATACTACAGTTAATTGCTGACGATGGGTCATAAGCCTTATCATACCACGTCCAAAGATGAGTTCCATGACTTGATACCCTCATCTGTTTTGGTTTACTGTTTTGCGTGGTATATGTTCTATAAAACGAATCGTCCCTTTTGTTCGGTATAAATCCGTTATTATCCTTAATCGCTTTAATTGCAAACTCGAAATCTACCATATACTGTTATTTGTCTCTAAATAAATAGTTTGATATACTGAAATTTATTATCTTTGCAGCATGAAATTTAAGAGCGATAGTTTTATTGATTTTATTGACGATAGCATTGTCAATTCAATTGGATATAATGATGCCGACCATAACCTGTCTTTCTCATTACGTGACGAAAATGACAGGGTAGTATCATATATCACTTTGAAAAGTGAGAATTACAACCACATTAAAGGACAAAGGGGTTGCAGAATAACTAATTTGTATGTTGAAAGACTAATATCACGCGAGAAGTTTTCCGTTATTAACACATCCCTTTTAGACAGACTTTACCAAGAGGCGCACATGAGAATTGTGGTTTGGGGCAATGACGGTCTGCCAGCGTTTGACTATATATGGTTCAAAATAGGTGATTTTGACGAATCGGTTGATTTTATGGACTACCTTCAATCTGATTGTTGTATGTACGATAATGTCGTGGTTATTCCAATCAATCGGAAATAGTAAGAGAGATGCAGCCCATTCGGACTGCATTCATTAGATATTTGGGCCAACAGCTATATCATTGCCTCAAGAAAAATGTTTATATTTGTAGCCCTGATAACTACCATACTGTATTGACAACATGGCTACTAACCGACGCGATTTCATTAAGAAAACAATGATGGCTCTGGCGGCTCTGCCCGTCATGTCATCCCCGTTGGGTGTGTTGGCCGATGAATCTAAAACTCAAAGTGACATGAAGAAGATTATGATTATCGATGGCGGTCCGCGCAAGAACATGAATACCGCCGCCATGTTAGAGAAGGTTGCCGAGGGTGCCCGCTCAGCAGGTGCCGAAGTGACGATGGTGCGTCTTTACGATATCGCATACACGGGCTGCCGGTCGTGCATGGCCTGCAAAATCAAGGGCAGAGCAACCAATGTCTGCAAGTTCAAGGATGCCTTGACCCCTGTGCTGGAAGAGATTGCCCAAGCCGACGGTCTGGTACTTGGGTCACCGATATACTTCGGTGATGTGACAGGTCAGATGCGCACTTTCCTCGAACGCCTGGCCTTCCCGTGGCTCTCTTACAACGATTACAGCATGACGGCTCCAAAAAAGATGCCCGTGCTGCTGATTGAAACCATGAATGGACTGCCCGAGCGTAACAACAGTCAAGGTTATGGCTCGATGGAGTATTGCATTGAGGCCGCTCTGGGCAAACCCGAACGCCTGATTGCCTATAACACCTATCAGGTGAAGAACTATGACAACTTTGAACTTGCCGGGTTCTCGGAACCTGCCAAGCGGCAGTGGCGCGACGAGCACTGGGAGGAGGACATGCAGCGGGCCTTTGATGCAGGAAAGCGCATGGTTAAGTGAATTTTTTGAAAAGATGGACACAAAATTTGGCATTAAAATCAACTGTGACAATTTCCCAACGCACCGGCTCAACGGCTTTCCCGATTACACGACCTACATTCCGTCAATGAGGTGCGTGAAGTGCTTGTGGTTGTGCGTGAGCGGCTCACAGTTCTCTTGAACTACGGTAAGAACGATGCCCTGGCTTCAATCGGTTGAGGCCGGGGCATTCTGTTTGCCCTGGTATGGGAAAGCTGCTGCGGTAACGGTTGCCATCAAGATTCCTGTGCGTGATTTTCAGTCATCGGTGCCGAAGAGCGGGTCTTCGGGCATGACCATCACGGGCTTGGTTTCGGCAGCCTTGACGATGGGTTGCTTGCGTAGGTTTCACATGGTGTGGAATCAATTATCATGCCTTTTTTCACGCCAATGGCTTGACTGTAGCGTTTTTTTTGTATATTTGCGTGCAAGTCATTATTAATCTCAATAATTACCACTATGAAAATCCTGATTTTACAAAGTTCGCCCAGGGCTAACGGCAGTACCGCCTGGATGGCCGATGAGTACAAGAAGGCTGCCGAGGCAGCAGGTCATGAAGTGACATTGGTGAATGTGTCGAAGAAAAAGATTGCGGGATGTCTGGCCTGTGAATATTGCCATGGCAAGGGCAACGGAGCCTGTATCCAGAAGGACGACATGCAGGAGCTCTATCCGTTGATGGCCGAGGCCCAGGTGCTGGTTTTGGCTGCTCCCATCTATTATTTCACCATGAACGCCCAAATCCAGGCACCCATCCAGCGCATGTACTGTGTGAACAGTCCAGCCAAGGTGACGAAGATGGCGTTGCTCATGTCTTCTTATTCGCCCGGTGTTTATGACGGCGCCATGGCCGAGTACCGCGACATCTGCAATTACTGGAAAGTCGAGGACACCGGCATCGTGACCGCTGACATTAATGAGCAGAAGACCGATGCCACCAAGCAGAAAATCCATGACCTGGTAAACAAATTGTAAAAGAAACAGCGTAACTACTCACCAATTAAGATACAGAACAAATATGATTATCAAAGCAATCCGTATGTTTGACGGTGGCTTCATGAACCAGCCGTTCGCCTTTGGCGGCGAGGAGGGTAGGGAAGCCTTTGACGACCAAATCATCTACCGCAGCAGTCTGCAGAACTTCCTCATCGACACGGGCAACGAGGTGATATTGATTGACACCGGCTTCAAGGCCGACTTCAATGCTCCAGCCAAGAAGCTGGGCGCTCCGCTATATATGGGCGAGAAGGTGGCTGACTATATGGCAGCGTTTGCCGCCACAGGCTACAAACCTGAGCAGGTGACCAAAATCCTCATCACTCACAAGCACCCTGACCACAGCGACTGCATCGGCGAGTTTCCCAATGCCAAAATATATATTGCTCCCGAGGATGCCGATGCGATGAAGCTGGAGGGCGACAACATCGTCCGTGCCGAGTATGGCCAGCCCTATCACAACTTCCCCAACGCGATGCCGGTGACCGAGGGCATCTGGTTCATCGAGGCCAAGGGTCACACCCGGGGCAACAGCATCGTCATTGCCGAGGTAGACGGCCTCTACTACATGTTCCACGGCGATGTGACCTACTGTGACGCCGCATTGAAGGCCAACAAACTCTCCATCGTGTTCGAGGATGTGGCAGCAGCCCGCGAGACCCTTGACCGCGTGCGCGTGTTCATCGGCAACAATCCCACAGTCTATCTCTCGACCCATTGCCCCGAGGGCTATGAGAACCTGGAGATGAAACGCGTCATGAAACTGTAGAATAAACTGTATACGAACCTTTACCTAGGCGAAGCCAATTAAACGAATTAAACAAATGGGCTGCCGCATCCATGCACTGGATGCGGCAGCTCTATTTAACCTCTAACCTTTAACCTGCGAGCACAGCGTGCATCAAAGCGGCCGCCAGGCAATATGCCTTGATGATGCTGTGTTATTGTTGAGTTGTGATTCTTATTGTATTAATTTGATATAGAAGAGGATGATGTCCTCATAGTGGCCGTCTTTCATGAGGAAACCTTGCGGGATGCGCCCAAGCTGTGTGAAACCTAACCGTTCATAGAGATGAAGCGCATGAATGTTAGATGCAACGACAGCATTGAACTGGAGGAGGCGGAACCCGAACTGTGCTCCTTTTTGCAGGGAATCCTTGACCAGCTTTTCTCCGATATGGAGTCCGCGCAGTCCCTCCTTGACGGCATAGCTCGTGTTGCCGATGTGGCCGCATCGCCCCACATTGTTAGGATGGAGGATGTAAAGCCCCACCACCTGGCCAGTCTTGTCATCGACAGCCACCCCGGTATAGGACTGAGCGCGGAAAAAGGCATCGGCTTCATTAATGGACAACTCTTCGACTTGGGGGAAGGCGATTCCCTCGCGCACGACGCTGTTCCACATTTCCGTCACTGGCTGGCAGTCAGCCGTCACATATGGTCTGATGATGATCATTCACTCAATAATCTAAGTTTATCGTCAGGCTGCATTGGGGAAAATAGGTGGCTGAAATGGGTAGTCGGCAAAGTTCAGCATTTTTACTGATTGTGCAAGGCTTGCCGCACCCATGATTGGGGGGAGTGGGCCCCTGCGGCCACGATAGGGTGAGTGGATTCACTTGTAGATGGCGTCTCGCAGTTCAGCATAGCCAATCTGCGTTTTCCACACATCATCTTCTTTGTAAAGGCGGAATTTTTTTTCCTTGACCGAGCCATCACTCAGTGTGATGTCACAGACCACTTCGGTATAGCCGTCGCGAATCTTTGCTTTCTTGGCAGTGACCTTGAATTTCTTTCCGGTGATTTGATTGAAGAATTCGTTCTTTTGGAAGTCGCTCAATTTGTCCCCTTCTTTGAATTTCACAGCTTCCTTGAGGAACTTTTTGTCACTTTTGTTGGGCAGCTCGTTAAAGAGCGCTTCAACGGCCTGCTTGGCATTGCGGTGGTACTTGTCGAGGTCAGTGATTACACTGTCACAGGCACTCAGTCCAATGATGAACAAGAGTGAAATGATTGAAATGCGCATGAGATGTTTCATAATTCTATCAGGTGTTAAAAGTTCATTTATTCTTTGCGGCCGCCACCCACACGGGTTCAGCGTCCATAATCGGTTTGTTGACGGTCATCACGCCCGACAGGTTGTGGGGCGCATAGGGCTCTTCCTGGTTGCCGTTGTCGTCGGCTGTCAGGCGGATGATTTCCCGAGTCGGCTCCTCGCCGATGGTCCATGAGTGCTGGCCGATGGTCGGGGTGCCGAATCCCATGCAGCCCAGGCAGATGCGCGATACAAGCAGGTCGGAATCCCCCAGTTTTACATAGTCCATCAACCCTGTTATTTACCGTATCCAACGAGACAAAGATACAAAATATCTATGAATCCCCCATAAAATGTTTTCATTATTCTCAATATCAGACCCTGTTTCGCAGATAACGCCCCTATTCCCCGCTTGTCTAAAGAAGCGCTTTTTCTGATTTTCGTTAAGTCTTTGAGCAAGAAGTACATTAGGAAAAGAAAAAATATCCGGGTTTTGTGAACCGCCTATGTTGTTTTTTTGATTACTTTTGGAGCAGGTAATTAATTCAAGAATCACATGAAGAGGATATTGACATGGATGCTGGCGCTTGCCGTGGTGGCTGGTGCTGGCGCTAAGACAAGGGCGGTGAAAACGCCGCCGCAACTGGCGTTTGACCCGGCAATCGGCGAGACGAGGACCTTAACGATGCCCGATGGCCAGGAGGTGAACTTTACGGCCTATGAGGGTATGTTCTTCGTGACCAATGTGGAAGATTCCGCCTATCAGACCATCAATGTGTATGTGCCCGACGGAGCGACGCAGCAGACGCCGATACTGCTGCGCACCTATGTGGGCGGCTATATGGCAGCCCCGGCTCAGCAGCCCAAGGCCAGCGATGCCACGGGCAGGGCATTGAAGGAGGGCTATGTGGTCGCCATCCCCGGCAGCCGAGGCCGCAACTCTACGGTGGTTGCCACCCGAACCGACAAAAAAGCCGGCATCAAGAAGGGACAGACCATCTACACGGGCCGTGCCCCTGCTGCCATCCTGGACCTGAAGGCCGCCATCCGCTACCTGCGCCAGTTTGACGATGTGATGCTTGGTAATGCCGAGAAAATCATCACCGACGGCACCAGTGCCGGAGGAGCAATGTCGAGTCTGATGGGTGCCACGGGCAACAACCCTGCCTACGAGCCGCTGTTGCGTGCCATGGGTGCCGCCCAGCAGCGCGACGATGTGTTTGCCTCGGTGTGCTATTGCCCGATTATCGACCTGGACCATGCCGACATGGCCTATGAGTGGCTTTATAACGGCACCGACAGCCGTCAGCAGGGTGATGCCGCCGTGCTCGCCGTGAGTGACGAGTTGAAGGCGTTGTTCCCCACCTATCTCGAGAGCCTGAACCTTTACTTGCCCGACGGCACGCTGCTCACTGCCGACAACTACCTGGATCATATCAAGCGTGAACTCATCCGCTCGGCGCAAATCGCCAAGAATGCCGGTGCCGACATCCCCGACAGCCTCGGCTTCAAGTTCAGCGAGGAGGAAATGGGGGGGATGCCTCCCATCAACGGCGGCGTGCGTCAGGGTGGTGGACAGATGCCGCCGATGATGCAACACGGTGGCCGTGGCGGCGGCAAGCCTGGCGAGTACATCATCGACCTGGATATGCCGACTTACCTCAACTATGTCGTTTCAACCCAGCCGCTGAAGACCGCGCCCGCCTTTGACACCCAGGGCGTTGCGGGCGGCCGTGTCTCGGGCGAGAACGAGGAGTTCGGCGACAAGAGCGGCAGCAAGGTCAACTTTACCGATTACAGCGCTGCCAAGACCGGCACGGTGGTGACCGATGAAATCCGCGAAAATGTGCGTCTGATGAACCCGATGAACTTCATCGGCGACGGCGTGACCGATGTTGCACCCCACTGGTACATCCGACACGGGGCACGCGACCGCGACACCTCATTCCCCGTGCCCATCAACCTCGCCCTCAAACTACAGAATGCGGGCAAGGATGTCAACTTCCTGCTGGCATGGAACCGTCCCCACAGCGGCGACTATGCCCTCGATGAACTCTTCGAGTGGATTAACAGCATCGTGAATGCCAAATAGCCTATCTGGACCGTTGTTTCAGATAGGCGCTGGGTGACACACCATAGCATTTCTTGAAGACACGGGTGAAGTGTTGCGGATAGTCGAATCCCAGTTGTTCGGCTGTCTGGGCGATGTTTGCTCCGCCGATGAGCAACTGCTGCACGCGTTGCATGACGAAACGACGGATGTCATTGCTGGCGGTGTCATCGGTCATGTGAAGAATCAGGTCGCCGCAATAATTGGGCGACAGGAATAGTTCCAGGGCACAGTATCTCAATGTGGGGAACCCGTGTGTGCGGCTGAGTGAATATTTTGAAATAATTTGACAGAAATTTGGCGGGTTTAGCAAAAAGGTGTAATTTTGCGCCCAATTTAAAAAACAAGCCGTCGTGCTGACACGAGTTAACATATGGATTGGCAAAGGCATTCAGAGTACAAGCTGCTTTGAAGGCTATTGCCACACCTGTCCCTCAAGTGACAAAAATCCACGCACCAGCTCAACGGCTTTCCTGGTTACACGACCTGCATTACCCCATGATGTAAAATAAGTGTAATCATCCCGTCACAGATACTACTCAACAATAAAGAATAAGAGTGGTTGGAAAGTCCCGAAGCTGACATTCCAACCACTTTTATTTTTAAACTACGAATTACATGAATTGTACTGATTGGCTTCCGCCGACACAATTATTATTAATCGCGCCGACTGTGGCGCACAAAATCATCAAATCATGAAGGAGAATCTAGACACAATCGGCATGATCTTGAAGCAAGCCGACAAGATGAAACCCAGAGATACGCTCTCGGGGAAGAAAGTGTTTTTCACATCCGATACCCATTTCAACCACTCAAGCATATTGCGTCACGCCAATCGTCCCTTCAAGAACCGCGATGAGATGAACGAGGTGCTGATTGACAACTGGAACAGCGTCGTCGGCAAGAATGACCTGGTGTTCCACCTGGGCGACTTCGTCTTTGGTAACACGGCAGCATGGAACCAGGTCCTGGACCGACTCAACGGGAGGATTGTGCTGATTGTGGGCAACCACGACATTGCACACCTGCGTTCCGAGCTGATTGAACGCTTTGAACATGTTGCGTTTGAGATGTATGTCGTTATCGACAATCAAGCTGTGTTCCTCAATCACCATCCCTTCCTGTGCTATGGCGATTCACATGGCAAAGTGTGGCAACTGCATGGCCACATTCATTCCCGAGATGGCCATTCCTGCAGGTTTGAAGAACAGCTGGCGATGTTGCGATCCACACAATATGATGTGGGTGTGGACAACAACGATTATAAGCCCATTTCATTTTATCAGATTCGTGACATCATGAGCAGCCGCTCAGCAACACTTTAATTAACTAGCATTATGGACAATTCAATTACATCACATAAATATGCCGGCAAACAAGAACGCGTTGATACGCTACAAGACTATAGACCGCTGCCTGCGCAACAGGTTCCGACTATGGACCATAGACGACCTGACCGACGCATGCTCGGCAGCATTGAACGAGATGGAGGGCATCTCCAAGGGGGTGTCGGTGCGCACCGTGCAGGGCGACCTCCAAATCATGCGGTCCGACAAGTTGGGCTACAACGCCCCCATAGAGGTCTTTGACAAGATCTACTACCGCTACGCCGACCCCGACTACTCGATCAACGGAATGCCGCTCACCGAGGACGACTGCCGTCTGCTCCAGCAGGCTGTAGAGATGCTCGATGACGACGGCAAGGCAACCGTCAATGAGGTGCGTGAAGTGCTTGCGCTCGTGCGTGAGCGGCTCACAGTCCTCTTGAACTACGGCTAGAACGATGCCCCGGCTTCAATCAGTGTGAGGCCGGGGCATTCTGTTTGCCTTGGTTTAGGAAAACTCCTGCTGCGGTAACGGTTGCCGTCAGGAGTCTAGCGCGAGATTATCAGTCATCGGTGCCGAAGAGCGGATCTTCGGGCATGACCATCACGGGCTTGGTTTCGGCAGCCTTGAGGATGTTTTGCGGTACATATTTCTTGTCCACGACCAGGCGGAAGGAGTACTCGTTGAACCACTCGTTGGTCATGATGATGTATCCTTTCTGTCCGCTGTCGCCACCCCAGGAGTTCTCCACTTTCCACTTGATGGGATTGCCGTTGTCATCAAGGTCGACGGCACAAAGCGTCATGGCATGCGTTGAACCGCTGTCAAAGGTGGCAATGCGCTGGGCCTTGTCCATGGGGAATGTGGTGCCGAACAGGGTGGCATAGTCAAAGTTGTCGAGGGCGAGGTATCCGTTGTCGCGGTTGAGTTGCTTGCCCACATCGAAACTGGCATAGAGCTTGGTGGAGTCCTTGAGCGAGGCGATGGCCATGGCTGCGATGTCCTCCATGGGCAGGTTGATGTAGCGCCAGTTGTGGCCGTCGTAGGTGTGACGGTCATATTCCACCTCGTAGGTCTTGTAGTACTCCCTGCGAGGGTCGTTCATCGCCATGATGAATGTGCCGTTGATGGGCCCGCCTACCGTCTCACGGTAGAATTCCAGCGGAGTGTAGGTGCGTGCGGGACCTACAGCCTTGCCGTTCTTGTCACGGAAGGTGTAGGTGAACGACTGGATGGGTTCGCCCAGCGTGAGCGAGAGCATGTTGTAGATGGTGCCGAGCATCTCGGTCTTGCGCTGGTTGATGGCCTTTTTGCTCTTCTTGTCAGCGACCATCTGGCGCAGTTCCAATCCGTATTCACGCAGTTTTGAGGCGACAAGTTGGCTCATGCGAGAGGTGCGTTCAGCCGAGTAGGTCTCGGGCTGTGCCTCAACGGGGACGAGGCCGTATTTCTCGGCAAGGTCGGCCACGCCGCAGAAGGTGCCGCCATCGTTCATGGGATGGTGGAAGAAGAACTGCACGCGCGTGTCGTCGATGGGCTTGTCGGCGCAATCAATCACGCCTTGCAGCATGAGGTTGGCCTTCTCGAGTTGGTCGTAGAAGAAGAGGTAGTCGTGGGAGAACTCCACGGCAATGGAGTCGCCGTGGCGATGCGCGAAGTTGGCGCGCAGCACATTGAAACTCGAGTACATCCAGCATCGTCCGCTCTGACGCTGGTTGTGAATCGACTGCTTGGGTGTCTCGACGCTGAAGTAAGTGTCTGACACTTTTTCGTTGCGGTAGTTCCGGGCAAGGTCGTCGATGGCATTCGTTGCCATGGCATTGCTGATGGCCTTGTTTTGCTTGGCTGACGATGAGGAGACAATCTGGCGCATCATGTCGGGGCTGATGCCGCCCTGGGAACGGTCTTGTGCTGAGCCGGCAAAGGCGAGGCCTATTGCCAGAGCAAGTGTGAGAAATCTGTTCATATAAAGTTGTCAAATGGTTTTTGCGTGCGGCACATGGCTGCCAGCGCAGGATTAATAGTTTCTTTGACTGCAAAGGTAGTGCAAGCCGAGCGGAAAACAAAATTTATTTTGATTTTCCCGAGGCGCCGCCCACCTTGCGCACCGCGAACGGTAGTGCAATATTCCGATTAAGCAAGAACAATGAAAGCATGTTTTCATTGTCGAGCGTGAGGAATTTATCCAACCCGAAGACAATGCCAAATTTATTTGAGCATTGTTGAGACGGCTCCAACCTAACTGCTTACCATCAATTCATGGCCTGTGACATAATAATCGAGGCAAAACAAGTATGTATTGCAACAATTTGCTATCTTTGCAGCTGTGAAGAAAGTAAAATTATCATTTTTGCGTATATAATTTTTTCAGTTATGAAAAAAATAATATCGGCAATTGTCCTTTCTTGCCTCGCACTGTCGATGGTGGCACAGAATGGTATAAAAGTGAACTATGCAGGCTCCAAGCCTGCCGTTACGGATTTTGCATGGGCCGCATTCCCTTCATTGAACTTTGAAGACGAGGATGAAAGTGGCGACCGCCCATGGATTATATTGCAAAATGCCATGGAACGGGATCGCAAAGGCCTTCCACAAGAGGAAGGTGAAAAGTTGACCATCGATTCCAAAAACGGATACATCCTTTTTGAACATGTTTACGATGAATACCCAGATGTTGTTTTCAGGCTGGAAGTATGTTACTGGAACGAGTCGGACGGGAAACACAAACTAATCGCTTTCAACGATATGGCAAGCTATTCAGATAGTGGGCCCTGTGTGACCGAAACGAGTTGCCTTTACTTCTTTCGCTACGACAATTCTACGAAACGAATGGTGGCTTGCGATCCTCCAGGGTTCGAAATTGATTACAGCCTCTTGTATGAACTGCCGCGTACTGGCAAGGACATCATTACCACTCGATGGAATGCCGACGGCACCACTAAGCAGTCGAAATTGAGATGGGATGGAAAACGGTTCAACAAATAACTGACTGCTGATATGCCTATTAACTTTGTGGAGTGTAAAAAAAATATAATAATTAAATGATTAACGATATGGAACTTTATCCTTTGCTTCAATCGCAACTGGGAGTATTCTATGACTGCATGAAATTCCCGAAAGTGATGCAGTACAACTTGCCGTGTATCGTGCCCCTGACCGGCGACATCGACCTGGACCGCGTGGAGGCAGCCCTGCAAACCATTTTCGCTGCAAGGGAGGAACTGCGGATGCGCTTCGTCATCAACGATGACGGCGAGCCCCGCCAGTATGTCGACGATAGCAAGACGCTGACCGTCGCGCGTCGCGCGATGTCCGAGGCCGACTTCCAGGACTATGCCTACCACGGCTTCTGCCGCCCGTTCGACATCATGGGCGACGAGCCGCTCATCAGGGCAGAACTGGTGACGACTCCCGAGAAGAACTACTTGCTGGTCGACATTCACCATATGGTGACCGACGGCACGAGTTACCTGAGGCTGTTCCCGCAGCGCGACCTGCCGCTGGCCTACGAGGGGAAGCCCCTGCCCGTGCAGCAGTACGGCTTGCTGGAGGCTGCCGCCGACGAGTATGCCCACCTGGGTGACGACGAGTACCAGCGTGCCCAAAGCGTGATGAAGGAGAAATATGCCGGCGTGGACTTGGCCACGCTCTCGAGCCGTCCCGAGAACCCCGTGGGAGAGATGGGGCAGGAGTCGGCCTATATCAGCCGGCCGATGGTCGACCGCTGGTGCCAGGAGCATGGTTTTGCTCCTTATCAGATATTCCAGGCGGCATTCAGCTATGTGCTTGCCCGAATCATGCGCGAGGATAAGGTGGCCTACACCACCGTCTATCACGGTCGCCACGACCCGCGCGTGCGTGAAACCTACGGCATGTTTGTGCGCACCATCCCGTTCATGATGGAAATCAAGCAGGAGCAGACCGTGCGCGAGTACATCGCCACGGTGCGTGACGAGATGAAGGCCACGCTGTCGCAACTGGCTTATCCGTTCACCCACTTCTGCCGCGACCTGGGCGTGCAGCCAGGCATCTCGTTCAACTTCACCGCCCTGCCCGGGTGGGAGGAGGAATACCACTTTGGCGACAAGCATTGCGCGTTTGTACAGCAGGACCGCGGCGATGTGTTCAATGACCTGCTGGCACAAATCTTCATGGTGGGGGCCGACGAAGCCGGTGCTCCCGCCGGTGACGGCGAATATTACGACATCCGCATCCAGTCGAGCCTGACGATGAACAGCCGCAAGACCATGCGCATCATGGCCGATGCCATCAAGGCCACCGTGCAGCAGATGATGGCTCGCCCCGACGCCTCCATTGCCACCGTTAGCATCGTCAGCGACGACGAAGCCGAGCGCATCATCAGAATCGGAACCGGCAAGGACATCGAGGTGGACCTGAGCAAGACCTTTGCCAACCTCTTTACCGAGCAGGCCAAGCGCACGCCCGACGCCCCCGCCGTGGTGGACAAGGACAGCCAGTTGACCTACGGCGAGATGGACCGCTACTCCAACATGCTTGCCCACCGGCTCATCGACTTCGGCGTAAGGCCCGACGACTTCGTGTGCGTCATGCTTGACCGCACCAAGGAGTTCCCGCTGTCCGTCTTGGCCATCCACAAGGCCGGTGCCGCCTATACGCCCCTGGACTTCGAGTATCCCAACGAGCGACTGAGTTATATGCTCGAGAACTCCGAGTCCAAGGTGCTCATCACCTCGCACGAGGTGCTGGCTGCCAAGCAGGCCGAGGGGAACTTCGACACCGCCATGGCCCGCACGTTCTTCATCGACGACTTCATGGTCTCGGCGGCAGGCGCCTCTCCCGTGGGGGCCATCGACCTGTCGCACCCCGATGGCCTGGCCTATATGATCTACACCTCGGGCTCTACGGGCAAACCTAAAGGCGCCATGCTCCACCAGGCTGGCCTGCGCAACTTCATTGCCGTGGTCATCGACATGGAGAAACTGACCGCCGAAGACCGTATCAGCGGCCACCGCTCATTCTCGTTCGATGCCCACATCGAGGACATGTACCCCGTGCTCACCCTGGGCGGCTCATTCCACATCATGCCCACCGAGATACGCAAGGACCTGAACGCCATACGCCAGTTCCTCATCGACCACCGCATCACCGGTGGCGGCTACTCCACGGCCATGACCTGCCTGCTGCTCAACACCTTCGACGACCTGCCCATCCGCTTCACCACGGGTGGCGGCGAGAAGATGGATGGCGTCTACAGTGACCACATCGAGATTATCAATGTTTATGGCCCGACCGAGTGCACCGACGACACCTCCTACTATAGCATCCCGCCGGGACAACGCATCGAGAACATCCCCATCGGCGAGAGCGTGGCCAACAACTGGAACTTCATTGTCGACACGGCCGGCAACCTGGTGCCCCAGGGCGTGGCCGGTGAATTGTGCTTCGCCGGCATTCAGGTGGGACGCGGCTATTGGCGCCTGCCCGAACGCACGGCCAAATCGTTTGTCGACTGCCCGTTCGTCCGCCAGGACCGCTGGGGTCGACCTGTGCGCATGTACCATACCGGCGACCTGTGCCGCTGGAACGAGGACGGACAGATAGAATACATGGGACGCATCGACACCCAGGTCAAGTTGCGCGGATTCCGCATCGAGTTGGGCGAGATTGAAAGCAAAGCGCTCAACATCGAGGGCGTCCGCCAGGCTGCTGCCGAGGTCCGCAAGGTGATGGGCAACGAGCACCTGGTGCTCTACTATACCGTGGTCGAGGGGGCAGCCATCGACGACGAGAGCCTCCGCGCCGCCCTTGCCGCATCGTCGCTGGCCGAATACATGGTGCCCGACACCTATATGCGCCTCGATGCCATGCCGATGACACCCAACGGAAAAATCAACCGCAAGGTCCTGCCCATACCCGAACTGAAACGCAGCATCGACTATGTAGCTCCCGAAGGTGAGACCGAACAACTCTTTGCCCGCATCTTCTCCGAGGTGTTGGGCATCGAGCAGGTGGGCGCCCTCGACGATTTCTTCGAGATTGGCGGTACCAGCCTCAACGCCATCAAGGTCATCGTGGAAGCCAGCAAGCACGGCGTGCAGATTGTCTTCAACGACCTCTTTAACCAGAAGACGCCAAGGGCATTGGCGGCCTTTGTCAGTGAAAAGGGCGAGGAAGGTGAAGAAACAGTGGCCAAGGCCGAAGAGCCGAGCGTGAAGGACGAAGCCGCTGCGGCAGCCAATCCGCAACTCGCGGCCCTCAATGCCGAACTCAAGAAGAACACCCTGGAGGCCTTCCTCGGCGGCGAGCGTCAACCCGTCGGCGATGTGTTATTAACGGGCGCCACGGGCTATCTGGGCATGCACATCCTCAACGAGTTGCTCACGACCCACGACGGCCACATCTATTGCCCGCTGCGCGTCAAGGGCGGCGAGGACCCGATGCGACGCCTCAAAACCATGTACTTCTATTACTTCGGTGATGCCGAGGCCTTTAGCCGTTTCGACGAGCGCGTCACCCCGTTTGCTGCCGAGGTGACCCAGCCGGGTGCCCTCGACAGTCTCGACTGTAAGGGCCTCACCGTCGTCAACTGCGTGGCCAATGTGAAACACTTCTCGGCAGGCAACGACATCGAACTGGTCAACATCGAGAGTGTGCGACAACTCATCGACTTCTGCCTGCGCACAGGCTCCCGTCTCATCCACATCTCCACGACCAGCATTGCAGGCCTGAGTGTCGACGGCCTCCCCGGTCCCGATGTCAAACTCACTGAGCAGGATTTGTGGCTCGGCCAGAACATCGACGCCAACAAGTATGTCTACTCCAAGTTCAAGGCCGAGGAATTGGTGCTCGATGCCATCTACCATAACGGCCTCGATGCCAAGATTATGCGTGTGGGCAACCTCTCGGCCCGCCAGAAGGATGGCGAGTTCCAGATCAACTTCAACACCAACAATTTCCTGGCATTGCTCCGGGCCTATGTCATCATCGGTATGGTGCCCTATGATGCCCTCAGCCAGACCTTTGAGTTCTCTCCGGTCGACGATGTGGCCCACGCCATCATGTTGCTGGCCACAACGCCCAGGGATTGCACCGTATTCCATCCCTATAACATCCACCACCCGTACTTCGCCGATATCTTGAATGGCTTTGCCGACGCGGGTATCACCTTGAAACGCGTGGAGAGGGAAGAATTCCAGGAGGCCCTGCAACGGATGATGGACAATCCTGACCTCGTCACCCTGCTGCGACCGCTGATGGCCTACAACCTAAGCACCACCCACCAGATGCGCTGGATAGAACCCGAGAACACTTACACCACGCAGGTGCTCTTCCGCTACGGCTTCCAGTGGCCCACGACCAACCGCAACTATGTCCATCGCTTCGTTGACACGATCACAGGCTTCGACTACTTCAACAGCTGAATATGCTCGCTGCGCTCGCAGTTTAGAGTTTAGAGTTTAGAGAGGCATCCGCATTTATGCTCGCAGTGCTCGCGGTTTAGAGAGGCTTGCGCGCCCATCTTTCAAACAACTGAAGATTCTGATTGTTTTGATAAGCAACCGCATTCCAGTCTTCTGGAATGCGGTTGCTCAATTAGTGTAATCCGTTACATTGGCTTTGCTGGACTAAAGTTCGTTTATCGTCCGTTTTGTATTTATTGTTTTCATTTTCTCTAGGGTGGAGTGTTCAAGTCTTAACAAAACATAAAAGTGAGTTTTCTAATCCGCTGATTTGCCCATTTCTAACATCAAAGTGCGTAGCGAACATTTCGGGCGGTTCATTGCGGTTCGGAACATCGTTAGTAACTTTGCAACCGAAACGAGAGAAAAGTTAGTATAACTGAAAATCAGAACTAAATATGTTACGAGACATTATAGTTGATCCATACTTTCCTGATTGCCCGATACGCAATATCCTGTCGCGCATCAGCGACCGCTGGTCGATGCTGATACTGTATTCCGACATCCTGGCGGCCATCCCCGACATCTCGCAGAAGATGCTCACCGTGGTGCTGCGCAATCTGGAGGCCGACGGACTGGTATCGAGGCGGGCCTATGCCGAGATACCGCCACGGGTGGAATACAGTATCACCGAGCGTGGCAAGTCACTCATGCCGCACATCAACAGCCTGATTGAGTGGGCATTGGCCAATCTGGCCGACATCTTGAATGACCGCAAGAATTATTCATCCAATAAAAACCATTAATCACATTTACTACACAATGAAACAGATTGAAAAGATTGCACAGGG